>WHTW01000044.1 GCA_009377525.1 Rhodospirillales bacterium
GACAGAGAATCGAGCTTCTCTCTCCCTCGCAACTGAGATCTGTGAATACGACAGCCAGCTTCGCTGGGGAGGAATGACTCAAGCCGACAAAGAAAAAGCCGGGCACTGCCCGGCTTTCCCGCGATGATCTTCTTCGCTCAGCCCTGATCGAGGAAGCTGCGCAGCATGCGCGAGCGGCTTGGGTGCTTGAGCTTGCGCAGTGCCTTGGCCTCGATCTGGCGAATGCGCTCGCGGGTCACCGAGAACTGCTGGCCGACCTCTTCAAGAGTATGGTCGGTGTTCATGCCGATGCCGAAGCGCATGCGCAGCACGCGCTCTTCGCGCGGCGTGAGCGTCGCCAGCACGCGCGTGGTGCTCTCGCGCAGATTGCCCTGGATCGCGGCCTCCAGCGGAATGACCGCGTTCTTGTCCTCGATGAAGTCGCCCAGATGGCTATCCTCCTCGTCGCCGATCGGCGTCTCGAGGCTGATCGGCTCCTTGGCGATCTTCAGCACCTTGCGCACCTTCTCCAGAGGCATGCCGAGCTTCTCGGCCAGCTCCTCGGGCTGCGGCTCGCGGCCGATCTCGTGCAGCATCTGGCGGCTGGTGCGGACCAGCTTGTTGATGGTCTCGATCATGTGCACCGGGATGCGGATGGTGCGCGCCTGGTCGGCGATCGAGCGGGTGATGGCCTGACGGATCCACCACGTGGCGTAGGTCGAGAACTTGTAACCGCGGCGGTACTCGAACTTGTCAACCGCCTTCATGAGGCCGATGTTGCCTTCCTGGATCAGGTCGAGGAACTGCAGGCCGCGGTTGGTGTACTTCTTGGCAATGGAGATCACGAGCCGCAGGTTGGCCTCGATCATCTCCTTCTTGGCACGCATCATCTCGCGCTCGCCGTCCTGCACGGTCTTGCACATGCGGCGGAACTCGAAGATCGGCGCGCCCGCGATGTCGGAGATCGCCTTGATCTCGGCGCGCAGCTTCTCGACGTCATTTGCCCTCTTCTTGGCGAAGTCCTTCCAGCCCTTGCCCGAGAGCTTGCCGACCTTGTCGAGCCAGTTGGGATCGATCTCGTGCGTCAGGTAGTTGTCGAGGAAGTCCTGGCGCGGGATGCGGAAGCCCTCGGCCAGCCTGAGCAGCTTGCCTTCCAGCATCATCAGCTTGCGGTTGAGGTCGTAGAGCGAGAGCTTGAGCTGCTCGATGCGGTGGGCGTTGATGTGCACCGTGCGCACCAGCTCGACGATCTTCTTGCGGTGCTTCTCGTAGCTCTTCTCGAACTCGGCGCTGGGCTTCTGGCCGCGGCTCAAGGTCGACAGGCGCCGGTTCTGCACCTTCGACATCTCGACATAGACCTTGGCGATGCGCGTCAGCGTGCGCAGCACTTCGGGCTTGAGCTTCTCTTCCAGCGCCGACAGCGACAGCGCGTTCTCGTCGTCGTCCTCGCCGCCCTCGACGGCGCCTTCGGCGCCGGCCTCGCCATTGGCCTGCGGCGGCGGCGCCGGTCGCACCAGCCTGGGCATCGCCGGGCGCGGAATGGCCGGCACCGGAGCCGGGGTCGCCATGACGCCCTTGCCCTCGCCGGGCGCGCCGCCCTGGGTCGCCTCGAGGTCGATGACGTCGCGCAGCAGGATGCGGCCTTCGTTGATCGCGTCGCGCCACATCAGCAGCGCCATGATCGTCATCGGGCTCTCGCAGATGCCGCCGATCATCTTGTCCTGGCCGGCCTCGATGCGCTTGGCGATCTCGATCTCGCCCTCGCGGCTCAACAGCTCGACGCTGCCCATCTCGCGCAGGTACATGCGCACGGGATCGTCGGTGCGGCCGAGTTCCTCGTCCTCGCCCGTCGCTTCGGCGGCGACCACGGCGGTCTTGGCCGGTTCCGCCGGGGTGGCGGCCGGGGTCTCTTCCTGCTCCTCGGCCTCGACCACGTTGACGCCGGCTTCCGACAGCATCGCCATGGTGTCCTCGATCTGCTCGGAGGACACTTCATCGGGCGGCAGGGCCGCATTCAGCTCGTCGTAGGTGACGTAGCCGCGTTCCTTGCCCTTCTGGACGAGCTTCTTGAGCTCGGCGCCAAGGGTGTCGAGCAGCGGGGCGTCGGGCCCCTCTTCGCGGGCGTCGGTGGCTTCAGGCTGGGCAACGGGCGCTGTCTTGGTCGCCATTCTTGGTCCTTAAGGTGCACAAACTATTAAAACGGCCGTTGGGCCGTGGATTTGGCTGCGAGAAGGGGAGGCGGAGAGGGCGGCCCCGCAAACTACCCTTCTACTATATGGGACTTAACTTCAAGCAGCGATAGAGGTTACTGCATTGATTTGGCGGCAGCCCGGCTATCCCGTCCCCGATTCGATGCTTTCCCGCCGTATTCGATCCAGAATTGCCTCCAGACGGCGGAGATTCTCCTCGTTCATGTCCTCAGCCAGGGCCTCCTCGGCCCGTTTCAGCTCCTCCGGCTCGGCCGTAAGCTGGCTGAGATGGCGGGCCATCCGGCGCCACTGGCCGACCCAGCCGTCCTCGTCGGCCGGATCCACCCGGAAGGCCTCCCGGGCCCGGACCCGGGCCGCGGCAGCCAGCCGGCCCAGGCCGGAGCGCTCCAGATGCTCCTCGATCAGCCGGGCTTCAAGGGGGGTATCGGACCCTTCCACCAGGGCCTCCTCGGCCGCCGGGTCGATCCCCTCGGACACCAAGGACAGGGCGTCCAGAAGGCCGCTGCGCAGGCGGGCGAGCTCGGGGCTGGCGATCGGCAGGGCGGCCACGTCCTCGGCCAGGACGTGCAAAAGCGCCGGCCGTTCCAGCAGGGCCCCCAGTAGCGCCCGTTCCTGCCGGGAACCGTCCATGTCGATTCCGGCCCGGCGGGCCGCCGAGCCCGCGGCAAAAGGCGCCGGGTCGGGTCCGGGGCCGCGGAAGCTCCTTCGCTGCCCCCGCTGCCAGGGTTGCCCTTCCGGCCGGCGCAGGCGGCCGAGCCGGCTGCGCATCTCGGTCCGGTAGAAGTCCCGCACGACCGGATCCGCGATCTCGGCCACCCGCTGCTCGATGGCGCGCTGCAGGCTGGCGCGGCGCTCGGGCGTGTCGGTGGGCTTGCCCTCGGTCTCCATGCTCCAGACCACGTCCGACAGGGGCTGCGCCAGGTCGAGACTGCGGCGGATCGCATCGGCGCCGCGGCTGCGGATCAGGCTGTCGGGATCCTCGCCCGCCGGCAGCGCGAGAAAGCGCAGGCTCTTGCCGGCGCGCAGGAGCGGCAGGGCGCGCTCGGCGGCGCGGCTGGCGGCACGCCGGCCGGCGTTGTCGCCGTCGAAGCAAAGGTAGGGCTCGTCGGCGAGCTTCCACACCTCGGCGAACTGGCCTTCGGTGAGCGCCGTGCCGAGCGGCGCCACCGCGCCGGTGAAGCCTGCACCGTGCAGGGCGATCACGTCCATGTAGCCTTCAGCGACGATGACCGGCCGGTCCTTGGTGGCGGCCTCGCGCGCGCGGTCGAGGCAGTAGAGGTTGGCGCCCTTGTGGAACAGCGGCGTTTCGGGCGAGTTCAGGTATTTCGGCTCGCCGGCGCCCATGACGCGCCCGCCGAAGGCGATCACCCGGCCGCGTCGGTCGTTGATGGGAAACATCACGCGGCCGCGGAAGCGGTCGTAGGGCTCGCGATTGTCGTCCGGTTGAATGGCGAGTCCTGCCTCGACGATCTTGTCGATCGGCACGTTCTCGCGCTTGAGGTGCGCCAGCAGGCCGTCACGCGAATCCGGCGCGAATCCCAGGCGGAAATCGTCGATGGTCGAGTCCTCGAGGCCGCGGCCGCGCAGGTAATCCAGGCCCTGCCGTCCGACCGGCAGGCGGAGCTGCTTCTGGAACCAGCGCGCGGCCTCTTCGACGACCTGCTGCAACGTCGAGACGCGCTCGGCCCGCTCGCGCTCGACTGGCGTAGCGCGTGGAACCGGCAGGCCAACGTCGCGCGCGAGCTTCTCGACCGATTCGGGGAACGACAATCCCTCGGTCTTCATGACGAAGCCCACGGCGTCGCCATGCGCCCCGCAGCCGAAGCAGTGGAAGAAACCCTTCTTGTCGTTGACCGTGAAGGACGGCGTCTTCTCGTTGTGGAACGGGCAGAGGCCGGCGTACTCCGCGCCCGACTTGCGCTTCAGCGAGACTTTGCGGCCGACGACCTCGGACAGGCTGAGGCGCGCGCGCAGTTCGTCGAGGAAGCCCGGGGGGAAGGCCATGGTGCAGTGTAAAGTGCGGCTGACACCGAATGTAGAGTTCGGTTGATACCGGGCTCGGGATAACGGGGATCGTGCCGATATGCCGGGCTGACGGGGGGAAAGACCCTGAACTCGGTGTGTCGTGCTGTCACTGACGGCACGATTCTCTTCGATGCCTCTACGGTACGAAAAAATACTATAGTTATTGATCAGTGCTGGAGTTTGTGCTAGGGTCTGCCGACATTGTCGCTCTATGCATCGTCTGATCCGTCAACCTGTCGCGAGTGGGGAATTGCCGCTCGCGCGTCCCGCTCTTCGACGCGGCGGGCGGCTGCCCCATTGCAGCGAAAGCCGTTGCGAAACTTGCGTAACTATCCGAATTCGACAGCGGCTCAACCAGTAGGGGCTTCGACTTTCCCCAACCACAACTCCCTCTCAAGAGTCGGTTGCGGGAATTGCGCTAATTGCGGAAATCCCTCGTGGGCCGCGGTGACTGCAGTGCATGCATCGGCCCGCCGTGCCGAGGAGCTACCCGGCCAGAGCCTTCTTGACCGCCGCCGACGCCTTGGCGAAGTCCATTTGCCCGGCGTACTTGGCCTTCAGCGCCGCCATCACGCCGCCCATGTCTTTGACCGTCTTGGCGCCGGTCGAGGCCATGGCCTCGGCGACGGCGGCCGCCACGGCGGCCTCGTCCATCTGCTTGGGCAGGAAGCGCTCGATAACGGCGATCTCGGCCTTTTCCTTCTCGGCGAGCTCGGGCCGGTTGCCCTTCTCGTAGAGCACCACCGATTCGTTGCGCTGTTTGATCATGCCCTGGAGCATGGACAGGATACGGTCGTCGGCCACGCCCTCGCGGCTCGCCTCGGTGCGGGCCGCGATATCCACTTCCTTGAGCTTGGCCAGGATCAGCCGGACGGCGCCCACGGTGGTCATGTCGCGGGCGCGCATGGCCTCCTTCAGCGCCTCGTTCAGATTGTCGCGCAGCATGGTTTGGTCCCGATCGATTGAAGGGCGGAAAGTAATCGGCTGCGACGCTGTTGGCAAAGCAAATAAGTTATTGAAAACACTTGTGAATTAGCGACCGGCAGTGTCTTGACCCTGTGCGACCGCTTGGTTACAACCCGCGCGGCTCGCAGGTCGCCTCCCCGGGCGAGGTCGGGCGGGCCGAAAGAGCGGAAATTCATTATGGCAAACCTCAAGACCGCCGGCGCGACTGACGCCGCGCCGCGTTGGGCCACGGCCGCGCTGGTGCTGGCCGATGGCGCGGTGTTTTGGGGCAAGGGAGTGGGTGCTGCCCGCCACGCAGTGGGCGAGGTCTGCTTCAACACCTCCATGACCGGCTATCAGGAGATCATCACCGATCCTTCCTACGCCGGGCAGATCATCACCTTCACCTTTCCCCATATCGGCAACGTCGGCACCAACCTCGAGGACATCGAGACCATCACGCCGGCGGCACGCGGCGTCGTGCTGCGCGGTGACATCACCGAGCCTGCCAACTGGCGCTCCACCAAGCCGCTGGACGACTGGCTGAAGAGCCACCATCTGCCTGGTATCTGCGATATCGATACCCGCGCCATCACGCGGCGGATCCGCGACAAGGGCCCGCCCAACGGCGTGGTCGTGCATGCGCCCGACGGCGAGTTCGACATCCCCAAGATGCGCAAGATCGCGCAAGACTGGCCGGGCCTCGACGGCATGGATCTCGCCATTGAGGTCACGACCAAGCAGACCTACCAGTGGGACGAGACCAAGTGGGCGCTGGGCAAGGGCTACGGCAAGCTCGGCAAGGCCAAGTACCACATCGTCGCCGTCGACTACGGCGCCAAGCGCAACATTCTGCGCTGCCTGGCCAATGCCGGCTGCAAGGTTACGGTAGTGCCGGCGACGGCGACCGCCGAGGACATCCTGCGCCACAAGCCCGATGGTGTGTTCCTGTCCAACGGCCCGGGCGATCCCGCGGCAACGGTGAGTTACACCGTACCCGCCATCGAGGGCGTCCTCGACAAGAAGGTGCCGCTGTTCGGCATCTGCCTCGGCCATCAGCTGCTCGCGCTGACCATCGGCGGCAAGACACGCAAGATGGAGCGCGGCCATCGCGGCGCCAACCAGCCGGTCAAGGACCTGACCACCGGCAAGGTCGAAATCACCTCGCAGAACCACGGCTTCTGCGTCATTCCTGAATCGCTGCCCAAGAACGCCGAGGTGACGCACGTCTCGCTGTTCGACGGCGTCAACGAGGGCCTGCGCTGCACAGACAAGCCGGCCTTCTCGGTGCAATACCATCCCGAAGCCTCGCCCGGCCCGACCGACAGCCACTACCTGTTCGATCGCTTCGTCGACATGATCGACAAGAGCAAGGGCAAGAAGTAACCGAATGCCCAAGCGTACCGACATCAAGAGCATCCTCGTGATCGGCGCGGGGCCGATCGTCATCGGCCAAGCCTGCGAGTTCGACTATTCGGGCGTGCAGGCCTGCAAGGCGCTGAAGGACGAGGGCTATCGCGTCATCCTGGTGAACTCCAACCCGGCCACGATCATGACCGACCCGGGCCTGGCCGATGCCACTTACGTCGAGCCGATTACGCCCGACATGGTCGCGCGCATCATCGAGAAGGAGAAGCCCGACGCCGTCCTGCCGACCATGGGCGGCCAGACCGCGCTCAACACGGCGATGGCGTTGCACCGTGACGGCCGTCTCAAGAAGTTCAAGGTCGAGCTTATAGGCGCCAAAGCCGAGGCGATCGACAAGGCCGAGGATCGTCTGCTGTTCCGCGAGGCCATGACCAAGATCGGGCTGGAATGCCCCAAGAGCGAGGTCGTGCACAATCGCGAGGAGGCGATCAACGCGCTCGACCATGTCGGCCTGCCCGCCATCATCCGGCCGTCCTTCACGCTCGGCGGCACCGGCGGCGGCATCGCCTACAACCGTGACGAATATTTCGACATCGTGCAGGGCGGCATCGACGCCTCGCCGGTCGGCGAGGTGCTGGTCGAGGAATCGGTGCTGGGCTGGAAAGAGTACGAGATGGAGGTCGTTCGCGACAAACGCGACAACTGCATCATCATCTGCTCGATCGAGAACGTCGATCCGATGGGCATCCACACCGGCGATTCGGTGACGGTCGCGCCGGCGCTGACGCTCACCGACAAGGAATACCAGATCATGCGCGACGCCTCGATCGCGTGCCTGCGCGAGATCGGCGTCGATACCGGCGGATCGAACGTGCAGTTCGCGGTCGATCCCGAGACCGGCCGCATGGTCGTGATCGAGATGAACCCTCGCGTGTCGCGCTCGTCGGCGCTCGCCTCCAAGGCGACGGGCTTCCCGATCGCCAAGGTGGCGGCGCGGCTCGCCGTCGGCTACACGCTCGACGAGCTATTGAATGACATCACCGGCACGACGCCGGCCTCGTTCGAGCCGACGATCGACTACGTCGTCACCAAGATGCCGCGTTTCGCCTTCGAGAAGTTTCCCGGCGCCGAGGCTCTGCTGACCACCTCGATGAAGAGCGTGGGCGAGGCGATGTCGATCGGCCGGACCTTCCAGGAATCGCTGCAGAAGGCGCTGCGCTCGATGGAGACCGGCCTGACCGGCCTCAACGAGATCGAGATCAAGGGCGCGCCCGACAAGAGCGCCGTCGTCGGCGCGCTGGCGCGTCCCACGCCCGACCGCGTGCTGGTGATCGCCCAGGCCTTCCGTTGCGGCCTGTCGGTCGAGGAGATCGCGCACGCGTCGAAGTTCGAGCCGTGGTTCCTGCGCCAGATCGAGCAGCTGGTGAAGATCGAGGCCGAGGTGCGCGCCAAGGGCCTGCCGAAGGACGCCAAAGAGTTCATCGACCTCAAGAAGAAGGGCTTTTCCGACGAGCGGCTGGGCGAGCTCACGGGCCGGTCGGCGGCCGACGTCGCCAAGAAGCGGCGCGCGATGGGTATCCGTCCGGTGTTCAAGCGCATCGACACCTGCGCCGCGGAGTTCGCCTCGCGCACTCCCTATCTCTACTCCTGCTACGAAGGCGACGGGTTGCGGCCGGCCGAGTGCGAGGCCGAGCCGACCGACCGGCGCAAGGTCATCATCCTGGGCGGCGGTCCCAACCGCATCGGCCAGGGCATCGAGTTCGACTATTGCTGCGTCCATGCCGTCTACGCGCTGCGCGAGGCGGGCTACGAGACCATCATGGTCAACTGCAATCCCGAGACCGTCTCGACCGACTACGACACCGCCGATCGCCTCTACTTCGAGCCGCTGACGGCCGAGGACGTGATCGAGCTGGTCGAGGTCGAGCGCAGCAAGGGCGAGCTTCTGGGCCTGATCGTGCAGTTCGGCGGCCAGACGCCGCTCAAGCTTGCGAAGCCGCTTGAAGCTGCCGGCATCCCCATCCTCGGCACCTCGCCTGACGCCATCGATCTCGCCGAGGACCGCGAGCGCTTCCAGCAGCTCATCCACAAGCTCAAGCTGCGCCAGCCCGACAACGGCACGGCGACCTCGCAGGAACAGGCGATCGCGATCGCCGAGAAGATCGGCTACCCGGTGGTCATCCGCCCGTCCTACGTGCTGGGCGGGCGCGCCATGCAGATCGTCTACGATCGCGAAGGCACCGAGCGCTACATGCGCGACGCCGTGAAGGTGTCGGGCGCCAATCCGGTGCTGGTCGATTGCTATCTTCGCGACGCCATCGAGGTCGATGTCGATGCGCTGGCCGACAAGAACCAGAACGTGTTCGTCGCCGGCATCATGGAGCACATCGAGGAGGCCGGGATCCATTCCGGCGATTCGGCCTGCTCGCTGCCGCCTTACTCGCTGCCGTCCAAGATCATCGCCGAGATCGAGCGCCAGACCGAGGCGTTGGCCAAGGCCCTGCAGGTCGTCGGCCTGATGAACGTGCAGTACGCGGTGAAGGACGGCGAGGTCTATGTCCTGGAGGTCAATCCGCGCGCCAGCCGCACCGTGCCGTTCGTCGCCAAGGCGACCGGCCAGCCGATCGCCAAGTACGCCGCCCGCCTGATGGCCGGTGAGTCGCTGAAGTCGCTCGCCATCAAGAAGGCCAAGGGCAAGCATATCGCGGTCAAGGAAGCGGTGTTCCCCTTCGCGCGCTTCCCCGGCGTAGACGTCATCCTTGGTCCCGAGATGCGCTCGACCGGCGAGGTCATGGGGCTGGATTCGGATTTCGGCCGCGCCTTTGCGAAGTCGCAGCTCGGCGCGGGCAGCAAGGTGCCGGTCGACGGCGTGGTCTTCGTGTCGGTCAAGGACCCGGACAAGGCGGCGATGGTGAAGCCGGTGAAGCGGCTGGTCGATCTCGGCTTCAAGGTCGTGGCGACCGGCGGCACCGCCGACTTCCTGCGCCGCCACGGCATCGAGGCGCAGCGCGTCAACAAGGTGCTCGAAGGCCGGCCGCACATCGTCGACCTGATGAAGGACGGCAAGGTCCAGCTCGTCTTCAACACCGTCGACGGCTCGGCGGCGCTGACCGACAGCTTCACGCTCCGGCGCACGGCGCTCATGCACAAGATCGCCTATTACACCACGGTCGCCGGCGCCAAGGCCTCCGTCGAGGGCATCGCGGCGCTGAGTGAAGGAGCATTGGACGTGGCGCCCCTGCAATCCTACTTCAAGACCGTCTTCTAGCCTCCGAGCCCAAATCAGGCGCAATACAACCCGCGCCTTCGGCCGCCTGACAGGCCGGGTTGGGCGTTGACGCCGCACGATTCATTAAGGACGATCAGGCAATGGAACGGGTTCCGACGACGGCCGAGGGGCTGAAAGGTCTCGAGGACGAACTGAAGCAGCTGAAAAGCGTGGAGCGTCCGGCGATCATCAAGGCGATCGCGGCGGCGCGCGAGCATGGCGATCTTTCGGAGAACGCCGAGTATACCTCCGCGCGTGAACGCCAGGGCTTCATCGAGGGCCGCATCGCCGAGATCGAGAACATCATCTCGCGCGCCGAGGTGATCGACTTCAGCAAGCTTTCCGGCAAGGTCGTGAAGTTCGGCGCCACCGTGCGGCTCGCCGACGAGGACACCGACGAGAAGGTGAAGTACCAGATCGTCGGGCCCTACGAGGCCGACCTCGCCAAGGGCCGCATCTCGGTGACCTCGCCGATCGGCCGGGCCCTGATCGGCAAGACGGTTGGCGACACCGTCGAGGTCCAGACGCCGCGCGGCGCGCGCTCCTACGAGGTCGTGGGCGTACAGTTCAAGTAAGCATTGCCTGTGTCGCGGGGCTGGCGCCCCGCGTAATTGGCGTACAGTTCAAGTAGAGGCCGAAGTCGCCGCGGCGGCGCGGCCGCGCCGCATGCCGATCGTGCGCATGGTCACGTACTGGATCAGGAACAGCGCGACTTTGCTGGCGATGCCCCAGATCGACATGATCGCCGACCAGCTGATCGGGTCGAGCGTCAGCGCCAGCACGATGTTGAGCACGGCCGAGCCGAACATCAGGCCGGCCCACACGAAGCCGAAGATCCAGGCGATGTCCGGCACCGTCTGCACGGCGATCGGCGGCATGTAGCGGTTCATCCAGCCCGGCCGCAGCATGTAGGCGCCGACGATGCCGTAGATCACCGAAGGCTTCAGCATCACGAAGCGCGGGTCGCTGGTCAGCATGGTGGCGATGCCGGAGACCACCACCAGGCCGATGCTCAGCCACTGCATGGTGTCGATGCGCTGGCGGCGCAGTTTCATCCAGCCGATCTGGATGACGCCCAGCCCGACACCCAGCGCAACCGCCAGCATCAGGTCCTTGGTGACCAGCAGGACGACAAGGAACAGGATCGTCGAGGCGAGGTCCGAAACCAGCAGCCGGGCCGAATGCGTCAGGTTGGCCATATGAGCCTCTGTGAAGCGGTAACACCGTGTATTTGTGTCAGGCTATAGATACACAGCGTTTCCGCAAGAGGATTCGTATCGAAAAACACCCGTCATCCCGACCGGAGCCGAACGTAGCGAGGCGTAGTGGAGGGTCTAGTAGCTCGGCACAGGGGTTTTGACGCGTTGACCTGGAGGCAGTCGAGATCGAGGATAAGGCGGTTCACAAGCGGGGCAGGCGGGTCGCTGCTGGCCGATGACAGCACTGCCAGCAGTCGGGTTGGGCCGCACAAGCCTTGGTATGGCGGCGGCGTCGGCCCGCGATAGGGACCCCCTTGTGGAGCGCCAAAAGTCGCCGAATCGAAACGCGGGCATCGACGCGCGACGGTGCCCCCTTGCATTGCAAGACCATGGTTATTGACAAGCACGGCGGTTTTCGGTAGGGTTCGACGTCTGTCGCTCTATGCATCGTTGATCCGATCCACCTCAGCCGGTGCGCCAGGCCGCTCCGGCGGGGCGGCGGCGCGAGAGGGCGGCGGCAGGACGCCGGGAGGCGAGAATCAATGGCGAAACTTGCGTAACTATCCTAATTCGCCGGCGCCTCAACCATTAGGGGGTCGCTCTCGCCCTCGACCACAAGGCGCGCCGCCGGCAATGCCGGAAAGCATGTCATTCGTCATCGAGCCGCGCCCCGTGCTCGTGCAGGTGGCAGGCGGCCGGGCCGAGCGGTCCTGCCGCCTGTACGCCGCCCTCAAGCCCAACCCGGCAAATCCACTGTGCAGAGCTACCAGTCTGTTGCCGCGTCGCGAAGAACCAGGTCCCTCGACTACGCCGCCCTTTGGGCGGCTCCGCGCGGGATGACAGCGCGTCAGACCACGACCTTGATGTACGTGTCCTTCATGATGATCAGGCCGCGCCGGAAGGTATAGAGGTCGCAGCCCAGCCATTCCTGACGCTCGCCGGTCCGTAGCGTCGCCGTACGATGCCACTCTGTGACAGCTCGGTTGCCGCAGATGAGTTCGCTGGTGTGCTTCCACTTCACATCGCCTGTGCTCGCGAACAACGGCTCGAAGTAGCTCCTGATCGCCGCCTTGCCCTTGAAGCTCTCGCCCCAGTAGTGCGGCCCGCGGGCATTGCGGAACTCGCCGTCCTCGGCGAACGAATTGACGATGCCGTCGACGTCGCTGCGGGCGAAGGCGTCGGCGATCTCGCGCAGACGCTCCGGGGTAACGTCGAGGGCGGTGCTGCCGTCCATGGTGCTTCCTTCTACTCGACGGAGATCGGCACCCCGGGCAATTGCTTGGCGGTGCGGAACACCATCATGGATTTCACATGGCTGACATTGGGCGCCGAGGTGAGCCGCGTGGTCAGGAACTTCTGATACTCGTCCCAGGTCTCCGCGACGATCTTCAGCAGGAAGTCGGCTTCACCCGCCAGCATGTGGCATTCGCGGACCTCGTCCCACTTGGCGATGAGTTCCTCGAATGCCTTGAGGTCGATCTCGGCCTGGCTGTTGAGGCCCACCAGCGCGAACACCGAGACGCTGTAGCCCAGGGTCTCGGGGCTGAGTTCCGCATGGTAACCCTTGATGATCCCCGCGCGCTCGAGCGCCCGCACACGCCGCAGGCAGGGCGGCGCCGATATGCCGGCGCGTTCGGCCAGCTCCACGTTGGTCATGCGCCCGTTTGCCTGCAGGTCGCTGAGAATGCGCCGATCGATCCGATCGAGCTTTGCACGAGCCATCAATTTCCTCCGTTGGCCGCGCTCTATGCCAGAACCATGCCGGACGCGCAATAAAGTTGCGGATTTGGGCCAAGTCTCTGTGAACAATTGCGCTCAAATGTCAGAACACCCGTGCATACCTGGAGAGGTTTGCATATATGTCGAAGATATGCGGTTTGCGGGATGCGGATAGATCATGGCGGCAACTCATCGGGGCAAAGTGCTCATTCTGGGATCGGGACCGGCTGGTTACACGGCCGCCATCTATGCCGCCCGCGCCAGCCTGAAGCCCATGCTGGTCCAGGGGATCCAGCCGGGCGGTCAGCTCACCATCACCACCGACGTGGAGAACTACCCGGGCTTCGCCGACGTCATCCAGGGCCCCTGGCTGATGGAGCAGATGCAGAAGCAGGCCGAGCATGTCGGCACCCAGCTCTTTTTCGACACTGTCGTGGACGTCGATCTGTCGCGCCGGCCGTTCGTCTGCCTGGGCGATTCCGGCGACCGCTATGAAGCGGATGCATTGATCATCTCGACCGGCGCCACGGCGAAGTGGCTCGGCATTCCGACCGAGGAGACCTTCCGTGGCGGCGGCGTGTCGGCCTGCGCGACCTGCGACGGCTTCTTCTTCCGCGGCAAGGAGGTGGTCGTGGTCGGCGGCGGCAACACCGCCGTCGAGGAGGCACTCTATCTCACCCACCACGCGTCGAAGGTGACGCTGATCCACCGGCGCGATGCGTTCCGGGCCGAGAAGATCCTTCAGGACCGTCTGTTCAAGAACCCCAAGGTCACGGTGCTGTGGGATCACACGCTGCAGGAGATACTGGGCGAGGCCAAGCCCGCGCCGCTGGTCAAGGGCGTGCACGTGCGCAACGTCAAGACCGGGGCGGAGAGGGAGTTCGCGACCGACGGCGTGTTCATCGCCATCGGCCACTCGCCCAACACCGAGCTGGTCAAGGGCAAGCTCGCCATGGACAGCGAAGGCTATCTCATCACCAAGCCCGATTCGACCGCCACCGACGTCGAAGGCGTCTACGCGGCGGGCGACGTGCAGGACAAGATCTTCCGTCAGGCCGTGACGGCGGCCGGCACCGGCTGCATGGCGGCGCTGGAGGCGGAGAAATGGTTGGCGGGCCAGGAAGCCCGCCTCGCGCAAGCCGCGGAGTAGCAAGCGGCGGCAAAGCGCGAAACGGGCCTTTGGCACGAAGTGCCAAAGGCCTCAGGGAGGCGATGTCATGGACTGGGACAAGCTGCGGATCTTCCAGGCCGTAGCTGACGCGGGAAGCTTCACTCACGCCGGCGAATCACTGAAACTCAGCCAGTCGGCCATCTCGCGCCAGATCGGCGCGCTCGAAGAGCAGCTTGGCGTCATGCTGTTCCACCGCCATGCGCGCGGCCTGATCCTCACCGAGCAGGGCGAGTTGCTGTACCGCACCGCCCGCGACATGGCGGCCAAGGTCAACACCGCCGAGGCGCTGCTACGCGCCAACCAGGACAAGCCGGCCGGCCGCCTCAAGATCCACGCCACGGTGGGCTTCGGCTCGACCTGGCTGACCGCGCAGATGCACGAGTTCATCACCACCTATCCCGAGATCGATGTCAGCCTCGTGCTGTCGGACAACGAGCTCGATCTCGGCATGCGCGAGGCCGACGTGGCCATCCGCATGATGATGCCGCGCCAGCCCGGCCTGGTGCAGCGGCACCTGCTGACCGTGCGTAGCCACGTCTACGCCGCGCACAGCTACATCCAGAAATACGGCAAACCCAAATCGGTCGACGAGCTCGACCAGCACCGGCTGATCATCTTCGGCGAGGATGCGCGCGCGCCTGTGCAGGACGTTAATTGGCTGCTGCGAGAAGGCAACCCTGATCAGGCGGCCCGCATTGTCGTGCTGCGCGTTAACAACACCTACGGCATCTTCCGCGCCGTCGAATCCGGCCTGGGGATAGCTTCGCTGCCCGACTACCTGGCGCGCGAGTCGACCAAGATCGACATGGTCCTGCCGGAGCTCAATGTCCGCACGACCGATGTGTATTTCACCTATCCTGAGGAATTGCGGCACTCCAAGCGCATCGCCGTGTTCCGCGATTTCCTTTTGCGGAAGGTCGCGGAGACACGATTCTGAAGGTCAGACCTGCAGGATTGCATAGCCGATGAAAGGCATGCGTCCACCGCATGCCAGTTGCCGGAAATTCCCCCCTACCCATGTGCAATGCGAAGACTATTTTCAAAGCAGGTTTTCGACACGAACGGTTCACTGCTTTTCGCGTTCGAAACTCGGGATCCTCATGATCCCACGTCTCCCAGACGTGAAGCCTCCCTGTTTGACTCGCCGGGCCTTTTGGCCCGGCGTCTTTTTTGGGCAACTTGATTCCCTGAGGCTGAAGCGGTCTTTCCCGCGTATTTGGTTGGGACGTTCTGCCGCTGGTAGGTCATGCCCCACAGGTTGCCCAAGCAATTGATGTGGAAGGCTTCCCACCCCACATGTATTTTCAGAGCCCAACCAAGACGATGTTCTCCGAAGTCCGCCAAGCCATCCTCCCCCTGGCTCTGCGCAAGATCACGCGCCGGGGTGACTTGGAGCGCGCGGGTCTTCTGATCGAGTCCCTGGCCAAGCATTGGCGCGACAGCAAGCCCTTCGAACTGCTGATCGTTTCGCCCGGCACCGACACGCATTTGCTGCGCACCAGCTTGCCGCGCTTTCCCAACATCAACGTGTCGGTCCGGCCCGAGTCGGACTTCTTCCGGCTGTTCAGCAGCTTCTATCTGATGACCGGCTGGTATCGGCAGCAGATCGTCAAGCTGCAGGTGCCGGTGATGCTGGGCTTCGGCGGCTACCTGACGCTCGATTCCGACGTCTGCTGCGTCGGCGACTTCGATTCCCGGACCTTCGTCGACGACGGTCGTGGCCTGTCGCGCTGGGAGCCCAAGGTCCACCATGACTGGTGGCGCAACGTCACCGAGGTGGTCGGCACCTACTACGACGCCAAGGGCCATGGCCTGTCGGTGACACCCAACCTGCTGCATGGCGACCTCGCCGCCCAGACGCTGAACTACATGCGCAACGGCTCGCAGGGTTCGTCCACCAAGGCCTTGATGTCGTGGAAGATGCGTCGGCCGATGCGCGTGCCGTGGACCGAATATTCGCTCTACACCAGCGTCGCCGAGCTGCGGGGCAACCTGTTCGACTATCACGTCGAATGGAATACCTGCTATGGCGCCAGCGTGCACCTGTTCTCCGAACAGTCCTGCGTCTGGGGCGCCGACGATTTCGAGCGGCTGGTCAAGCTGCCCAACGGCACCGATCCCGGCGGCAAGTTCATCATCGTGCAAAGCCACGCCCGCATTCCGCTCGAGCGCGTGCGCGAATACTGCCTGAGCTTCGCCGGCTGATTTCTCTTGAGCGCGGGCCTCCGGCCCGCTCTCTGAAAACTAAACCTTCCCGTTGTGCTCGCCGATCTTCGGCCGCCTTGGCGACGTTGGCCGCGCGTTCGCCGTCGAAGCTGACCGGCAGGCCATGGAACAGCGCGTCTGAGCCGGCGTAGGGCTTGGCGAACATGCCGAGCGCCGCCCCCTGGGCGAGTTCCAGGACCTGCGGGACGGTATTGAGCGGCCCGTTGGGCACGCCTAGCGCATCGAGCTTGCCCGACCAGTAGTCGCGGCTCTTGTGCTTCATGATGTCGGCGATCATGCCGAGCAGCAGGTCGCGGTGCTGCATGCGCTCGACGTTGGTCTTGAAGCGCGGCTCGTCGGGCCATTCGGGATGGCCCAGCGCCTCGGCGAACTTGCGCCATAGCCGGTCGTTGCCGGGGCAGATCATCAAGGGGCCATCGCTGCACTCGAACGCCTGGTAGGGCGTCAGCGACGGATGGCCGGTACCCTGGCGCGCCGCCATCCTGCCGGTCACCGAGTAGTTCGCGGCGTGGTTCGACGCCCACATGAGGCCGCTCTCGAACAGCGAGGTGTTGACCAGGCTGCCGCGGCCCGTGGTGGCGCGCCGGGCGATCGCCGCCAGCACGCCGATCGCCGTCCACATGCCATGCGACAGATCGATGATGGAAACGCCGATGCGGGCCTCGGGTCCCGAGGGATCGCCGTTCAGTGAGATCAGCCCGGCCACCGCCTGGATGATCGGCTCGTAGCCCGGCCGTTCCCGCCACGGCCCGACGTGGCCGAAGGCGCCGAGATCGGCATAGATCAGCTGCGGGAAGCGCTTGGTCAGCGTGGCGCCGTCGATGCCGAACTTGGCCGGCACGTCGGCGCGCAGATTGTGCACGAAGACGTCGGCGGCGCTGATCCGCTCGATCAACGCCTCGCGTTGGGCCTTGTTGGCCAGGTCGCAGGTGATCGACTTCTTGCCACGATTGAGGGCGATGAACCCCACCGAGTCGCCTTCAATGAACGGCGGGCCCCATTTGCGCGCATCGTCGCCCTCGGGCCGCTCGACCTTGACGACCTCGGCGCCGAGAAAGGCCAGGATCTGCCCGCAGTACGGGCCGGCGAGGTTCTGGCCGAACTCGACGACCTTGATGCCTGCGAGGGGCTTGCTCATCGCAGGCTGCTGCCCAGGATCTCGCGCGCGATCACCATGCGCTGCACCTCGCTCGGCCCTTCGCCGACGCGGCGGATGCGCATCTCGCGATACCAGCGTTCCAGCGGCAGGTCCTTGGTCATGCCCATGCCGCCATGGATCTGCATGGAGCGGTCGACGACGCGGCCGCCACCCTCCGACGCCGTCAGCTTGGCGATGGCGGCCTCGGTGCGGAAGGGGAGCCCACGGCGCGCCTTCTCGGCGGCCTCGAGCGTGAAGTGGCGGGCGGTGCGGATGTCGATCTCATTGTCGACCAGCATCCACTGGATGGCCTGCCGGTTGGCGAGCTTGTCGCCGAAGGTCGAGCGCATCTTGGCCCATTCGATCGCCATCTCATGGGCGGCGATGGCGACGCCGATGCAGCCCGCGGCATAGGGGATGCGCTGGCGCGTCAGCCGGTCATTGGCCACGGCGAAGCCCTTGTTGACCTCGCCCAGCACCTGGTGGTCGGAGACCCAGCAATCCTTGAACTCGAGCTCGGTGGCGTAGCTCGACGAGCGCAGCGTGTGCACGACGCGCCGTACATGGAAGCCCGGCGTGCCGGCATCGATGATGAAGCAGGTGATGCCGGCGCGACCCTTGGAGGCGTCGGTACGGGCGAACACGATGCCGTACTGCGCCCGGTCGGCGCCGGAGATGAAGATCTTGGCGCCGTTCAGCACCCAGCCATTGTCCTTGCGCTCGGCGCGCGTCTGGATGGCGCGCGCCGGATCGCTGCCGCCCGACGGCTCGGTGAGGCCGAAGAACGGCTTCTTCTCGCCACGCAGCGTCGGATAGAGGTAGCGCTCCTTCTGGTCCTCGTTGGCCTCGAAGATCTGGGCGAGGCCCGCGCCGCCGAACGTGCCGTAGCAGGGCACGTAGAGGCCGGCGCGATGCTGGGCCATCTCGATGGCGAGCAGCACGCGGGTGACGATGTCAATGTCAGGCCCGCCGAACTCCTTGGGGATGTCGATGCCGTAAAGGCCCATCGCCTTGGTCTTCTCGACCAGCCGGGCTTGGTCGGCGGGATCGAGCTCGGAGGCGTCGGGATCGAGCTTGGCCTCAAGCGGTATGATCTCCTCGCGCACGTAGCGGCGGACCTGGTCGATCAGCATCTGCTGTTCGGAGCTGGGCTCGAAATCCATGGTTGCCTCGTCAGTTCGGGCTCAGCCTGCCGAGCGCAGGCGGCGGGTTCTTGGCGTTGTCGATGGGCAGGCTGCCGTGATCAGCCTGATGCACCATCAGAAGCTCGAACCAGCGCGTGCGGTACTGCTGGTTGACCTCGACACGGAACTGATGGCCCAAGGTGCGCTGGCTCGCTTCGCGCTGCAGCTCGCTGCGCAGGCCGAAGGCCGACCGCGCGCCGGCCTGGCCGATATAGACGATCGTGCCCTTGGCGTCGGCGATCTGGTAGACGCCGAGCTGACCCGGCAGGCGATCGACGACTTCCGCCGTCAGCGGCCGCCACGGCTTGTCGAGGCGCAGGCGCAGCGCCACGTCACTTGCCCTGGAACTTCGCGGTGCGCTTCTCCAGGCGGGCCTTCATGCCCTCCTGCGCGTCCTGGCTCTGCATCGCCGCCCGCACCAGCGCGTCCACGTCGTCGTGCTTGATGGCGTCACGGAACTCGAGCTGACGCACGGTCAGCGCCTTCATGGCCTTGAGCGACAGCGGCGCGTTGGCGGCCAGGCGGTCGATGACCTTGGTCGCCTCGGCCTCGAGCTCCGCGGCCGGCACGCAGCGGGCGATCAGGCCGAGCGCATGGAGCTTGGTCGAAGGCAAGGGATCGCCGAGCAGCAGCATCTCGCGCGTCGTCACCGGGCCCAGCACCTCCATCAGCTTCTTGGCCAGGAACCAGTTGGGCGCCAGGCCGACCTGGGCGAGCGACATGCCGAAGCGCGCCTTCTGGCTCGCCACCACCAGATCGCAATGCAGCGCGAGCTCATTGCCGCCAGCGATGGCGTCGCCCTGGACCACGGCCACCACGGGCAGCGGACAGAGCTCGATGGCGCGCAGCATGACCTCGATGCCGCTGGCTTCGCCGGCACCGGCCGACTTGCTGCGCTCGGCCATGTCGAGGCCGGCGCAGAACACGTCGCCCTTGCCGCGGATCACCATGACGCGGTCTTCGGCCGCGACCGGCGCCTGCAGCGCGGCGATCATCTCCTTCAGCAATTCGCTGTCGAGCGCGTTGCGCTTCTCCGGCCGGTTCATCCACACGGTTTTGACCGGGCCGTTCTTCTCGATGATGACCTTGCTCATTGTTTCACTCCGGTTCGATGCCGGCCGCCTTGATCTCCGTCGTCCACCACTTGGTCTGTTCCTTGACGTAGGCAGCGAACTGGTCGAGCGGCAGCGGCGAGATCTCCATGCGGCCCTGGGTCATGGCCTTGGCGGTCGCCGGATCCTTCAGCGCCTCGGTAATGGCGTCGGCCAGCGTCTTCTGGACCGGCTGAGGCGTGCCGGCCGGGGCGAACACCGCCAGCCAATAGACCAGAACATAGCCCGGCACGGTCTCGGCGATCGCCGGCAGGTTGGGCGCCACCGTCGTGCGCTGCGCGCCCGTCGTGCCGAGCCCACGCACCTTGCCAGCATCGACCTGGGCCAACCCTTGCGGCAGGTCGGGGAACATGACCTGGACCTGGCCGGAGATGACGTCGCCCAGCGCCTGAGGGCTTGCCTTGTAAGGCACGCGCTCGATCCTCACGCCGGCCATCTTGTTGAACATCTCGGCCGACAGCCGCTGCGAGGCGCTGGCCTCGGCGTAGTTCAATTTGGCCGGGTTCTTCTTGGCGTAGTCGATCAGATCGGCCACCGACTTGATCGGCAGGTCGTTGTTGACCACAAGCACGTTGACGCCGGTGACGCAGCGCATGATCGGCACGAAATCCTTCTCGGGATTATAGCTCAGCTTCTTGAACAGCGCCGGATTGGCCGCGTTGGTCGTGTTGGTGCCCATCAGCAGCGTGTAGCCGTCGGCCGGAGCCGTCGCGACGGCGGACGCGCCGAGTTGGCCGCTGGCGCCGGGCTTGTCGTCGATCAACACCGGCTGCTTCAGGATGCCCTGCAGCTTGGCGCCCAGCCCGCGCGCCGTGAGGTCGGTGGCGCTGCCGGCGGCGAAGGGCACGACGATCTTGATCGGCTTGCCGGGATACGCCTGTGCGAATGCTTTTGGCGACGCCGACAGGGCGGCAGCACCCGCAAGCACGGAACGGCGGTACAGCTTCACTGAAAATCCTCCCTTGGCCTCGCGTGCTGATGGTCCGTTTTAGCGCGGGCCGGCGCGGTGAGGCAAAGGCAGGCGGCTACCTTACATGAAGAGCTTTTCCGCTTTGCGGTCGGCGTAGAGCCCGGCCACGAACTCGCCGTAGCCGTTGTAGAGCAGCGTCGGGATGCGCTCGTCGCTGCCCAGCGGCTTCTCGGTCGCTTGGCTCCAGCGCGGATGCGGCACCTGTGGGTTCACGTTGGCCCAGAAGCCGTACTCGCTCGCCTGCAGCTTCTCCCAGAACGACACCGGCCGCTTGTCGGTGAACTCGACCGAGACGATCGACTTCACGTTCTTGAAGCCGTACTTCCACGGCGCCACCAGGCGCAGCGGCGCGCCATTCTGCTTGTGGATCGGCTTGCCGTAGAGGCCGGTGGCGATGAAGGTGAGATCGTTCATCGCCTCGTCCATCGCCAGGCCTTCGGTGTAGGGCCAGGGATAGAGCAGGTCGCGCTGCTCGCGCATCACCGACGGCTTGCTGAGCGTCTTCATCACCACGAACTTGGCGCCGCTGGTCGGCTTGCACAGCTCGACCAGGGAGCGCATCGGAAAGCCGCTCCACGGCACGATCATCGACCATGTCTCGACGCAACGATGGCGGTAGACGCGCTCTTGGAGCTGCACCCTGGCCAGAAGATCGTCGATGCCGATCTCGAACGGTTTCTCGACCATGCCGCCGACCTTGATGGTCCAGGGGCGGACTTCGAGCTTCTGGGCGTCGCGCCAGATGCTCTTGTCGGTGCCGAACTCGTAGAAGTTGTTGTAGGTCGTGGCCAGCCGCTCGGCGGTCATCGGCGTGGGCACGCCGTACTTGTCGCTGCGCTTGGCCGGGTAGAGCGCGGCCGACGGGTCCTTGTTCTTGTCTTTGTCCTGGGCCGACGCGATGGCCGGCAGGGCGAGCGACGCGGCGCCCAGCCCCATGGCCTTCACCAGCGAGCGGCGCTGCAGATAGACGCTTTCGGGTGTTGCCTGGTTTTCGCCCAATTCCCAGCCGTGTCTGCGCTTGATCAACATGAGTAGAACTCCTCTACGCCCCGGTTCTATCTGGCGCCGCCACCGCACGCCGGCAAATCAACCCTGCTCACCGCGCCGTGACATCACCTTCGGCCATGGCGTCGGCAAGATCGCGGCGCTGGCCCATCACCACCATGGCTTCGGCGACCAGGAACATCGGCCCGATGAAGGCCTGGAAGATGTTGTCGATCAGCGCCGGCCGCTTGCCCTCGTAGTGATGGCCGAGGAACTGCAGCACCCAGCCGCCGACGAACAGGACGATGAAGGCGATCCACACGGCCTGAGCCGAGCCCAGCGCGCCGGCGAAGGCCTCGGCGGCGTACCAGGTGACGGCCATGATCAGGGCCATGGCGATGCCGATGCCGAGGTCGAGCGCCATCCAGCCCAGCACCGCCACGATGGCGATGGCGAGCGACATCGTCCACTGCCGGTCGCCGACCTCGAAGCGCCATAGCGAGAGGATCAGCAGCAGCGAGAAGACGATGACCGGGATGCCCACGAAGTGGGTGGCCTTGTTGCGCCAGTCGCGATGCACCGACGCGTAGGAGGCGAGTTGACTGCGGAACAGCTCGTTGGCCATGGCAGCCTCCGGGTGGCTAGGGCTTGGTGTTCGTCACGTCGAGAATCGTCGGCCACATGAAGTGGCGCCAGCCGTTGTTGCCGGCGGTGCTGGCCGTGACCTGGCCATTCTGCAGCAGGAAGAAGCGCGGCGTTTCATATTCCTCCCACGCACCTTGCCGGCTCGTCAGGAAGGTGTCGAGCAGCCACCGCAGATCGGCGGGCCAGGCGGCGGGCTGCATCATCGCGGTGGCCGTGGGCGCGTTGATGGTCCGGATGTCGATCATCTTGTAGGCGGGGGAGGCGGCGAACAAAGGCTGCCACTGGCTGCGCCACGTCTTGCACGGCTCCGACTGGTCGTGACAGACGAGGATCAGGACGGGCCGCGCGCTTTGGGTGGCGGCGGGGGGTTGCGCTTCGACGACGGGTACGCACAGCATCGCGGCGGCCATCGCCAGGGCCGCCATCAAGAAACGGCTCAGGGCCATACGACTTCATCTCCCGCGGAAACGCTCCACGAGATCTCCCGCGGAAACGCTCCACGAGGCCAATATGATCCAAGCTTCCAACGAGGAAAAGCGGGCGGCGTCGCTCCACAATCAACTATTCATGTTCCTCTCCTCCGCTAGGGGCCCGCTAGGGGGAGAGGAACATGAGGCGGGGGAGATACGTCCGCTGATCAGGCCTTGGTCCCGGTAACTTCCAGGATCTTGGGCCACATCTTGTCCTTCCAGCCGGCATTGCCGGTGACTGCAAGAATGACCTTGCCGTCCTGGGCGAGGATGAAGCGCGGCGTCGCATCAGGGCGGGCCTTGCCTTCGTCGCTGTCCAGGAACGCGGTCCGGATCCAGCGGGAGTCCGCCGGCCAGTTCTCTTCCTTGAGGATCAGCGACAGGTCGGCAGGATGCACCACCCGATAGTCGAGTTTCTTGCTGGCATCGGATTTCTTGAAGTCAGGCTCAGACTGGGCACGCCAGATCTTGCAGCCGCCTCAAAGTTCGTGCCCGACGAACACCAGCATCGGCTTCCCAGACTGGGCTTGCGCGATGCGGGCTAATGACGGCGCGGTGGCCATCGCCAGGCCGCCGACCATCATGGACCTTCTGTTGACCATGAGATCCATCTCCCGTGGAACCATCCAAACAGTCATTCTGGACAAGGAACGCGGTCCAAAGAAGCCGCCCTCACTGCTTTGTGACCCAGAGCATTCCGTCCGGCTGGACTCCCGATGCGGGCGTCGCAGCCTCATCGGCACTCCGGATCGCGGACGCGCACCTCGGCCACCAGCCAGCGTCCTTCCTCGCGCGCCATCGCGATGGCGTCGTAGTCCATCGCCCATCCGTTCAACCAGTGCATCAGCAGCACGTCGCCGGCCGGATTTCCCTCGGGCATCACGCCGGTGACGAACCAGCCGAGCCGTTCAAGGGCCGCCACCGCGCCGGCCAGCGCAGGGTCGCCAAGCGGCAGGAACAGCTGGCCGACTTCCGTGCGACTCTGTTGCGCCGCATGCATCAGGGCCTTCGTCCGCTCCGCCAGGTCGGTTCCGATGCGAAGCACCGATGCGCGCACCGTCCCGACCTTGGGACGGACAGATACGGTGACGTCGGTGTGTTCCTGACCGGCTGGCCCGGCCGTATCGGGAACAAGGGTATGAGGCATCGCTCGTAAAGACGGGTGATGAAGGCCTCGTGCCCGGCTGGCAGCACGAGCCGAGGCGGCGAGCGGCTCCCCAGCAGCGCTGCCATGTAGACGATGGTGCCTCGGCCCTGCGAGGTCGCCTCCAGGCTGGAGAAGTCCTCGGCAGGAACCGCCCCAGCATCAATCCGACTTCGGTGTTGCCGTTGTGAATGCTGGTCTTCTGCGAGACGGCGTGCGCGCTGTCACTGCGCCGCCAAAGCGGACGATCTTGCCGGAGCGTACGAATTCGTCGTTGGCGACATGCTGGAGCTTGGCCAGGACTCCGTGACCACGATGGGAAGGATTGGTGGCCGCCATGCCGAATTCGATGGCGCGAGGGCGGTCGGGGTGATGGATCAGCGCCATGTGGCCGATCAACCGGCCATTTGGGAGCTCGGCGACGATACAGTCGATGTCGCCCTTGGCCATCATCCCGGCCAGCGCTTCGGGGCAGTAGATCTGCTCGTTGAAGTACGAATAGCGATAGCAGTCATAGAACAGGCGGGTGACGTCCACGGCGTCGTCGGCCGTGGTTTTGCGGCAACGGACTTCGCCTTCCAACTCGTGGACTGGGCCGGGCGCGGCGACAGCCGGTCCGCCCCCCAGCTCGAAGCGGGCCGGCGCTGCCTTGAACCGCGTGAGCCGCTGGCCGTCCCGTCCGAGGGCTTCCAGCGTCACGATGTCCATGAGCTGCTGCATCATATGCCCGCCAAGCCCTCGGTGGCGGGCTGTCCCGGCCTCGTCGCCAAAGGCGATCGGCTGTATGCGTCTCGGATCCGGCGGCGCCCTGCATGCAGTCGATATCGAAGCTCGCCTGTTCACCCGGGTCGAAGGCAAGCTGGATGACCTGGATCGTCCTTCAAGCAGGAAAGTCGGCCGGCCCTGTATCGGCGATGGCGCCGGCCGTTTCCACCTCGAAGTGGCAAGTGCTCAAAAAGCACGCCCCGCCCGGCTGGACTCGGCCGGACGGGATGTGCCCGTTGATCCAAGGTGTCCCGTGCGCTTCAGGCGGCGCGCTTCTTGGACTCCTCGACGATGCGCTCGGCGGTGCGTCCGACCAGCTCCTGCAGATGGTCGAACTCGGTGCGGAAGGTGCCCACGCCCTGGGTGACCGAACGGATCTCGACGATCATGTCGGCGATCTCGGCCTCTGGCATCAGCGCCGACACCTCGTCCCAGCCGCTCCAGCCCTCGCGCGCGTCGTAGCCCAGGAGCTGGCCGCGGCGGCCGGAGATCAGGCGCTGGATGCGCGGCGTGGCGTCGTTGGGCGCCGCCACCGTCACCTTGAGGATGGGCTCCAGCAGCACCGGCTTGCACTTGGGCATGGCCTCGCTCATGGCGATGCGCGCGGCCATCTTGAACGACATTTCCGAGCTGTCGACGGAGTGGTACTGGCCGTCGAACAGCGTGACCTCGAGGTCGACCACGGGCTGGCCGAGCGGGCCCTCCTTGAGGTAGTCGATCAGGCCTTCCTCGACGGCCGGGATGAAGTTGCGCGGCACCACGCCGCCCACGATCTTGTCGACGAAGCGGAAGCCCGAACCGCGCGGCAGAGGCTTGATCTCGACCTTGATGTCGGCGAACTGGCCGTGACCGCCGGTCTGGCGCTTGTAGCGGGCGTGCTGCTGGCAGCCGCCCTGGATGGTCTCGCGGTAGGCCACGCGCGGCGTCTCGGTGTCGACCGCGACGTTGTAGCGGCCGGCGAGCTTGTCGACCGCGACCTTCAGGTGCATCTCGCCCTGGCCCTTGAGCAGGAGCTCGTGGGTCTCGCCGCGCGCCTCGAAGGAAAGCGATGGGTCTTCCTCGACGATCTTGTGCAGGGCGCCGGAGAGCTTGACCTCATCGTTGCGGTTCTTGGCCTTGAGCGACAGGGCGAACACCGGCGCCTCGGCCTTGGGGAAGTCTTCGGTCGCAGCGGTGCCCGCGGCCGCCAGCGACTCGCCGCCCGACAACGCCTCGACCTTGGCCAGCGCCACGATTTCGCCAGCCTTGGCCTCGCTGATCTTGTCGAGGCGCTGGCCGAACGGCCGCAGCAGGGTGCCGATGCGCTGGCCGCCGACGCTCTGGCCCTCGACCAGGCTGCCCGACCAGACGCGGCAGAGCGAGAGCTTGCCGGCATGGCTCTGGTGCAGGACCTTGAAGCACTCGGCCATGGCCACGCCGTTGGACGGCAGCGAGCGCCGCTTGGCGGTCTCGGCGACGAACGGCGTGTCATGGCGCAGCGCTTTCAGGAGACGGCGCACGCCGTTCTCGCGGTCGCCGGCGCCCAGCAGCACGGGTACGATCAGGTCAGCGCCGAACTCGTCATGCAGGTCGCGGTAGATCAGCGACTTCTCGGGCGCCACATCCTCGATGAGCTGCTCGAGCAGCGTATCGTCAAACTCCGAGAGCGTCTCCAGCATCTCGCGGCGGGCCTCGGCCTCGCGCGGCAGGATCTCGGCCGGCATCTCGATCAGGTCGGAGGCGCCGCTCGTCTTGTAGCGGTAGGCGCGCTCGCTGACGAGGTCGACGTAGCCCACCGTCTCCTCGCCGCCGTCGTTGGTCGGCCGGCGGATCGGGACCTGGCGCAGCACCAGCTTGCGCGACGACACGCCCTGCAGGGAGGCTAGCATGTCGCGCACGCGGACCTCGGCGGAATCGATCTTGTTGACGAAGATGATGTGGGGGATGTGATGGTCTTCGATGAACTTCAACAGCGGCGTCAACGCCACGACACGTTCGGGCGAGGGCTCGCAGACCAGCACGGCCGCGTCGCACACGGCGAGCGCTGCGACGGCATCGTACTGGAATTCAATCGAGCCCGGGACGTCGAGGAAAGTCCACTGATCGCCGAGATAGTCGACCGAGGCAACGTTGATCTCGGTGCCCATGCCGCGCTTGCGCGACTCGGCGGCACCGTCGCCGATGGAGGTGCCTGCGCGCGTCGAGCCGCGCCGACCGATGGCCCCCGTGGCGTAGAGGATGCTCTCGAGCAGGCTGGTCTTGCCCGAGAGATACGGCCCGCACAGCGCCACCACGCGGTGCGCGCCGCTGCCTGGTCTGCCTCCAGGGATGGTCTCGGATTTGATGTCGTTCATGACAACGTCCTCCCTTCCGCGCGTTCGCATGCGCATGAAAGCTCCGGACGGTGGTCGCTACCGAACACGTCCGGAGCGAAGCCTTGTCTTGGAAATCGTTTCACCCCGGCTTGGGGGAGTCAATGCGCGGCCGGGGGAAGATTCTTCCGCCAAGCCGTCCTCCTCACCTTGCACGCGAGTGGACCAGCTCATGCAGCATCAGTCCGCCGGTTGGAGTGGGGCTTCCGGCATCAGTCCGGTTTTCGCAGCATGCAAGTACATGGAGCCATTGCGGTAGTGCCGGCATCTATTTTCACCGCAATGGCAATACATCCACAACGGAACCATAAAGAGGTGACCCTTCGACGCCGGTGCACCAGAGTTTGTATCTCTGGTTTCTCGACCGGAGCAGGGGGCTTCTATAGTGTCAACGGTCCGGCTGCGCGGTCCGGCAGCAATCGCCCGGCCGAAGCTCATGCAGCTTTTCGACCTCATACGTTCGTTTCCTGACCAAGCCAGGTTGGCGCTCGGCACACGCGGTGTCGTCTGGGCAACGGCGGCCGGCGCGGTCGGTCTCGTGTGCTGTGCGACATCCATGGCCAGCATCGCGCTGTCGTTGCATGCCACCGAGGCAGGCTACACCCGACACAGGACGGCCGACCTGCTGGCGCTCGACCAGAGCACGCGGCAGTTGATGCATTCCGTCCATCTCATGACCTACGACCAGCTTCAGCCTGCCGAGGCCGAGGCCGCGTTGCGCAAGGCGTGGGCGCGGTTCGAGGCTGCGCTGGCGGAGGCCTGCGGCCAGGCCAACGGGGTGTCATCGGACGTCGCGCGCCAGCCGGCGATCTGCGCCGAGGCCGCTGCGATGCACGACCTGCTCAAGGGCGAGATCAAGGCGTTCGACCCGCCGAGCCGCCTGCTCGACCGGGCGACGCTGGGCAAGGCGATCGTCCTGCTTGGCCGATTCAACTCGGCGAGTGCTGCGGACGCGCGCAGCGTGGATGCGCTGATCGGCAAGCTGGTCGACGACTACGGCTGGGCGCTCCTGGTGCTGACGCTCAGCACGGCGGGCTTCGTCTCCGCTGGCCTGGTCCTGATCCTGCTGGTCGGTCGCGCTGCGATGGAGCACCAGCGGCAGTGGCAGGCGACCGGAGAGGCGCGCGACCTCCTGCAGGAGACGATCGACAGCCTGCCGGCGGGCGTCGTGGTCTACGACCGGAACGAACGGCTGGTGATGTTCAATGCCGCCGCCATCGCCTCGACGCCGGTGCTGAAACGGCCTGGGGTCATCGGCATCAGTTACGACGAACTGGCGCGGGAAACCGCCAAGCTGTCGCGGGAGTTCGGCGCGCCGCTCGAGAACACGGCCGAGGAATGGATCGCGCGTTTCCGCAGCAAGGGCCGGTGGATCATGCGCCAGGCGGTCGGCGAACGCTGGTTCGAATGGTCGGAGAAGGCGACGCCGTCCGGCCGGACGGTCGGTCTCAGGGTCGACGTCACCGACCTCAAGAAGCGCGAGATGGAGATCGAGCACGCGCGCGACCTGCTTCAGGAAACCATCGATGCGCTGCCGGCAGGCGTCGTGCTCTACGACAAGGACGAGCGGCTGGTGATGTTCAACAAGGCCGCGGCTTCCATCGCGCCCCACATCGCCGAGGCCGGCGCCATCGGCAAGACTACAGCCAGATGGCCTACGAAACCGAGCGCGACCTCGACGCCAGAGTAGTGGTGCGGGTCGAAGGGGCCAAAGAGTGGATCGCGCGCTTTCGCTCCAAGGGCGTACGGCACCTGCGGCCGGCGCCGGGCGGCCGCTGGATCGAGTGGATGGAGAAGGGCACCAGCAGCGGCGGCACGGTGGGCCTGCGGGTCGATGTCACCGATCTCAAGAACAAGGAGCTCGAGATCGAGCGCGCCCGGGCCGACCATCAATCACTGGTCGATTCGCTCTCGGACATGGTCTACGCGCTCGATTCAAAGGGCGTCTTCACGTTCGCCAGCGCCGCTGCCATCGATTTGCTGGAAGTGCCGGCCGCAGACGTCGTCGGCATGCGCTTTGCCGATTTCCTGGAGGCCGAGGACCTGCGGCGCGCCAACGCCGCCGCCCGCGCTCACCTGCGATCGAGGGACGAAGCAGTGCGTCATATCAATCTGCGCATCAGGCGCGCCGATGGATCGATCCGGCACATGGAATGCCGCTATCGTCGGCCGCCGGGCGGTCCCGGCCAGCAAGTGGCGGCCGTCGGCGTGATGCGCGATGTCACCGAGCGGGTCGAGCTCACCGCACGGCTGGAACGGCAGATGGCCGAAGTCGAGCACGCCCGTGCCGAGTACCAGGCCCTGCTCGATTCGCTGAGCGACGTCGTGCTCAAGGTCAAGCCGCGCAGCAACCGCATCGTCTTCGCCAATGCGGCTGCGATGGATCGGTGGGGCCTCAAGATGGTCGGCGCCGATGCGTTCGACCATATCGCCGACGAGGACAAGGCGCGGGTCATCGCCACCGTCCGCGAAAGCCTCACCGGTGGTCAACCGAAGCTCTTGCAGTTGCGATATCGCATCGTCACGGTCGGCGGTGAGAGAAGGCACGTCGAGGCCAACTGCCGCAAAGTGTGGGGCACGGACGGCAAGTCGCTCATTGTCGCCATCGTGCGCGACATCGAGGACCGCGTCCGGCTGGAACGCCGGCTCGCCGAGGAGATGGGGTATTTGCGTTCGATCGTCGAATCGATCGGCGCCGGCGTGATGCTGACCGACCGCGATCTCAGGGTCATCGTGGTCAACCGCGAGGTCTTGAACATCCACGGCGTGACCGAAGACGACCTGCTCGGCCGGCCGGTCACCGAGACCGTCGGCACCGCCCTCGACATGGAGGTGTACCGCCAATGGCTGGCCGGCGAGCAGACAAGCCCGGTGAAGTACACGCGCTCGCTCGTCGATGCGTCGGACCGGCAACGGCTGTTCAGCCTGACGGCAAGCCCGATCCTCGATTCATCGGGGGTGGTGCGCCAGATCGTTTTCCTTGGCGTCGACGACACCGAGCGGCGCGAAGCCGAGCACGCCCTGTTCGCCGCCGAGCGTCTCACCACCGTCGGCGAAATGGCGGCCACGGTCGCCCACGAGATCAGCCAGCCGCTGCAGGTGATCGACCTCGCCTGCCATACCGCCAGGGACGAGCTGTCGGAGGCTGCCGAGCGCGGCAATGCCGTCGATCCGGAGTTCATGGCCACCAAGCTCGAGCGCATCGCCCACCAGGTCGAGCGCGCCACGCGCATCGTCGGCGACCTCAGGGCCTTCGTGCGCGGCGCCGGCACCGGCAATGATCCGGTTCCGTTCCAGGTCGCCGAAGCCGTGCAGGGAGCGGTCGATCTGACGGCCCATGGTCTGCGACAGCAGCAGGCGACGCTGTCGGCGTCGCTGCCCGCCGACCTGCCCGCCGTCATGGGCCACGTCGGCAGGCTCGAGCAGGTGCTGGTCAACCTGATCAACAATGCACGCGATGCCGGCAGCCGCACTATTTCCATCGCTGCCAGCACCGTCGAGCGGGAAGGTCGGCCGCTGGTGCGCATCGCCGTCGAGGATTCGGGATCGGGCATCGCACCAGACGTGCTGTCGCGCCTGTTCGTGGGCTTCGTTACCACCAAGGCACGCGGCAAGGGCACCGGACTCGGCCTGCGCATCTGCAGGCGCATCGTCGAGGAGATGGACGGCTCGATCTCGGCCAGCAACCACGCCGAGGGCGGCGCCTGCTTCGAAATCCTCCTGCCGGCGGCGGTGACGGCGGTTGTGACAGCTTGATTAGGCGTGACCGGCGAGATGCGCCGCATGTTCGGCGTGTGAGGTGCCGAAGAAGCGCAGCAGATTTTCTTTCGCCAATGTATGGACGTTACGCTGCTCCTGAAAGTTGGTGATCGTCTGGGTCACGTTCCGGCAAGGGACAGGTACCCAGTCTGGTGCTCTCTTTGGTGGCCTGAACGGAGTCAAGAAGCCTCTTGACCAACGTCAGGACTTACCTGACAGTCAGGACTATCCTGACAAGGAAAGGGTCCCAATGCCGAAGACAAGTACGAAAAAAGCAGAGCAGGTTCCGGCTGCTACCGGTGCGGCCTGGGCCGAACTCGACCGTCGTGCCCGGGCACAGACAACAGCAGGCGCAACTTTGCCGCCGCCGGCCGTTCACTGCTCCTTCTGCTTCAAGGCGCAGCATGCGGTGAAGAAGCTCATCTCAGGTTATGGAAGCATCTTCATCTGCGATGAGTGCGTGAGCGCGTGCAACGACGTCATCGCCGGTCGCTCGGGACCCTCTCCGAAGCTTTCTGCCGACGACGTGCCGACCGAACGTCTTTTGGAGCGCCTTCAACCGATCGAGGAGACGATCCAGGGCAAAGGCAATCAGCTCCAATGGGTCGTCGACGTGCTGCGCTCGCGCGGCGTGAGTTGGGCGCACATCGGCACTGCGCTCGGCATCTCGCGCCAGTCAGCCTGGGAGCGGTTCACTTGATGATTGCGTAGACGTCGAAGATTGCATCAGCTGAAGTGCGGACCTCCAGGTCCGCATCACGACCCTGAGTCTCTGAGCGGGCTCAAGGGGCCGCGCTCCAGATGAACGCTTTCTAGCCGTCTAGCTCAGCGCACCGCAGGCGCGCTGGATGCGACGGCCAGCTTCTTCGAGAAGATCCGTCGCCGTGGCGTAGGAGATGCGGAAGGCCGGGGCCTGGCCGAAGGCCGAGCCCTGCACGACCGAGAGACCCTCGGCCTCGAGCAGATAGTTCACGAAGTCGGTGTCGTTCTCGATCGTCTTGCCGTCCGGCGTCTTCTTGCCGATCGCGCCGGCGCACGACGGATAGACGTAGAACGCGCCCTCGGGACGCGGGCACTTCAGCCCCCTGGCCTGGTTCAGCATCGAGACGATGAGGTCGCGGCGCTGCTTGAAGACGGCGACGTTCTTCGGAATGAAGTCGGTCGGGCCGTTCAGCGCCGCCACTGACGCTGCCTGGCTGATCGAGCTGGCGTTCGACGTGCTCTGCGACTGGACGGTGATCATGGCGTCGATCAGCTTCTGCGGGCCGGCGGCGTAGCCGATGCGCCAGCCCGTCATGTTGTAGGCCTTCGACACGCCGTTCATGGTGAGCGTGCGGTCATAGAGCTTGGGCTCGACCTCGGCCGGCGTCGCGAACACGAAGTCGTCGTAGACCAGCTTCTCGTACATGTCGTCGGTCAGGACATGGACCTGCGGATGACGCAGCAGCACGTCGCACAGTGCCCGCAGGTCGGCGCGGGTGTAGGCCGCACCGGTCGGGTTGCTGGGCGAGTTCAGGATCAGCCACTTGGTCTTGGGCGTGATGGCGCGCTCGAGATCCTCGGGGCGCAGCTTGAAGCCGCTCGACTCCAGGCACTGCACGATGACCGGCGTGCCGTCGCCGAACAGCACCATCTCGGGATACGACACCCAGTAGGGCGCGGGGATGATCACCTCGTCGCCCGGGTTCAGGGTGGCGAGCATGGCGTTGAAGATGATCTGCTTGCCGCCCGAGGTGACGACGGTCTGCGACGGCTTGTAGTCGAGCCCGTGGTCGCGCTTCATCTTGGCGCAGATCGCCTGGCGCAGCGCTGGCGTGCCGGGCACGGCGGTGTACTTGGTGTCGTTGGCGTGGATCGCTTTGATCGCCGCTTCCTTGATGTGGTCGGGCGTCGGGAAGTCGGGCTCGCCGGCGGCCAGGCCGATCACGTCTTTGCCGGCCGCTTTCATCTCCAGGAACTTGCCTTGCGCGGCATTGGTCGGAGAGGGCTTGATGCGGCTCAGACGATCGGCAATGAAGGCCATGGCGGCGGCGCCTCCTTTCAGGCGTTGAAAAGGCGCGCGAAAGTACTGGTGGACCTCTGTTTCCGCAAGCAACGAAGCTGCTGCTACCGCTATTTCTGGTAGGTTCGTGCCGTATTCCCGCTAAGGCTTTGTGCTCAAGATTTGACCGTATTCCTGTCGCAACCTATTTTTATTGAGTCATGGCCGACCAATCGGACAACCTTGTTCTGACGCTCCTGCGCGACATGCGCGCGAGCCTTCAGCGGGTCGAGGGAAAGCTCGATGAGCTTGTCGTGCGCGTGAGCTCAGTCGAGACCAATCTCGCGCAAGTCCATGTTGAGCTGGCCGGCATCCACGTTGATCTGGCCGCTCATTCTGCACGAATGGACCGTATCGATAGCCGACTCGATCGAATCGAGAAGCGCCTCGGTCTGGTCGACGCCTGAGCTTGGCTACTCAATCAGCCTGATCGACGCCTCGACGCTCATCTTGGCATCGCCGAAACCTACACGCCGGCCGCTCACCGGCGCTGCGTCGCGGTAGTCGAGGCCGACGGCGACCCGGAGGCTGTCGCCGCGCGGGCTCATGTCGTTGGCCGGGTCGAAGCCCACCCATTCGATGCCCGGCACCCAGGCTTCGGCCCAGGAGTGGCTGGTGCGGCCGACATGCAGCTCGGGATCGTCGTTGCGCAGATAGCCGCTGACATAGCGCGCCGGCACGCCCAAGCGACGGCAGGCGGCGATGAAGACGTGAGCCTGGTCCTGCGCCACGCCGGCGCCGCGGGCCAGCGCCTCGGCGGCAGTCGTGTCCACGGTCGAGACGCCGGTCTTGTAGGTTATGCGCTGACAGACGCGCTTCATGAGCTCGTGCAGGACTTCCACGCGCTTGGTAGGTTCGCCGGCCCGTTCGGCAAGGCCCTCGATCAACGGATCGAAGCTCGTGTCATGACGCGCCAGGCCCGTGTTGCGTAGCCAGAACGGCGCCGGCAGGGTCGGCGTCTCGGCATAGCGCAGCCATTGGTCGCCGCCGATGTATTCGTAGATGCCGTGGACCACGATCTCCACGCGATCGTGCTGCTGCGCCATCGAGAGGGTCGTGACCTGGTTGCCGTGGCCGTCGAGCCATTCGGAGCGCTTACCCGGCCCGTCGATCCGCCACGAGATCACGCGCTGGCCGCTCGCGGGCTTGGGCGTCAGCCGCACGTCGTGGATCGAATGGCCCGAGGGCTGGTCGAACTCGAAGCGCGTGGCGTGATGGACGGAAAGGCGCATGGTTCGCTCAATCCAGCAGGAACTGGCGGCCGATTTCGTCGGACAGGGTGGCGATGTCGCCGCGCACGCCGCCCAGGAACTTGTTGAGGCCCATCTCGAACACCTGGTCGATGCGGGCGTAGCGCAGGCGGGCGTGCAGCTCGCCGGCCAGCCGGTCGGCCTCGCCGCGCGCGCCATAGGCATCGGCCAGTTCGCTCATGCTGAGATCGACCATCCACAGGCAGTGATGCACCGAGCGCGGCACGTCGCGGCGCAGCATCATCAGCTCGGCGACCTTCATGGGATCGAGGGCGCTGCGATAGATGCGCCGGTAGGTGCGCACCGCGCCGATGCAGGCCAGCACCTCCGACCAGGCGAAGTAGTCGAGGCCGTCGGCGTGCGGATCGCCGTCCGGCCGCAGCAGGTGGAACTTCACGTCGAGGATGCGCGCGGTGTTGTCGGCGCGCTCGAGGAAGGCACCGAGCTGCAGGAAGTTGTAGGCCTCGTCGCGCAGCAGCGTCACCTGTGCGGCGCCGAAGATCATGACCGCCTGCTTCTTCACCGATTCGATCAGAGCGCCGCGGTCGAGCAGGGCGCGGTTGCCGCGCAGGCGCTCGCTGAGCTCCAGCCACAGGCCGTTCAGGCTCTCCCATACGTCGACCGTGATGTTGTTGCGCTCTTCGCGGGCGTTGCGCCGCGCCGCGCCGATCGAGCTCACCAGCGAGGAGGGGTTGTTCTCGTCGATCACCAGAAAGTCGATGAGGCTCGCCAGCCGGCCGCTCGATTGCTGCTGCCTCTGCCGGAACTCGTCCTCCATGCCGAAGATCGCCGCCACCCCGGCGGCCTCCTCGCCGCGCGACTGCAGGGCCATGCGCTGCGTCGCCTCGATCAGCCGCGCCGTCGATTTGGCGCGCTGCAGGTACCGGCCCATCCAGTGGATGTTCTTGGCGGTGCTGCTCAGCATCGGCGGTACGCGCGCGCATGATCTTCCGGACCGCGAGCCTCCGGCTCGCTCATGAGCGCGCTGGAAGCGCGCGGTCCGAAAGAGCATGAATGTGCCCTAACCATTTGCCGCCGCGCCCGGCGCCAGCACCCAGGTGTCCTTGGTACCGCCGCCCTGGCTCGAATTGACGACCAGCGAGCCCTCCTTCAGGGCCACGCGCGTGAGCCCGCCGGGGATGATGGTGGTCTTGCGGCCCGACAGCACGAAGGGGCGGAGATCGACATGGCGCGGCGCCACGCCTTGTCCGACGAAGGTCGGGCAGGTCGAGAGCGCGAGCGTCGGCTGGGCGATGTAGTTGTCGGGCCGCGCCTTGAGCAGCGTGGCGAATTCCTCGATCTCGGCCTTGCTCGAGGTCGGGCCGACCAGCATGCCCTTGCCGCCCGAACTGTGGATCTCCTTGACGACCAGCTCGGGGAGGCGCTCGAGCACGTACTTGAAGTCGTCGGCGCGATCGCAGCGCCAGGTCGGCACATTGTTCAGGATCGGCTCCTCGCCGAGATAGAAGCGCACCATCTCCGGCACGTAGGTGTAGGTCGACTTGTCGTCGGCCACACCGTTGCCCAGCGCATTGACGATGTTGACGCGGCCGGCGCGCAGCGCGCCCAGCAGGCCCGCGACGCCGAGAAAGGAATCCGGCCGCATCGCCAGCGGGTCGAGGAAGGCGTCGTCGACGCGCCGGTAGATCACGTCGACGCGCTGCGGCCCGCGCGGCGTGCGCATGTAGACACGGCCTTCGTCGACAAACAGGTCCGAGCCCTTGACCAGCTCGATGCCCATCTCGTCGGCCAGGAAGGCATGCTCGAAATAGGCGCTGTTGTAGTGGCCCGGCGTCAGCAGCACGACGTTGGGTGCGGCGTCGTCGCTGAACGACACCGAGCGCAGGGTCGCCAGCAGCTCCTCGGTGTAGTCGGCGACCGGTAGCACGCGCATCGCCGAGAACAGCTCGGGCGCGAGCCGCATCATCACTTCGCGATTCTCGAGGACATAGGACACGCCCGACGGCGTGCGCACGTTGTCCTCGAGGACATAGAAATCCTTCTCGCCGACACGCACCAGGTCGATGCCGGCGATGTGGGCGTGCACGCCGCCTGGCAGCTCCAGCCCCTGCGCCATGGCGACGAACTCGGCGTTCATCAGCACCTGCTGCTCGGGGATGACGCCGGCGCGGCAGATCTCGCGCTCGCTGTAGGCGTCGGCCAGGAAGGCGTTGAGCGCGCGCACGCGCTGGACCAGCCCCCTGTGCAGGTGCTCCCATTCGTCCCAGGCGATGACTCGCGGGATGATGTCGAAGGGGATCGTCGTTTCCGCACCGTCGACGGCGCCGTAGGCGCCGAAGGTGATGCCGTGGCGGCGATAGAAGACGTCGACCTCGTGCCGCGTCGCCGCGACCTTCTCAGGCGAGGTCTGCGCCAGCCAGTTGGCGACGGCGCGATAGGGCGCGCGGACTGAGTCCGCCGCGCCTGAATTCATCTCGTCAAATGCCTTGGCCGCCATCCGGCATTTCACCCTCTGTCGAATCACAATATAAGCAATCGACGGGCCAACAAAGCGGCCCGTCACTCATGCGGAGCGCGGACCTCCAGGTCCGCGCTCCATTAAGAGGGAGGAATTACATGAAGCAGGTCCTGATCGACCGCTATGGACCGCCCTGGGAGGTCGCGCGCTGCGCCGACGTGGCCGATGTCGGCGAGCCCGCGGCCGACGAAGTCGTGTTCGACGTGCTGGCGTTCCCCATCAACCCGGCCGACATGTGGTTCTGCCGCGGCAGCTACCGGCTGAAGCCGCCGCTGCCGGCGACGCCCGGCGCGGAGTGCGTCGGCCGTGTCGCGGCCGTCGGCTCGGCCGTGACGCACGTCAGGAAGGATGACCTCGTCATCAACCTGCAGCGCGAGAACTGGGCGCAGCGCCGCAAGGTGAAGGGTGACGACGCGATCCCGCTGCCGGCCGGCATCGACCTCAAGCAGGCGGCGATGGTGCGCATCAACCCGCCGACTGCACAGCTCATGCTGTCGGACTTCGTCGACCTCAAGCCGGGCGACTGGGTGATCCAGAACGTCGCCAACTCCGCCGTCGGCCGGCTGCTGATCGTGCTGGCCAAGCAGCGCGGCCTGCGCACGGTCAATGTCGTGCGCCGCGCCGACCTCGCCGGCGAACTGAAGGCGCTCGGCGCCGACATCGTGGTCGTCGACAGCAGCGACCTGGCACGGCAGGTCGGCGAGGCGACGGGCGACGCCAGGATCATGCTGGGCGTCGAGGCGATCGGCGGCGCGGCCACCGGCCGCCTGGCCGACTGCATCGCGACGGACGGCACGCTGGTCCACTACGGCTCGATGAGCGGCGAGGACCCGAAGGTGACGCGCAACAACTTCATCTATCGCGGCGTGCGGCTCACCGGCTTCATGCTGGGCCGCTTCCTCGCCCGGCGCAGCCCCGAGCAGATCCGCGCGATCTACGCCGACCTCGGCGGGCAGGTGATGGCGGGCAAGCTTTCCGCGCCGGTGGACACGGTCTATCCGATCGAGAATATCAAGGATGCACTCGCGCACGCCGACAAGGGCGGGCGCAACGGCAAGATCCTGGTCAGCCCGAACGGGCCGATCTGAACACGGAGGAAAGGCGATGAGCTCGGAAGTCTCGGCGGTCGAGAAGGTGCTGCAGGTCTATTTCGACGGCCTCTACGAAGGCGACACCAAGAAGCTCGGCGAGGCGTTCCATCCCGCCTCGCATCTGTACGCCGCAGGCGGCGACGGCAAGGCCAGCGACTGGCCGCGTGGCGAATGGTTCGAGATGGTGGAAGGCCGGCCGTCCGGTAAGGCCAAGGGCAGCACGCGCGCCGACCGCATCGTGTCGATCGACTTCTCCGGCCCGACCACGGCGATCGCCAAGGTCGAATGCCAGCTGCCGCCGCGCTACTTCACCGATTATCTGACGCTGCTGAAGGTGGACGGTCGCTGGCAGATCATCTCCAAGACTTTCCACACCGTCACCAGGGAATAAGGCGACGTCCCCTCCCTGCCTCCCCCATCACATGCTATCGGATTCACACATCTCAAAAAGCGATTCTGTATCAATGACTTGCCTGGTGACCTCTCTGAAGCAATTGGCTTCGTCAGCTCGACCGCGGGCATTGAAAAGACTCGGTTTTTTGGCTGGCTCTTTCGCTTGCGAGAGGCATCCTTTGAGATGTGTGAATACGACAGCCCATCACATGGGGGAGGTGGCGCGAAGCGCCGGAGGGGGTCAGTCCTTCGCGTCGGCCGCGACCTGGACCTTGATCATCTTGTCGGGCGGCGGCGGCACCGAGCCCGACTGGCCCTGGCCGCGCTTGATCTTGTCGACGAACTCCATGCCCGACGTAACCTTGCCCCACACCGTGTACTGGCCGTCGAGGAAGTTCGAATCCTTGAACACGATGAAGAACTGGCTGCGCGCGCTGTTGGGGTCGCTGGTGCGCGCCATCGACACCGAGCCACGCACATGCGGCTCCTTGGAGAATTCGGACTTCAGCGTCTCGCCCATGCCGCCCGAGCCGGTGCCGGTCGGATCGCCGGTCTGGGCCATGAAGCCCTCGATCACGCGATGGAACACGACGCCGTCATACTTGCCCTCGCGCGCGAGCTTCTTGATCTGTGCCACGTGCTTGGGCGCCAGATCGGGACGCATCTCGATGACCACGCGGCCATCCTTGAGGTCGATATAGAGCGTGTTTTCCTTGTCCATGGCGGCAGTCGCTCCTGCGAACATGAAAGAGATGGCGACGAATAACGGCGTCAGTGCCAGACGCATCATGGGACCCTCACTCTTCACCACGCCGATCGAGTCGGCGCGCGACCATACTGGCCGGACCCGGAAAGACAAGCGTCAACTCGGCCGCCAACTCCGCCGACAAGGGGGGTGTGCATCGTTTCCCATGGAGTTCCCGCGAAACCGGCGTCTAGAGCGGATTCCGATCAGATGGAACCGCGCGCGGTTCCATCTGATCGGAATCGCGCGCACGGGAGATCTGGGTTGCACAGGGCACATTCCGTCCAGCTGATTCCAGCTGGACGGAATGTGCTTTAGAGTGCGGGAATAGTGGGAAGTCATTTGATAAATCGGATTGTCGGATGACCGCCATGGACGGCGGAGAGCGGCTCGATGAGGGCCCAGCCGCCCTGAATTCCGTGCTCGAACGGCCGCACGCCGATGGTCGCGCGCGTCCGCTTGAGGAGACATTCCCCCTGCGCGGCGATGCGGGTCGCGCACGCCTGATGCAGGAGACCTGGCGCGCCTTCGCGGGCGGGATGGCGGACGCGATGGCGGCGGCCTTCGGCGACGGCCGCTCGCCGCCGGAAATCGCCTATGCCATCGGCGAGATCGTTCACAACTATTTCCGCACGCGCGGGGTGACGCTCACAAGCTATGAGCTGCGCCGCCTGGTCGCCGAGCTGCTCGGCCAGCGCGATCGCGGGCGCCGCCCGCCCACCGGCGGCCCGCTCGTACAGTTTGCCAGCGAGCCATCGGCCAGGACGACGTCGTGGATCGATGCCGACGCCGCACCGCCGCCGGCAGTCGGCGACACCGTGTTCGCGGGCCCGCCGTCGCGTCTGGTGACGGTGACGCCGCGCGACATCGACGCAGTGCTGGTGGCCGACGTGGTGGCAAAAATCCGCGCCAGGCTTGCCGGCGATCCGTTCGGCCTGCCGCGCAAGGTCGTGATCGACGCCATCGCGGCGGTGCTCGACGGCTCGCGGCCCGACGAGCGCGATCAGCTTGCCCGACTGGCCCTGGGCGAGCTCTGCGGCCTGGGGCCGATCGACCGCCTGTGGGCCGACCGTTCGATCCACGCCGTGTTCGTGAACGGGCCGGACGCCGTTTATGTCGAGCGTGCGGGCGTCATCGAACCGTCGCAGGAAAGGTTTCACGATAGCGCCCATCTCGAGGAGATCGTTGGCCGCCTCGTCAAGCGGGCGGCGGCATCGCCGGCGGTCGCGATCAGCTTGCGCGACGGCAGCGAAGGGGTGGTGCTGTTTCCGCCAGCGGCGCCGACGGGTCCGGTCCTGACGCTGCGGCGCGGCGAGCCGGGCGAGGCGACCCTCGAGCGGCTGGTCGCGGCGAGACGGCTCGACCGCCCGATGGCCGATCTGTTGCGCATCGCAACGCGCTGCCGTCTCAATATGCTGGTGGTCGGGCCCGAAAGGGCGGGCAAGACCGCGTTGCTGGCGGCACTGGCGCGCGACCTTGGCGATGCCAGGGTCGTCACGCTGGCGCGGCACCGCGAGTTCCGCTGGGCATCGACCTCGAAAGTCGAGTTGACCGCTTCGCCGCAGGCGCCCTTGGCCACGCTGCTGGCGGCCGGCCTTCGCCTGCGCCCCGATCGGCTGGTTGTCGATTCGCTGCAGCCGTTCGATGTACCGGCGCTCGGCAATCTGTTGTCGGCGGGAGCCCGCGGCGTCGTCGCCGCCGGCGAGCCGCAGGCGATGGCGGGCGTGCCGCGTCAATCTGTCGATCTCCTGGTCAGTGTCGGTCGGCTGCATGGATCGTTCGTCGTGATCGCCATCGAGGATGCGACCGGCGCCCAGCTCTTCGCCTACCAGGAGGGCGGCGGGTTCCAGCGACAGTTGGCGACGCCGTCATTCGCCGGGACCGTGCACAAGGCGGGCTACGGCGAGGCGCTTTCCAGCGTGCTGCGTTAAGAGGCGCTTTCCAGCGTGCTGCGTTAACGAGTGCGACCGGCCGCCACATACCGATCAGGGCCGAAAACCCGTTACGTCACAGGCCTATATCTGGTACTAACCGCTTTGAAATGCGGGGGATTTTGCGGGTCGGAACCCTCCAGAGAGAGCGGCCTGCTGAAGGGACGATTGCATGAGCGGCAAGCGCGTTTTGGGCATTCTCGGGATGGTGGTGATCGCCGCGCTTGGGCTCGCGGGCGGCGCCCTGGCGCAGCCGATCGTCGGCGTGCCGCACGATTGGCAGATGAACTTCCCGCCAGCCTATACGCCGGTGATGGAGAAGGTCGAATCGCTGAACGACCTCCTGCTGGTCATCATCTCGCTGATCTGCGTGTTCGTGCTGGGCCTCCTGCTCTACGCGATGTGGCGCTTCCATGCCGCGCGAAACCCGGTGGCGACGACGACGACGCACAACACCGTGATCGAGATCGCCTGGACGGTGGTGCCGATCCTCATCCTGGTGGTCATCGCCATCCCGTCGTTCCGGCTGCTCTACTACAGCGACAAAGCCGTCGATGCCGCCTTCACCATCAAGGTGACGGGCAACCAGTGGTACTGGACCTACAACTATCCCGACCATGGTGATTTCACGGTCGAGAGCCGCATCCTGCCCGAGGCCGATCGCGTCAAGCAGAAGCCGCAGATGCCGCGCCTGTTGGCGGTCGACGAGGAGATGGTGGTCCCCGCGGGCACCACCGTCCGCATCATCGGCACCGCCGTCGGCAACGCCATGCACGGCTGGACGGTGCCGGGCTTCGGCATCAAGAAGACGGTGATCCCCGGCCGCCTCAACGAAGGCTGGATCAACGTCAAGGAAGAGGGCTTCTACTTCGGCCAGTGCTCGCAGATCTGTGGCGACAATCACAGCTTCATGCCGATCGCGGTGCGCGTGGTCTCCAAGGACGTCTTCGACAAATGGGTGGAGCAGAAGAAGAAGGCGGCGGGCCTCGCACCTGCGACCGACGTCGCTTCTGTCACCGCTCCCGCCAACCGCTAAGCGCTTCGCCGCAGGAGAGATAAAATGGCCACCGCGCACGGCGCCGCTCACGATCACAGCGCCCACGGGCACGACGACCACCACACGCCGACAGGCTGGCGTCGTTACGTCTACAGCACCAACCACAAGGACATCGGCACGATGTACCTTGTGTTCTCGATCTTCGCCGCCCTGATCGGCGCCACCTTCTCGGTGGTCATGCGCCTCGAGCTGCTGCAGCCGGGCGTGCAGTACTTCAATAGTCCCGACGGCACGCCCAACGGCCATCTGTGGAACACCGTCGTGACGGCGCACGGCCTGATCATGGTGTTCTTCGTCGTCATGCCGGCGCTGATCGGCGGGTTCGGCAACTGGTTCGTGCCGCTGATGATCGGCGCGCCCGACATGGCCTTCCCGCGCATGAACAACATCAGCTTCTGGCTGTTGCCGCCGGCCTTCATCCTGCTGCTCGCCTCGGCCGTGATCGGCGGCGGCGTGGGCACCGGCTGGACGATCTATCCGCCTCTCTCGAGCAATCAGGGAGCGGGCATGGATCTCGCCATCTTCTCCCTGCACCTTGCAGGCGCATCGTCGATCCTGGGCGCCATCAACTTCATCACCACGATCTTCAACATGCGCGCGCCGGGCATGACGCTGCACCGCATGCCGCTGTTCGCCTGGTCGATCCTGGTGACGGCCTTCCTGCTGCTGCTGGCCCTGCCGGTCCTGGCCGGCGCCATCACCATGCTGCTGACCGACCGCAACTTCGGCACCTCGTTCTTCAAGTCCGAGGGTGGCGGCGATCCGACCCTGTTCCTGCACCTCTTCTGGTTCTTCGGCCATCCCGAGGTGTACATCATGATTTTGCCGGCCTTCGGCATCGTCAGCCACATCATCTCGACCTTCTCCAAGAAGCCGATCTTCGGCTATCTCGGCATGGCCTACGCGATGGTGGCGATCGGCGTCGTGGGCTTCGTCGTGTGGGCGCACCACATGTTCACCGTCGGCATGGACGTCGACACCCGAGCCTACTTCGTCGCCGCCACCATGGTGATCGCGGTGCCGACCGGCGTGAAGATCTTCTCGTGGATCGCCACCATGTGGGGCGGCTCGATCCGCCTCGAAGTGCCGATGCTGTGGGCGATCGGCTTCATCTTCCTGTTCACCGTGGGCGGTGTGACGGGCGTCGTGCTGGCCAATGCAGGCGTCGACTATTCGCTGCACAACACCTACTACGTGATTGCGCACTTCCACTACGTGTTGTCACTCGGCGCGGTGTTCGGCATTTTTGCCGGCTTCTACTACTGGTTCGGCAAGATGACCGGTCGGCAGTATCCGGAATGGGCGGGCCAGATCCATTTCTGGACGACCTTCATCGGTGTCAACCTGACGTTCTTCCCGATGCACTTCAGCGGGCTCGCCGGCATGCCGCGCCATTACGTCGACTATCCCGACGCGATGGCGCACTGGAACTACATCTCCTCGATCGGCGCCTTCATCTCCTTCGGTTCGACCATCTTCTGGCTGATCTTCGTCGTGTTCGGCGGAATGCTGGCCGGCAGGCGGGTCGGCGCCAACTACTGGGGCGACGGCGCCACGACGCTGGAATGGACGGTGCCTTCGCCGCCGCCGTTCCACACCTTCGAGGAACTGCCGCACATCTCCCCGGCGGTACACCACTGATCGCGAGGAGCGAAGGCGCCCCGCAAAGCGCGATGGGTGGCGCCTTCGCCTTGAAGGAGCAATGAGCGACACGGCACAGACCCTGAGAGCATTCGACGCGGCGGCGCCGACGCGCGTGCGCGACTATGTCGACCTGCTCAAGCCCAGGGTCATGTCACTGGTTGTCTTCACCGGCCTGGTCGGCGTGATGATCGCGCCCGGCCATCTGCATCCGTTCACCGCCGCGCTCGCCGTGCTGGCGATCGCGCTGGGCTCGGGCGCCGCCGGCTGCATCAACATGTGGTACGAGCGCGACCTCGACGCCCTGATGGCGCGCACGGCCAACCGGCCGCTGCCGGCCGGCCGCGTGGCGCCGGACGACGCGCTGGGTCTGGGCGTGCTGCTGTCGATCTTCTCGGTCCTCCTGATGGCGGTGTCGACCAACTTTGCCGCCGCCGCGCTGCTCACCGCCGCGATCCTGTTCTACGTCTTCATCTACACGGTGTGGCTGAAGCGCCGCACGCCGCAGAACATCGTGATTGGCGGCGCGGCCGGCGCCTTCCCGCCGATGATCGGCTGGGCCGCGGTCACGGGCGACGTCTCGGCCATCTCGATCACCCTGTTCGGCCTGATCTTCCTGTGGACGCCGCCGCATTTCTGGGCGCTCGCGCTCTATCGCAGCGACGACTATCGCCGCGCCGGCGTGCCCATGCTGCCGGTGGTGGCGGGCCCGCGCGAGACCAAGCGGCAGATGCTGATCTACACCCTGGTGCTGCTGCCGGTGGCGCTGGTGCCGACGCTGATGGGCGCGGTCGGCTGGCTCTACGGCGCCGTCGCCCTGGCGCTGAGTTTCGCCTTCATCGGCCATGCCGTGATGGTATGGCGCGCCGCCGACGATGCGACCGGTCACGGCCCGGCGCGCCGCATGTTCCGCTTCTCGCTGATCTATCTCGCCGCGTTGTTCGCCGCATTGCCGGTCGACCAGCTTGTGGCCCGGACGCTGGCCGGATGAGCGTGATGGCCGACAACCGCCCCGGCGACTCCGACATGCACCGCCGCCAGCGTGGCAAGAACCTGTTCGTGGCCGGCTTCCTGCTGGTGCTGGTCGTGATCTTCTTCGTGTTGACCATCGTGCGCATGGGACCGCAGCAATGAGCGGCGACAAGAACGCTCGTCTGGCATGGAGCCTCGCGGCTGCAGTGGGCGGCATGCTGGCGCTCGCCTACGCCGCCTCGCCGCTCTACGACATGTTCTGCCGCGCCACCGGCTTCGGCGGCACGCCGCAGGTTGCCCAGGAGGGTGAGCGGCCGGTGCTCAGCCGCACCGTCAACGTGCGCTTCGATTCCAACGTCGATGCCAACCTGCCGTGGCGCTTCACGCCGCTCGAGCGCGAGGTCAAGGTGAAGCTGGGCGAGGAGCGCCTGGTGCACTACCGCGTGACCAACCTCTCGCAGCGCCCGATCGTCGGCACCTCGACCTACAACGTCACGCCCGAGGCCGCCGGCGCGTGGTTCAACAAGCTGCAATGCTTCTGCTTCACCGAGCAGTTGCTGCTGCCCGGGCAGTCGGTCGACATGCCCGTGGTGTTCTTCGTCGATCCCGAGATGGACAAGGATCGGCGCTACGACAACGTCCGCACCATCACGCTATCGTATACTTTCTTCGAGGCCAAGACGGAGCGGGCGAAGACCTTGCTCGGCAGCGTTCCTGCCGGTGCGACCGGAAAGGGTGGATGATCATGGCCGACGGCACTCCCAAGCATCCCTATCACCTGGTCGATCCCAGCCCGTGGCCGGTGCTGGGCGCGCTCGGTGCGCTCCTGCTGGCGGTCGGCGCGGCGCTGGGCATGCATCCCGACATGCTGGGTGGTAATGCCGCCGAAGGCACCGGCGTTGCCGGGATCGTCAGCAAGGTGCAGTGGTGGATCATCGCGCCCGGCCTGCTGCTGATCCTGGCGGTGATGTTCTGGTGGTGGAGCGACGTCATCGTCGAATCGCGCAAGTACCACACGGCGGTGGTCCAGCTCGGCCTGCGCTACGGCATGATCCTGTTCATCGCCTCGGAAGTGCTGTTCTTCGCCGCCTTCTTCTGGGCCTTCTTCGACGCCTCACTCTTTCCCAATTCGCCCGAGCAGCCGGTGCGCGCCGAGGCCACCGGCGGCGTCTGGCCGCCCAAGGGCATCAGCATCATCGCCCCATTCGACCTGCCCTTCATGAACACGCTGATCCTGCTGCTCTCGGGCACCACGGTCACCTGGGCGCACCATGCCATCCTCGAGGGCAACAAGCGCGACGCCGTGCGCGGGCTCACGCTGACGGTGATCCTGGGCATCTGCTTCACCGGCATCCAGGCCTACGAGTACCTGAACGCGCCGTTCAGCTTCCGTGAGAACATCTATTCCTCGACGTTCTTCATGGCGACCGGCTTCCACGGCTTCCACGTGCTGGTCGGCACGACCTTCCTGCTCGTCTGCCTGTTCCGTGCCATGGCCGGCCAGTTCAAGCCGAACCAGCATTTCGGCTTCGAGGCCGCCGCCTGGTACTGGCACTTCGTCGACGTGGTGTGGCTGTTCCTGTTCTTCTGCATCTACTGGTGGGGCGCCGGAAACGCGCCGATCGCCCTGCACTGAGCTGTCGTGGACACATCTCATGTTCCTCTCCCCCGCTAGGGGGAGAGGTTAGGTGAGGGGGCTTCGAAGGCTGTCCGTAACCCCCTCACCCAACCTCTCCCCCTAGCGGGGGAGAGGAGCCTGAGAGGACTAGAAGACACCGCCGGACGACCCCCGGCGGTTCGCCTTTGGGAGCACGTGAATGTCCGATTGGCCGCGGCAATCGCCCGTCGACGTCGCCCTGCGCGGAGCCTGCCCACGCTGCGGCCGCGGCCGACTGTTCCGCGGGCTGCTGGGCGTGGTCGAGCGCTGCGCCGAATGCGACCTCGACCTGCGCGGCAACGATGCCGGCGACGGCCCGGCGGTGTTCGTCATCATGGGCCTGGGCGCCATCGTCATGATCCTGGTGTTCTGGGTCGAGTTCCGCTTCGAGCCGCCGTGGTGGGTGCATGTCCTGATCTGGGGGCCGCTCACCGTCGGGCTCGCGGTGTGGATGCTGCGCGTGCTGAAGGCATGGCTGATCGCCCAGCAGTACAGGCATCGCTCGACGGCGTTGGACGAATAGGAGAGGGCGCATGATCCGGCTCCGGCCCGCCTTGTGGCCCACCCTCATCTCGCTGCCGATCTTCGTGGTCTCGCTGGGGCTCGGCGTCTGGCAGATGGAGCGGCGCGAATGGAAGCGCGACATCCTGCACCGCATCGAGGTCAACCAGGCGGCGGCACCGGTCACGCTCGACGAGCTGCTGCGCGGCGATCCGCTGCGCCATGAGTACGGCCGCGTGACCGTGGCCGGCACGCTCTTGAACGACAAGGAATTCTATCTCGCCGCGCGCAACCTCAGGAACAAGGTCGGCCTGCAGGTCGTGACGCCGCTGCGCACCGACGACGGCCGCGTCGTGCTGTTCGACCGCGGCTGGATTCCCCAGGAGCAGAAGGATCCAGCCAAGCGCGCCCTGGGCCAGGTCGCGGCCCGCGTCGATCTCACTGGCATCGTGCGGCGCAACCAGGAGCGGCGCCAGTTCGCGCCGGAGAACGTTCCTGACAAGAACGTCTGGTTCCATGTCGACGTGCCGTTGATGCGCAGCATGGCCGGCGGCAAGCCCGATCCCAAGCTCGATGCCTTCTTCCTCGAGGCCGACGCCGCCCCCAACCCGGGGGGCCTGCCGATCGGTGGCCAGACGCGGCTCGACATTCCCAACGACCATCTGCAGTACGCCATCACCTGGTTCCTGCTCGCGCTGGCGATGGCCGGCGTCTATCTCGCCTATCACTGGGAGAACGGCCGGCTCACCGTCGGCGGCCGCACCAAGGGCAAGCCATGATCGCCAACGATCCCTACGCCGAGCTCGAACGCCGCTTCGCGCGGCTGAGCGCGGTCAACCGCGCCAGCTCGATCCTGAACTGGGACCGCTCGACCATGATGCCGCCGGGCGCCAGCGAGGACCGGGCCGACCAGCTCGCGACCCTGGGCGTGATCGCCCATGGCATGATCGCCGCCCCCGACATGCCCGAGCTGCTGTCGCGGGCGGAGGAGGGGGGCAAGGGGCTGGATCGATGGCGCGCCGCCAACCTGCGTGAGATGCGCCGGCTGTGGGTCCACGAGAGCGCGCTGCCGGCCGACCTGGTCGAGGCGCGCACGCGCGCCGCGTCAGCCTGCGAGATGGTCTGGCGCGAGGCCAGGAAGAACGCCGACTTCGAGTCGCTGCTGCCGACGCTCAGCGAAGTGCTGGCCGTGATGCGCCGCGTCGGCGAGGCCAAGGCGGCGGCGCTCGGCACCTCGCCCTACGACGCGCTGCTCGACGAGTTCGAGCCGGGCGGCCGTTCGGCGCGCATCGACGAGCTGTTCGACGAACTGCGCGCCTTCCTGCCCGAGCTTTTAGGCCGCGTCATGGAACGCCAGGCAAGCGCCGGCAAGCCGCTCGAGCTCGACGGCCCGTTCCCCGTCGAGCAGCAGCGCAGGCTGGGCGAGGAATTGATCCGCCTGATCGGCTTCGATTTCACGCGCGGCCGGCTCGACGTCTCGGCGCATCCCTTCACCGGCGGCACGGCCGACGATGTGCGCATCACCACGCGCTACGACGAAGCCGATTTCGCACGCGCGCTGATGGCTGTGCTGCACGAGACCGGCCACGGGCTGTACGAAGCCGGCTTGCCGCGCGACTGGCGCCGCCAGCCGGTCGGCAATGCGCGCGGCATGGCGCTGCACGAAAGCCAGTCGCTGCTGATGGAGATGCAGGCCTGCCGCAGCGACGCCTTCCTCGAGTTCGCGGCGCCGCGCATGCGCGCCGCCTTCGGCAAGGATGGCCCGGCCTGGGCGGCGGACAACATCCATCGCCTCCACACGCGCGTGGCGCCGGGCTATATCCGCGTCGACGCCGACGAGGTGACCTATCCCCTGCACATCATGCTGCGCTACCGGCTCGAGCGGGCGATGCTGGCCGGCGACCTCAAGCTCGCCGACCTGCCCGGCGCCTGGAACGAGGGCATGCGCGAGCTTTTGGGCGTCGTCCCGCCAGACGACTCGCTGGGCTGCCTGCAGGACATCCATTGGCCGGACGGCGGCTGGGGCTATTTCCCGACCTACACTCTGGGGGCATTGGCCGCGGCCCAGCTCTTCGCTGCCGCCCGGCGGGCCGAGCCCGGCCTGATGGCCGCCATCGGCAAGGGCGATTTTGTGCCCCTGCTGGCCTGGCTGCGGGACAATGTGCACGGCAAGGGCTCGCTCGAAAGCACCGACGAGATCCTGATCGAGGCCACCGGCGACCGCCTTGGGACCGCCGCCTTCAAGGCCCATCTGGAATCCCGCTACCTGTCATAGAGGCTGTCTGGGAGTACGAACGGCGATCACAAGGCTGACGCCGATCACACCGTGGCCGTGATCTCGCACTACGGCATCCACATTGCAAAGAGGCGGTCGCCACGACTTTCCCTCCGGCTGCGAATGTCTTTCACGTTGGCGCGGCTGCATCTCCGGAACTGGCTTCTTTGGCAACGTGCTTGCGGAGCATTTCCGTTAAGTCTTCGTACTGAAAATACCGACAGACCAGCAAGGCGAGCGCCGCGAGTATCTGGCCCAAGGCTTCAAGCGACTCCTCCATACCGCGCTCCTGAAAGACGCCGCCGACTACCGGTGTTTTGTCATTGTGCATGTTCGGCAGAGTCTGTGCGGAGATGTGGACATACTTCTCGCACAACTCCGCATACCAATCTTCATCCGCGAGAACGGGCGCACAGTCCTTGGCAGCTTCAAGTAGCAGGCGCACCTTGACCGGGCTGAATTCCCTGAGTCGAGTTTTCTTGCCTGCCTGTAACCATTTGGCAAATGCAGTCTTATCAAAAACGGAAAGGAGAACGATATTGTTCGTCTCTCCAATCGCGCGAACGAGGTTTAAAGCTTCATCATAGTAACCAAGTAGGATGAGGTTGTAAGCGGCCGCGCCGAGATTATGCGCCCTGCCACACAACGACTCGAATACATGGCCGGTGTTCCAACACTTTCGATGACATGTGGCGGCCTGATAGAGCGCGCAAAGGCTTGTACCGATCAAATCTCTATTGGCGTCCACAGTCCTGTTACTCGCGCTTTGCACTTCGGAAAATTTTGCGTTCGCTTGCATTAACGCAAGATAGTCCGCACCCGTCGGCAAACTGTGGCTAGGCGCATACGGGTCTTGGGGCTGACTAAGCCGAATGATATGCGATGCAACCATCCTTGTTCGATTAGCGGCGGATTCCTCCGTTCGCATGAAGTAAATTTGCACGGGTCCCCATGCCTCGCTGTCAAACCAAAACCTACCGCAGCGCGGGCAATCTATGGATGGGCCGCTGTCAGGCGACGGTCCGCTTCCCTTGGCCGGCGTCTTGCAAATGAAGCACTCGCGATTGTTCATGTAGCAACTATACCGGGCGGCCAGCGCGCGAGCTATTCGGTATCCGAGAGTAGCGAAGCATCCTCGTGAGGTGGGTATTGGAGAAGCCGCATCACTCCCGCTTTGTCTCCAGCGGCGGCTCGCCGGCATACAGGGCCATAGTTGATCGCCTTGACCTTGTGGCCGATTTGGGCGGTGGGCACTTCCTTTGCGTCCCTAAGTGTCAGTCCGGAAACATATTGAATCCGGTGAATCGGTTGTGATTCAAGAG
>WHTW01000045.1 GCA_009377525.1 Rhodospirillales bacterium
GTGGGCTTCGACAACCCGCAATCCTTCAGACAGGAGCGCTCTCACGCCAAGTCGCTACTCCCCCTACCGCGCAGCGGTTTAGTTCAATCCGCTCTAGCATAGTTTTCCCATGATCAAGCTTCGTCGCGTCCTTTGTCATCCTGAGCGCAGCGAAGGATCTTTTCTGCGGCAATAAAGATATTCCGCTTCGCTCAACATGACAGCTTCGCTGTCACTTGACCGACGAGAACGCCGTCGGCACCAGGAGCTGATTGGCCACGTTGGCGACGATGGCGCCGTCCTTCTCGGTCTCGGCGCGCTTGGCCAGCCACTCGGGGTCGGCCAGGAAGGCGTTCCACTTCTTTTCGCGGTCGGCCAGCGATTCCCAGGCCAGCAGGTAATAGAGTTCCTGGTTGGACTCGCCCACCAGCGTGGTCCAGAAGCCCGCCGGCTTGATGCCGTGCCTTTCCCAGATCTTGAGCGTGATGTTGGCAAAGCGGTTGATCAACGCCGGCAGGCGACCCGGCATGCATTTGTAGACACGCAGTTCGTAGATCATGTCCTTCCCCTTCTAGAAACTTGCATCGAAGCGCGGCACGAAACCGCTTTCCTTGTGGTCGATGTGGCAGGTGAACGGCGCGCCGAAATGGCAGGGCATCAGGCGGGCGCCCGAACCGGCGCAATGCTCCAGCGCTTCGCGCCGGCTCTTGCGTGCTCCGACGGCCTCGGCGCAGGCGAAGCTGTTCCATTCCGGATGATAGACCTGCAGGGCGTGATGCAGGATGTCGCCGCAGAACAAGGCTTTCTCGCCGCGCGATTCGAACTTGATCGCGATCGTGCCCGGCGTATGGCCAGGCGCGGGCTCGACCTTGAGATTCTCGTCGAGCTGGGCGGCGCCATCGACCAGTTGCGACAGTCCCGCCTCGACGACCGGCAGCACCGAATCGCGGAACGAGCCGGCGTTGGCCGGCGCGGTCTTGGGATCAGTGTCGACCTCGAGGTAGTGATCATAGTCGGCACGGCTGAACACGTATTTCGCGTTCTTGAAGGTCGGCACCCACTTGCCGTTCTCGAGCCTGGTGTTCCAGCCGACGTGATCGACATGCAGATGGGTGCACATCACCATGTCGACCTGGTCGGGTTCGACGCCGGCTGCCTTCAGCCGCGCCAGGTAGGGCGTCTCCATCAAGTGCCACTTTGGCCGGTGCGGCCGGGACTTGTGGTTGCCGACACAGGTGTCGATCAGGATGCGCTTGCCGCCGACGCTGAGCAGCCAGCTGTGGACGCTGAGCTTCAGGGAGCCCGACGGCTCGTCGTAGTGGTTGGGCAGCAGCCAGTCGCGATGCTGCTGCACGACCTCGGGCTGCCAGTCAGGGAAGAACATCTTGGCGTCGAAGTTGGGCTCATAGGATTCCTCGATGCGCTGCGCCGTGGCAGCGCCTAGCTTCACTTCCGTCATGCCTTTCCTCCCACCTAGAGCACATTCCGTCCGGCCGGACTCAGCCGGACGGAATGTGCCCTGTGAAACGAGCATTTCCCGTGCGCGCGTTTCTGATCAGATGGAACCGCGTGCGGTTCCATCTGATCAGAAACCGCTCTAGGCGAGGACCTTAGCGTTGCCGGGCAGGTCTCGGGAAGGCCGTCATTTCGTCCGCTAAAACAGCCGCGTTGCCATCTTGGCAGTGTGCTGACGGCTGCCGATTGCCGCGACGACGCCCACGGCAGAACCGAACAACAGCAAGGCACCGAGACGGAAGCCCATGTCGTCGGAATCGATGCTGCCGGGCGCGAGGACCGCGAATGCGATGGTGGCAAGGAACAGGGTCGCCACCATGATGAGGTTGCCGATCAAGCCGACCAGCCCGGCATGGATGATCGACCGAGCCCGACGTCCGGCTAAGAGACCGATGAGAATGACCGCCGCAATCGTGAGGTAGTACAAGGCCGCTGCCACAGTGACGCGCTCCGATCGTTGGACAGATCGAAGGATACGCCGCTTCCGCGCATGATCACGGTGTAGGTTGTATCAATTGAAGGACCGGCAGCCGCGCTTGGCGGCGGTGCCAAGTCAGAACGGCAGGCGCCGCGCCTCGACCTTTTCCAGATGGCGATGCTCGAGGACGGCAATGCCGGCGCTGCCCAGCGGCACCACGACCAGCAGCACGATGAAGTGGATGCCGAGCGTCCGGCCGTCGAACATGCCCGGAATCACGGCGCCGATGGCAACCGTCGTGATGAAGAACAGGACGGCAAAGGCAAGGCCGCAGATGCCACCCATGATGACAGCCATCAGCGTCGACGCCATGGCGCGGCCGATGTAGTAGCTGAGGGCGAAAGCGACGCCAGCGGCAACGATGGCGGTGATGCTTTCCATAAGGGGCACTCCTCCAATACGCTCTCGACTGCGAGAAATCAGAGTCGACTCTGTGCTTCAGGTGCTAGTTTGCGGGAATTACGCAGCCTCGGAACCCACAAAAAACGCATGTCTGACGACCCCTCGACCTGGATTTCCGCATCGGAACTCACAACACTTTATGCCCGCAAGGTCCTTTCCCCCGTCGATGTTGTCGACGCGATAGTAGAGCGCGCAGCGAAGCTGCAACCTTCCCTCAATGCTTTTGTCCTGATCGACGCCGACGGCGCCCGGGCGGCAGCGAAGGCCTCGGAGGCGCGCTGGCTGAAGGGCCAGCCATTGTCGGCACTCGACGGCGTGCCAACCACAATCAAGGACACCACGCCGGTAAAAGGATGGCCGACCCGCTACGGCTCGCATGCCACGGACGAGACGGCTGCCACCGAGAACGCACCCATCGTCGACAGATTCCGGGCCGCCGGCCTCATCCTCCTCGGCAAAACGACGACTCCCGAATTCGGCTGGAAGGCCCTGACCGATTCGCCCCTGCAGGGCACGACGCGCAATCCATGGAACCTGAAGCACTCGCCCGGCGGTTCGTCGGGTGGCGCCTCGGCGCTGACGGCGGCCGGGATCAATCCGTTCAACCATGGCAATGACGGCGGCGGCTCGATCCGCATCCCTGCAGCCCACACCGGCCTCGTCGGACTGAAGCCAAGCTATGGCCGCATCGCCCAATACCCTGCCGACGCGCCGTTCGCCGACGTGATCAGCCAAGGCGTGCTGGCGCGCTCGGTGCTCGACACTGCGCTGGCGCTCAACGTCGCGGCCGGACCCGATCCGCGCGACTGGCGTTCCCTGCCGGCCGACCCACGCGACTACACGGTCGGTCTCGACGATGGCGTGCGCGGCTGGCGGATCGGGCTCAGCCTCGATTTCGGCCACGTCGAAGCCGACCCGGAGGTGCGCGAGCTGGTCGCCGAGGCGGCGCGGCACTTCGAGGCGCTCGGCGCGCATGTCGAGGACGTCGGCCCGCTCATCGAGCCGCTGCAGAAGAGCTTCGAGCCGCTGTGGATCGGCAGCTTCGCCACCCGCTTGCGCCAGATTCCGAGCCAGTTGCACAGCAAGCTCGATCCCGGCTTCCGCGCCGCCGCGGAAAAGGGCCTGGCCGTCACCCTGGCCGACTACGCACGGTCCTACGAAGCGAAGTCCAAGCTCGCCCGCGATCTCGCCCTCTGGCACCGCAAGTACGACCTCCTGCTGGCACCGGTTACGCCGACCGCCGCACCGCCGGTCGAGACCCTGTACAACTCCGACGCCTTCCCGCGCTGGACCAAGGGCGCGCCCTACACCCTGCCCTGCAACCTGACCGGCCAACCGGCGGCGTCGATGCCGGCCGGCCTCACCAAGGCCGGCCTGCCGGTCGGCATCCAGCTCATCGGCCCGCCACGCGCCGACCACGTCGTGCTGCGCGCCATGCGGGCCTACGAGAGCTCGTGCGGCTGGACCTGGCCGCAGCAGAGGGTCGTCAAGACGCTGACGGCGCTCTGACCGAAACCCCACGCGGCTGTGAATTGGGCGGTGGCCGTCGCTCGGCCACTGTCACTCCCTGTGAACAACGCATGGGAGGTAGGGATGCATAGAAACATCGGGACGGCAGCGTTGGCCGCGACCGCCGCGGCATTGGCGTTCATCGGCGGTTCACAGGCGCAACAGCCGCCGCCGCAGTTTCCCGACATGACGTTCTTCGTCACCAGCGTCGGCGGCCCGCAAGGCGCCAACTATGGCGGCCTTGAAGGGGCGGATCGGCACTGCCAGACGCTGGCTGCCAAGGCGGGCGCCGGCAACAAGACCTGGCGCGCCTATCTCAGCACCCAGGCCGTGGGCGGCGCTACCGCCGTCAATGCCAAGGACCGCATCGGCAAGGGACCGTGGACCAACGCCAAGGGCGTGGTCATCGCCACCAGTGTCGAGGACCTGCACTCGCCCAACGACAAGATCTCGGCTGAGACGATCGTCGCCGAGACCGGCCGCCTGATCCCGAGCCGGCTCTACACCGTGAACCAGCACGATATCCTGACGGGCACGCAGGCCAACGGCACGGCCTTCCCGCCCGACAAGGACATGACCTGCGGCAACTGGACCAAGAGCGGCGAGGGCAACGCCATAGTCGGTCACGCCGACCGCATGGGCCTGCGCGACGACGACGCCTCGAAGTCGTGGAATGCCTCCCACCTGTCGCGCGCTTGCGACGCGGCGTCCCTGGTCGCGACCGGCGGTGCCGGGCTGCTCTACTGCTTCGCCGCGAACTGAGCGGCACGGACGTTGCCCGAGGGTCCCCGGGGGGCCCTCGCGCCTCCCTTGAAAACCATCAGCCGTCGACCTAAGTCCATCCAGGAATAGTTCCCGTGGTTGTTCCTTCGTAAGGAGGATGGCTATGGTGACACCAGGTGTTGCAGCGACCGCGCCCCGGCAGCTGGCCGTCTTTCGGCCGTCCGGGCCATACATCAACTGTCCGTCCAAGCAGCAATGCCATCAGCGCCATCCGCATGCTCGTGCCTGCGGAATGCAGCGGCCCATCCGCAGGATCCGCGTTCGGCGCTCAATGAGGGCCGCAGAACTAGGAGAGTGGAATGCCTGCGCTCAGTGACAGGTTGACGACCCACTGGCGGGACGTCGCAAACCTGATTCTCGGCCTATGGCTGGTGATCTCGCCATGGACCCTGTCCTACATGACGATGACCGTCCCGACCTGGAACGCCATCATCGTCGGCGTAGTCATCGCGGTTGCAGCGATCGGCGCCCTCGTCGCCTTCCACAAGTGGGAGGAATGGGTCAGCGTCGCGTTGGCCGTCTGGCTGATCGTCTCGCCCTTCGCGCTCGACTATGCCTCGCACACGACGGTGCTGTGGAACCAGCTCATCGTCGGCGCGCTTGTCGGCATCCTTGCACTTTGGACGGCACTGACGACACCGGAGACAGGCGTCACCGCGGGCTGACGTCGCGACGCAGACGTCGGCTAACGACGTCCGGCGGGCAGGCGAGTGCCTGCCCGCGAGGTGGCGTGTGGCCTCAGGCGTCCACCTTCACACCCGCCGTCGTGATCACCTTTTCCCACTTGTCGATCTCGCTCTGAAGGAACTTCGCCGCGTCGGCCGGCGTCGCGCCGACCGGCACGACGGCTTGCTCGGCCAGCCGCTTGCGCAGCGCCTCCTCACGGTGAGGCGGTGAGATACAAACGCCGTCGATCTAGAGCGTTTTCCGTTCAAATGGAACCGCTTGCGGTTCCATTTGAAAGGAAAAGCGCGCTATGGCGATGCTGATGACACAGGCACATTCCGTTCGGCTGATTCCAGCCGAACGGAATGTGCTCTAGTCGAGATCCAATCCGTTCATGCCGGCATTCTTGCGCGCCTTCTTGGCGAGCTCGCTCAGCACCTTGCCGGCCTGGTGCGGGTCCATGACCTGCCCGACCTCGGGCCCTTTGTGCCAGCCTTCGGCGACGGCGAAGATGCCGTTGCCCGCCTGGAAGACGCGGCCGGTCACCTCGCGGCTGTCCTCGCTCACCAGCCAGGTCGCCACGGGAGCGATCCACCTTGGATCGCGCCGCTTCTTGTCCTCTTCGGTGTACTCGCGCAGGTCTTCCGTCATGCGGGTGAAGGCCGAGGGCGAGATCGAGTTGACGGTGATGCCGTAGCGGCCGAGCTCGCGCGCGGCGATGATGGTGAACGAGGCGATGGCGGCCTTGGCCGCACCGTAGTTGGTCTGGCCGATGTTGCCGTAGATGCCCGACACCGAGGTCGTCGTGACGATGCGCGCATCGACCGGCCCGCCCTTGATCTTGGCCTGGTCGCGCCAATAGGCGGCGGCGTGCCGCGCCGGCGCGAAGGTGCCCTTGAGATGCACCTTGATGACGGCGTCCCACTCGTCCTCGGTCATGTTGACCAGCATGCGGTCGCGCAGGATGCCGGCATTCAGCACCACGGCGTCGAGCTTGCCGAAGGCCGACACGGCCTGGTCGATCATGCGCTTGGCGCCGTTCCAGTCGGAGACGTCGTCGCCGTTGGCGACCGCCTCGCCGCCCTTGGCCTTGATCTCGTTGACGACCTGCTGGGCGGGGCCGACGTCGTTGCCCTTGCCGGCGCGATCGCCGCCCAGGTCGTTGACCACGACCTTGGCGCCATGCTCGGCCAGCATCAGGCAGTGCTCGCGGCCGACACCGCGCGCGCCGCCGGTCACGATCGCCACCCGGCCCTCACACAATCTTGCCATCGCTCCCTCCCGTTTCTGGCGTGTCTGCTTGCGATTTCCTGCGCTAGTCTAGCGGTTTGCCAAGGAGGATCGCCATGGACACGCTGCCGCTCGTCGCCCCCGAACAAGTTGGACTTTCCGCAGCGCGGCTCGACCGTGTGCGCAAGTGGATGAGCGGCTGGGTCGACAGCGGCCGCCTGGCGGGAATGGTGACGGTGGTCATGCGCCGGAGCGAGCTCGCCTTCGCCGAGACCGCCGGCAAGGCCGACGTCGAGCGCAACAGGCCGATGCGGCCCGACACCATCTTCCGCATCTACTCCATGACCAAGCCGCTCACCTCGACCGCCATCATGATGCTCTACGAGGAGGGCCGCTTTCAGCTCGACGACCCGATCTCGAGGTTCATCCCGGGCTTCGCCAATCCGCGCGTCTATGCCGGCGGCAGCCGCGGCAAGATCGACAGCGTGCCGGCCGAGCGCGAGATCACCTTCCGCGACCTGCTGACCCACACCTCGGGCCTGACCTACGGCTTCATGGAGAGCAATCCGGTCGACGCGCTCTATCGCTCCAAGACCAGCGGCGTCGACTTCCAGACCGCCACCACCAGCCTGAAGGACCTGGTCGAGCGGCTGGCGACCTTCCCGTTGATCGCCCAGCCCGGCAAGGCCTGGAACTACAGCGTCGCCACCGACGTGCTGGGCTACCTGGTCGAGGTCATCTCCGGTCAGCCCTTCCAGGACTATCTCAAGGAGAAGGTCCTCGTGCCGCTGGGCATGGTCGACACCGATTTCCATGTGCCGGCCGACAAGCACGAGCGCTTCGCCGCCAACTACCAGGCGGGACCCTCAAGCGCCAATGGGGGCGGCAAGCTCGAGCTGATCGACGATCCCGGCAAGAGCCGCTATCTCAGCACCCGCGCGGTGAATTCCGGCGGCGGCGGCCTGGTCTCGACGGCGGCGGACTATCTGCGCTTCTGCCGCTTCATGCTGAACAAGGGCGAGCTCGACGGCACGCGCCTGCTCGGCCGCAAGACCGTCGAGCTCATGACCATGAACCATCTCAAGGGCGACATGGCCGACATGGGCATGCCACGCTTCTCGGAGTCGACCTACTACGGCGTCGGCTTCGGGCTGGGCTTCTCGGTCATGATCGATCCGGCCAAGGCGCACATCGTGGGCACGCCCGGCGAATATGCCTGGGGCGGTGCGGCCTCCACCGCCTTCTGGTGCGATCCGGCCGAGGACATGGCGGTGGTGCTGCTGACGCAGCTCATGCCGTCGTCGACCTACCCGGTCCGCCGCGAGCTGCGCGTGCTCACCTACCAGGCGATTGTCGACTGATGAGAAATACCGGCCCCATCACCGTCACCAAGCTCCATCCACTGTTCGGGGCGGAAGTCACGGGCATCGACATCACGCGGCCTCTGTCGGCGCGCGAGTTCGGGCCGATTCGCGCCGCGTTCGAGGAGCATTCCGTGCTCCTCTTCCGCGACCAGCCGATGGATGACGACAGGCAGATCCAGTTCAGCGAGCTGTTCGGCCCGCTGGAGACGACCGGCAGCTCCAATCCCGCCGCCGGTACCAAGTTCCAGCGCCAGTCCAACCTCGACATCATGACGGGCGAGCCGATTCCACCCGACGACATGCGCATGATCTACCAGAAGGCCAACTACTTCTGGCATTCGGACTCCTCGTTCAAGCGCGTCCCATCGCTGTGCTCGATCCTGACCGCGCGCGTCTGTCCGCCCGAGGGTGGCAACACCGAGTTCCTGTGCATGCGCGCGGCATGGAATGCGCTGCCGGCGGCGCTCAAGGCCACGATCGAGCCGCTGATCGCCGAGCATTCGCTGCAATACTCGCGCGACCGCGTGCAGAAGGGCATCCTGAGCGCCAAGGCGATCGCCGAGCTGCCGCCGGTCAAGCAGCGCCTCTATCGCGACAACCCGATCAACGGCCGGCGCGCGCTCTACATCGGCGCCCATGCCGGCTTCATCGTCGGCTGGCCCCGGGCGACCGGCGAGGCGCTGCTCTACGAGCTGGCCCAGCGCGCCGACCAGGCGGAGTTCCGCCTGTCCCATCCCTGGCGCGAGGGCGATGTGATCGTGTGGGACAATCGCGCCGTCCTGCACCGCGCCACCTGCTACGACACGGTCAAGTACAAGCGCTTCATGCAGCGCACGACCATCGGTGGAGACCTGCCGACGGTGCCGCAATAAGAGATGGCTGACGCGCCTCCGCCAGCATCCCCGCCTACCGACGGAATGCCCGCAGGCTGGCCGCGCCGGCTTGCGGTGGCGACCATCACCATCGGGCTGATGATGTCGGTGCTCAGCAACTCGATGACCAACCTGGCGCTGCCCTACATCGCCCAGGACCTGAACATCACCGCCGAAAGCTCGATCTGGATCGTCAACGCCACCCAGATCGCGCTCATCATCTCGCTGCTGCCGGTGGCGGCGTTGGCCGACATCGTGGGCTACCGCCACGTCTACCGCTTCGGCCTGGTCCTGTTCTCGCTGGCCTCGATCGGCTGTGCCCTGGCGCCGTCCCTGCCCTGGCTGCTGGCGGGCCGCACCTTCCAGGGCCTGGGCGGCGCCGCCATCATGTCGGTCCAGCCCGCCCTGGTGCGCGCCATCTATCCGCGCTCCCAGCTTGGCCGCGGCCTCGGCTTCAACACTACCGTGGTCGCGACCTCGCTGGCCGCCGGCCCGTCGATCGGTGCGGCGCTGCTGTCGATCACCTCGTGGCCGATCCTTTTTGCGGTCTACGCACCGCTCGGCCTGATCTCCTTCGTGCTGGCAGAACGCTATCTGCCGCACACGACGCACACGCATCGGCCGTTCGACGTCATATCTGCGGCGCTGTCGGGAGCGACCTTCGGGCTGCTGATCTTTGGCATCGACGGCATGGCACATGGCCATCAAACGACGATCATCGTCTCGGAGCTCGCCCTGGCCGGCGCGCTGGGCACCCTCTTCGTCTGGCGCCAGAAGCGTCTGGCCGAACCGATGATGCCGATCGACGTCTTCCGCCGCCCGATCTTTGCCCTGTCCATCACCGCGTCAACCTGCACCTTCACCGCCCAGGGCCTGGCCTTCGTCAGCCTGCCCTTCTTCTTCCACACCGTGCTGGGACGGGATGCCACCAACACCGGCATCCTCCTCACCGCCTGGCCCCTGGCGCTGGCCACCATCGCCCCGATCGCCGGACGGCTGGCGGACCGCCACCACGCCGGTCTTTTGGGCGCCATCGGTCTCACCAGCATGACGGCGGGCCTGGTGCTGACGGCACTGCTGCCGCCGAACCCGTCCAGCGCCGACATCATGTGGCGCCTGGTGCTGTGCGGCGCCGGCTTCGGCATCTTCGCCTCACCCAACAACCGGCTGATGATGAACGCCGTGCCGCGCGAGCGCAGCGGCAGCGCCGGCGGCATCATCGCCACCGCCCGGACGCTTGGGCAGACGATGGGAGCGGCGCTGGTCGCGGTCGTATTCGGGCTGTTCGACTTCTCCAGCGGGGGCGCCGCCGACGCCGCCCGCGCGGCCATCTGGCTGGGCGCGGGCTTCGCCGCCGTGGCGCTGGTGATCGGCAGCCTGCGACTGAGGCACTAGGGACGTGCGCGCCAAGCTTGTCGCCGCCGCCGCCATCGTCGCCTTGGTCGTCGGCTACTTCCTCGGCCTGTGGTCAGACCTTGACGGCTGGCTCAGGGGCCTCTGGCATTTTCTCGCCGCCTCGACGCTCGTGCCGAACTGGCTCCTGGGTTTTTTCGCGATCTGCGCGATCGTCGTCTGCGGGCTGCTGGGCGCGGGCCTACGGCCAACGCGCAACGCTCGGCGTCCGTCGCCGATCAGTACTCAGGACAACTTCTTCAATATCCGCTGGCGCTGGTCATACGACGCATCAGGCGGCGTGCAGGACCTGACACCCTACTGCCTGCGCTGCGGCAATCGCCTCGTGCTCAAGCATGTCGGCAGCACGCTGCCCGCCGATCGATACGAATGCCGCTGCGATCGGTGCGGCGCCGTTGCCTGCGAAATCGACTGCTCGGTCGAGGAATTCGAGAGCCGTGTCCTGCACAAGATTCATGAGACGATCTCCGGTTAGGCCGCGCGGTGCATCTCCCGAAACAATGACGGTGCCATGCCGAAGCGGCGTTCGAAAGCCTGGCCGAGCCGTGCCGGCGTGTTCAGGCCGACCTTTCCGGCAATCGTCTTGATCGGCAGACCTTTCGTCAGCAGCGTGCGCGCCGCATCGAGCCGCAGGCCTTCGACGAAATGGGCCGGCGTCTTGCCGGTGGCCTCGGTGAACTTGCGATAGAAGCTGCGCTCGGTCAGGCCGGCACGCGCAGCAAGGGTCGGCACGTCGAGCGGCTGGTCCAGGTTCTCCTGCATCCAGTCGATCAGCGCGGCGAACGGTGCCTCGGCCACGGTCTGGGCCTGCAGCAGCGGACTGAATTGCGACTGGTATCCGGGCCGGCGAGCATAAAGCACGAAGTGCCGCGCGATCAGGTTCGCCGTGGCGGCGCCGAGATCGGCTTCGACCAGCGCCAACGCCATGTCGATGCCGGTCGTGACTCCGGCCGAGGTCCAGATCTTTCCGTCGACGACGTAGAGCGAATCGGCATCGACCTCGAGCGCCGGAAACTTCCGGGCCAGACGTTCGCAGCTCGCCCAGTGAGTCGCCACGCGCTTGCCGTCCAGAAGCCCCGCGGCCGCCAGCACGAAAGCGCCGGTGCACACCGAGCCGAAGCGCCTCGCCTTGGGTGCCACCGTGCGCAACCAGCGCCGCAGGTCGTCGTGCGCCATGGCGGCTTTCAGGCCGCGCGAGCCGCCGGCCACCAGCAAGGTGTCGGGTTGGCCGCCGATCTTGTGGCTCTGGATCGCCACGTCCGAGTTGGACGTCACCGCGCCGCCGTCCGGCGACACGATGCTGAGGTCGTAGAAGGGCTGCCCCCGGCTTTCGTTGACAGCGCCGAATACGGCGGCCGGGCCGGTGACATCGAGGAGTTGGCAGCCTTCATAGGCCAGGATGAAGAGGCGGTGTCTGGGCATTGGCAGAAAATAGACTTCTTTTGTCATTTCTGCCAGTACGATCCGAGCCTACGGTGCGGACATCCAAGGAGGTCCCCATGGCTGAGCCCGTCCAGATCGGCATCCTGCTCTATCCCAACGTCACCCAGCTCGACGCCACCGGCCCTGCCCAGGTCCTGTCGCGCGTGCCGGGCGCCAAGCTGCACATGATCTGGAAGACGCGCGATCCGGTGCCGACCGATGCCGGCTTCTCGATCGTGCCGACCACGACCTTCGCCGATTGCCCGCAGCTCGACGTGATCTGCGTGCCGGGCGGCGGCGGCCAGGTCGAATTGATGGTCGATCCCGAGACCCTCGACTTCCTGCGCAAGCAGGCGGCCAAGGCGCGCTACGTGACATCGGTCTGCACCGGCTCGCTTGTGCTGGGCGCGGCAGGGCTTCTGAAAGGCTACAAGTCGGCCTGCCACTGGGCATGGCGCGACATGCTGAAGGATTTCGGCGCCACGCCCGTGGCCGAGCGCGTCGTGCGCGACCGCAACCGCATCTCGGGCGGCGGCGTCACCGCCGGCATCGATTTCGGCCTCACCGTCGCCGCCGAGCTGGCCGGCGAGGAGGTCGCCAAGTCGATCCAGCTCGTGCTCGAGTACGATCCGCAGCCGCCGTTCGATTCGGGCTCGCCCGAGAAGGCCGGCAGCGAAAGGGTCAAGCGCATCCGCGAGCGGCTGGCGCCCCTGCTCGAGAGCCGGCGCAAGGCCAATGCAGAGGCGGCGGCGCGGCTATCCTGACGCCGCCCCGGCGAGGAGGCGCTGCAGCGCTTCCTCGAGGGAGACGTTGCCGCGCCGCCTCTCGCCGACCGGCTCGAAGTAAATCCGGCCGGCGTTGAGGCCGTCCGTGATCTCCGCGACCTTCTCGGCATAGTCGCTGCTCGCGCCCATCGCCAGCAAGGCCGCGACGGTGTCGTCGCGGTTACCGGGCACCGCCGTCACTGGACGGCCGAGCAAGCGCGACAACACCGCGGCCGCATCGACCGGCGAATAATCTTGCGGCCCGAACAGGTTGACGATTCGCTCCCCCGCTACGCGGTCCAGCATCAGCGCCGCGGCGGTGAAGCCGATATCCTCCGTCGATACCGTCTCCGTCGGTGCACCGAGCGGCGTGCGGGCGCTCGGCAGCACGCCTTCGCTGCGAGCAACCGGAAGGGCCGACGCCCAGTTCTCCATGAAATCGGCCGCACGCAGGAAGGTGATCGAGGCGGCAGTCCCGCGCAGTACCGTCTCGAAATCGTAAAGCGTGCGGATCATGCCGGTCCCGTCGGCAAGATGGGCACCACCCGATGACAAGGCGACGACGCGAGGAACGCGGGCTTCACGCACGGCGTTGGCGATCGCCTGTGCGGCCATCCTGCTGCCTGCGAGGGCATCCGGAGCTTGAGGGAAGTTCGGCAACATGACGTAGACCGCTTGTGCGCCGGCAAAGGCCGCCCTCAGGCTTCCGCTGTCCGTCGGATCGCCACCGGCGACTTCGACGCCTTCGGGAAGAGAGGCACGCCTTGGATCGCGGGTTATCGCCCGCACCTTCGCGCCACGGCCTTGCAGTTCGCGCAGCGCTGCGCCACCAGTCTGTCCGGTGGCTCCCATGACAACGAACATGTCAGCTCCTGATCAAGGCTGCCGTGAACAGGACCGCCGACACGATCGGCGCCACCGTGCGCACCGTGTTCCAGAAGGTCCATTCGCTGAGATAGCGCGTCCACAAGGCGGCGGCCTCGGGCGTGCCCGGCGTTACCACGGCGAGCGCATTGTTCAGCGGCACGTTGCGCAACATCGTCACGCCGATGCAGCCGACGAGGTAGATCACGCTCGCCAGCAGGACGAGCATGCCGTTGCTCGCCGTCCATCGCAGAGCAACGCCGGCCGATGCCGCCAGGCAGAGCGCCGCCGTACCGAAGAAAGCCAGCATGAACAGCGGATTGATCACCGTGACATTGATCGCGTTCATGGCGGCGATGCCATGGTCGGACGGCAGGCGACCCAGCGCCGCCATCACGAAGGAGGAAAAGGCGAAGAAGATTCCCGCGACAAGGCCGCAGCCGATGGCGGCGGCAAGGATGAGCACAAAGACAGCGTGGCTGATCACGGCAGGACCTCCGACGGACGACGATCCCCGCTATCACGACGATGCCCTTCGCATAAGTACGCACAACTTTTATACTGGGTATCAAACATGGAGACGGGCATGGCGACCAAGGCACCCTGGTGCGCGGTGACGGCGACGGTCGAGGTGATCGGCGGACGGTGGAAGCCCACCATCCTGTTCCATCTCAAGGACCAGCCGCGGCGCTTCAATGAGCTGCGCCGCCTGGTGCCCGGCATCACCCAGCGCATGCTCACCCTGCAGCTGCGCGCCCTGGAACAGGACGGCGTGGTGGCGCGCACGGTGCACAACAGCGTGCCGCCGCACGTCGAATATTCATTCACGCGGAAGGGACTGACGCTGGGTCCCATCCTCGACGCCATGGAAGCCTGGGGCAAAGCCAACGGCCAGGGCCGCCGCCGCGCCTGATGCCGCGGTGACGTTTTTGACACAAAGCGGTGGTGGGCCGCACGGCGCGCATGGATGAAAATAGCGACGGGAGAACCACGTTTTGCCCATCCCGTTTGTCTCGCTTCGTGTTTTCGGCCGCGCTGCAGCCGTCCTTGGCGTGCTGCTGAGCGGCGCCGTCCAGGCTCAGCAGACCGGTGTCTTTCCCTATCGATGGACTGACGTGCCGCCGGCCGACGCCATCACGCCAGCCGATGTCCGCGAGGCCCTGATGTGGACCGGCCATCTCGACTTCGTCTTCAAGGGCGAGTTCGCCAAGGCGGTGCACAAGGCGACGAATGGGTGGCAAAGGTCGAAGGGCCACCGGCAGACCGACAAGCTTACCGAGGAACAGACCAGCCAGCTCGTCCAGGAGGGGTTGAAGGAGCGCGAGGCCGTCGGCTGGTCCATGTTGCACGATCCCGCGGTGGGTTTCGCCATTGGCGTTCCCACCAAGCTCGTGACCTTCGGCACGCCGCGCATCGACGGCGGCGCACTCGTCTACAGCGGCGGCGGCACGATCAGCCAGTCGGTCGGCATCCACCATGGCTATCCGACCTGCAGGACCATGGATGCGCTCTATCCGAGGACGACCGCTGGCGCGTCATTTCGGGCTCGCAGAGACAACTGGTTTGTCGCCTTGTTCCGCCACGGCGAGACGAGCAGCTACCTCAAGGTGACCTGTCATTCCACTGGCACGGTCAGCACGGAAATGACGGTGCCGGTCGACACCCTGGAGAAGCATCGCGGGCTTTTCGCGGCCATGGCCGGCAGCCTGGTGCTGATTCGTACGCCTGATCCCACGGTCCGCCCACGCCCGCGGGTCGACGATCTGCCGCTCGCCCCGACAGGCTTCTCCGACCAGCAGACGGCGCGGCCGCAAGCCAAGGCCAAGCCGACAAAGCGCAGCACTATCGACGATTCGGGCACGACCGGCGCGCTCAAGCTCGAGACGCGCGATGGTCCCGATCTGCGGGCCGAGGAGGTGTTCGACAAGGCGTCGGGCGCCGTCTACGTCGTCAAGGCCGACCGCCGCCTGGGCTCGGCGGTGGCCATCAGCGACAGCGAGCTGTTGACCAACTGCCACGTCGTCGGCGACCTGGCCGAGGTCAAGATCGCCCGCGCCAAAGCCGTGCTGCCCGCCAAGGTCGTCTCGCGCAACGCCGATGCCGATCGCTGCGTGCTACGCACTGCCACCAAGCTCACCACATGGGTCACGGTCCGTCCCTACGACGACATCAAGGTGGGCGAACGCGCCATCACGATCGGCACGCCGCAGGGCCTGGAGCTGACGGCGGCCGAGGGCATCGTCTCGTCCAAGCGGCTCTACAACCAGACGCGCGTGGTCCAGACCTCGGCGCCGATCTCGCAGGGCTCCTCCGGCGGCGGGCTGTTCGACGCCCGCGGCCATCTGCTCGGCATCACCACTTTCTATTTCAGAGGCGGCCAGAACCTGAATTTCGCCGTCGCCGCCGAAGAATACGCGCAAGAGCGCGAAGAATCGGCCAACCACTAGAGCGGTTTCCAACCTGATGGAGCCGCAAGCGGCTCAATCAGGTTGGAAACGCGCGCACTGGAGATCCTGGTTGCACAGGGCACATTCCGTCCGGCTGATTCCAGCCGGACGGAATGTGTTCTAAAAGTCTTCGTTGCGTGTCACGCCGCGCCGCAAAGTGCGGGCGGTATGCCAAGCCCAGCGCAACGGCAGGCCGATCGCCGTCGTCCGCAAGCGCCGCCAGGCCGACGATTCCGCCACTCTGTCCTTCAATCCTGGGCGCAAAAATTGGAGGAAGGCGACGGGCTGACCCAGGAACTCGGTGGCCGTGACAGTCGACGCCGCGGCCGCGGCGGCATCGTGATAGATGTCGCGGTGGGATGGCCGGCAGAAATAGGTCTTGTTGGCGCCGATGGCGAAGGGAACGAGGTTGGGTCGCCGCTCGAAGTAGCGGCGCACGCCGTCGCCGACGCCCGGCCATTGCTCGTTGAACACGTCATCGACCACGATGACGCCACCCTCGGCGATCGCCGCTTCGGACGTGGCCAGGTCGTGCGCCGTGATCTCGGCAGTGTGGCCGCCATCAACGCTGACGAAACGCAGCGGGCCTTCCGCCAGCCGCGTCAGGATGGCGCCGGTGAGATCCATCGAGTTGCCCTGATGCAGCACCAGTCGCGTCCCGTCGGCGTGGCGTTCGAGATTGCGTCGAAACTTCGCGAGGTCGCCGCTGCCGGATTGGTCGATATTCAAATGCTGGTCTTCGAACAGGTCGATCGCGACCGCCTTCTCCGGTTCGCGGCTCAGCAGGTAAAGCAGGATGAACAGCTTGCCGTGATGGACCCCGATCTCGGCGATGCCGCCCGTCACACCGAGCGAGCGCTGCCGTTCGTTCAGGGCGACGACGATCCGCGCCGCTTCACTGCGCAACCAGCCGTCGACGTAGAACTTGCCGCGGCGAATGTAGTTTTCTATGCGAGAATCCATTAATGGAAACTCGCGCGTCGCCGCGCCAACGGCAACGCAGCGGCGATGACCGTTCTGTGAGAAGGCACCTGGCTAAGCGCGGCCGGCCGTCGCGCTCTCGATGGTGATGGCCTTGCCGGCAGCGGTGTCGAACTTCAGCCGCTGCACATAGTCGAGATCGCGGCCGGTGACGCGCACGAAGCGGCTGCCCTCGGGGTAGTCGATGGCATGGATGGCGCCGACGTCATAAACCCCGGCATGGCCGGGCTCCAGCCGGTAGCTCTTGACCGTCTCTAGCCTGGCCTCGCCCTCGCCCTGGCCGCCGTCGAGCCGCTTGTACTCGCTCATGTCGGTGTACTTGATCGCCTGGCCGTAGACCGCCCATGAGCTGCCGTGATCGTGCGGCGGGCTTTTGTGTGGCTTGGGATTGCAGTGCGCCAGCACGACGAAGCCGAGGTCCTTGTCCTCGTAGAGCTTGCGCGTGCCGATCGGCGCCGCCCGGCCCACCGCCTCGTCGACGAACGATTTGTTTGTCAGCAGCTTCTCCAGAAGCACGCGCACCTTCTCGCGGCCGGCCGGACCTTCGTTGTCCTTGAGGGCCGATTTGGCATCCTTGATGAAAGCATCGAGCGTATAGGTCATCGCGTACTCCATCCGTGCAGGCCGAAATGATCGACCTGCCCCAGGTTGACTGTCAACGCCCGCCCAGGATGCGCCGCGCGATGACCATGCGATGGACCTCCGACGGCCCCTCGTAGACTCGCATGGTGCGCACCTTCTGCGCCAGCCACGACAGCGGCAGTTCCTGGGTGACGCCCATGGCGCCGAACGCCTGCTGGGCGTGATCGATCACCTCGGTCGCCATCTCGGTGGCGAAGACCTTGATCATCGAGGCCTCCATGCGCACGTCGCGGCCTTCGTCCTGCTTGACCGCGGCGTCCATCACCATCAGGCGGCAGGCATGCAGCTTGGTGGCGGCGTCCGCGATCCACCATTGGATGGCCTGGCGGTCGGCGAGCTTCTGGCCGAAGGTCACGCGCTGGTTGGCGTGCTCGACCAGCATGTCGAGCGCGCGCTGCGCCATGCCGATGCACCACGAGCCCATCTGCAGGCGGCGCACGGTCAGGCGAAGCTGCATGGGTGCGAAGCCCGCGCCGATGGGCCCCAGCACCTGGCTCTCATGCACGCGGCAATCCTCGAACACGACCTCGTAGGTGCGCTGGCCGGCCAGCATGGGAATGGCGCGGGCCACCACCAGGCCCTTGGTGCCCTTGTCGACCATGAAGGCGGTGATGCCGCCGCGTGAGCCGAGGTTCGAATCGGTCACCGCCATGACGATGGTGAAATCGGCCTTGGCGATGCGGCTGATCCAGATCTTGCGGCCGTTGATCACCCAGTGATCGCCGTCCTTCACCGCCTTGGTCTTCATGCCGGCGGGATCGCCGCCCGCCCCCGGCTCGGAGATGGCGATGGCCGAGGTCGTCTCGCCGGCGGCATAGGGCTCCAGGTACTTCTTGCGCTGCTCGGGACTGGCCGTGGCCAGCAGCATGTGCAGGTTGGGCGAGTCCGGCGGAAAGGTGAAGGGCACGGCGGTATAGCCCAGCTCCTCATTGACGCCGACCAGGGCGACCGCCGGCAGGTTGGCGCCGCCCACTTCCTCCGGCACGTCGAGCGCCCACAGGCCGAGCTCCTTGCACTGCTTGAAGAGCTTCTGGTTCTCCTCGTCAGACAGCGCCGCCGGCTGGCCGGCGGCGAAGCGGTCCAGAATGTTCTTCTCGAGCGGCATCAGCTCGTTGCGCACGAATTTCTTCACCAGCTCGCGCAGCATCTCATGTTCTTCACTGACCTTGTGCATGCCGCTCTCCTATGGCTTTCCGATGCCCTTGTTCACGAATTCCAGCGTATGGGTGCGGGCCACGTCGAGCCCCGGCGGCAACACGCCGACCGCGACCATCGAGTCATAGAACCCCTTCCAGCGCCGGTCTGTCATGGCACCGATGCCGCCCTGCAGGGCGTCGCCCGACATCACGACGCCGCGTTCGTTCAGCACCTTGATGGCGTACGCCATGCGATCGTCGGTTTGCTCGGGGTTGGCTTGCTTGATCAGCGCATTGGCCGCCGCGATCCCAGGGCCGCCCTTGAGGTACTGCGCCCAGCCTTCGAGCGAAGCATTGACGAAGCGCTGCACCAGATCCTTCTTCTCGGTCGCCATGCGTCGTGAGATGGCGATCGTGGTCTGGTAGGCGCTGAAACCCGCATCAGCGATCAACAGCACCACCGGCGGCCGGCCCAGTTCCTTCTCGATCGAATAGGGTTCGGACGACACGAAGCCCTGCTGCACGGCATTCTTGTCGGCAAGGAACGGTGCCATGTTGAAGTTGTAGGGCCTGAGTTGCGTGTCCGAGAGGCCGTACTTGCGCCGCAGGAAGGGCCAGTAGGTCACGCGGCCGCCGCTGCCGATCAGCAGCGTGCGCCCCTTGAGCTTCTCGAAGGAATCGAAGCCGGTGTCGGGATGGCCGATCAGGACCTGCGGATCCTTCTGGAAGATCGCGGCGATGGTGAAGAAAGGCGCGTCCTCGCGCACGAAGGTGAAGGCCTCGAAGCTGTTCGACATCGCCATGTCGACGCGGCCGGCAAGCAGGAGCTGGCTGATGTTCAGGTTGGACCCGCCCTGACGCAGGTCACACTCAATGCCGACCTTGCGATAAAGACCGGCGGCGATCGCCTGATAGTAGCCGCCGTGCTCGGCCTGGGCGCGCCAGTCGGTGTGGAAGCTCACCTTGTCGAGCGTCTGGGCATGCGGCCGGCGGCCAATTGGCACCAGCAACGGACCGGCCGCGGCCAGGCCCGTGGCAAGACGAAGGGCGGTGCGACGGTGCAGGCGATAGGAGGCGCCGGTCATCAGATCTCTCCGCGGCGATCTAGCAGCAGGGCAATGTGCTCGCGCAAGCAGATGCTCGACCAGGCCATCGCGGCGATCGACGGCACCCAGTTCTCCCACGACGGCCGTGTCTCGGCCGGCAGGCGCCAGTCGGTGGGAAAGGCACCGACGTTGAGATTGCCCTGACGCGCGATCTTCAATGCCCTCGGCATGTGATAGGCCGAGGTGATCAGCGCCACGCGGGCATCGCCCACCATTGCCCGCACGTTGCGGATGTTCTGGAGCGTGTTCAGCGCGTTGCCCTCGGACACGATCGCTTCGGGAGGTACGCCGAGATCGACGAGGAACTGGCGCATCGCCTCCGCCTCGTTCACCGCCGGCCCGCTCTTCTGAACGAGCAGCGAACCGCCACTCACGATGATGCGCCGGGCAACGCCACGATGATAGAGCCGAGCGGCATACCAGACGCGATCGGCGGCGTCGGCAAGATCCGGTTCCATGGGATAAGGCGGGACTGCCGGCGTCATGCCACCGCCCAGCACGACGATCGCCTCGTAGCAGCAGGCAGGAGCCCGGGCCTCCTCCGCGCGGGCCTTGTCCTGCAGCGACTCGAGCAGCGCGTCGGCAACGGGTGGAAACGACATCATCAAGGTCTCGGCAACGGCAAGCACGGCGACCGTCATGCCGAGCCGACGCAAACCGACCAGTGCCAGCACCCCAGCCAGCAGCAATCCGACGGCCATCGATGCCGGCGGCATGGCGAACTGAGTCAGATATTTGAGGAGGGTGAATGTATCCATGCAGAGCGAGAGGCCGGCTATACAAGGGCCGGTCGCGTCCGGCAAAGAGTTACCGCGCTTCCCATCGATGCCGCTCTGCGGATACGCGCCGAGTGAAGCGCGAGCGGTAGCGGCGCGACCTCGGCCGCGACAAATCTACAAAAAGAAGGGCGGGCCCGGCTCGCGCCGGGACCCGCCCGATCTTTCCCTGTCAAGGATATCGATGAGGCTTATGAGGCTTAGATCGCTTCCTTGAGGTCCTTGGCGACGCGGAAGGCGACCTTCTTCGACGCCTTGATCTTGATCGCCTCGCCGGTCGCCGGGTTGCGGCCCATGCGCGCCGGACGGTTGCGCACCTGAAGGATGCCGAGGCCCGTGATGCGGACCTTGTTGCCCTTCTTGAGATGCTTCACGACCAAGCCGATGAAATCGTCGAGGCAGCCGGTGGCATCCTTCTTGGTCATGCCCGTCTTTTCGGCCAGTTCGGCCGCCACCTTCGACAGCGGGACGGTTGGAGCGGACGGTTTGGTTGCGGTAGCCATGATGAGGGGTCCCTTGCGTTTTTTGCTTCGTCAACGACTTCCTGACGCCCCAGGGCAGCGTTGACGCGCCCAAGGTTATCCACGAATCGATCCCCCGCAAGCCCCCAATGTACGAAAAATGTCGATCCTTGGGGCTTTTTCGGCCATTTGAAGCAGTCATCCACAGACTGCAGAGAGCGCGTAGCGTGTCGAGGCCCACCCTGATCCCGACTTTCACCACCGCCGTGAACACCTGGCAGTGCGATGAAAATGACCATTTGAACGTCCAGTTCTACACCGAGTTCGGCCACGAGGCCTCGGCGCATCTGCTGTCTGAGCTCGGTCTCGGGCCGCGCGCGCAGCGCGCCGTCGGACTCGACGTCCGCGCCGCCAGCGACCACATCCGCTACCTGCGCGAGTTCCGCGAGGTCGATCCCGTCGAGGTTTTGTCGGCTCCGGTGGAGGTCGGCGAACGTCACCTGCTCGCCTATCACGAGATCCGCAATCCGTCCGACGGCGCCGTCGCGGCGACGATGCGCCGGCGCATCGGTTGCGACCGGCCATGGCCCGACGCGTTCCGTGCATGCGCCGAGGCGGTGATCGTGGCGCTGCCGGACAATGCCAAGCCGCGCAGCGTCGGCAAGCTCGACCTGCCCGATCTTGCGCTCGGTGATGCGGCGCGCTGCGGCCTGATCGAAGTCGGCCGCAGCATTGTCGCGCCCGCCGAATGCGACGAGCGCGGCGAGTTCCTGCCGCATCATCAGTTTGGCCGCTATTCCGATGCCGCACCGCTGTTGTGGAACCATCTCGGCTTCAACCGCGCGGCGATGCAGGATCGCCAGGAAGGTTCCGTTGTCGTCGAGATGCTGAACCACTACCGGCGTCCGCTGCGCGCCGGCGATCTGCTGGTGGTGATGAGCGGGCTTGCCGCCTTCACCGACAGGGTTCTGACCTTCACGCATTTCCTGTTCGAGGCCGAGACCGGCATGCTTGCTGCCTGTGCCGAGGCGATCGGCATGAAGCTCGACCAGAAGATCCGCAAGACGATGACGTTCACCCAGGAAGACCAGGAGCGACTGGGCAAGCGCCAGCTTCGCCTCGCCGCCTGAAGGAGGTTTCATGGACGACAAGACCCGCCTCGCCGCCGACATCGCCAAGCAGCTCCAGGGCCTCAGCTATGACGACAAGCGACTGGCCGAGATCGCCGCCGAGGTCGAGGTGCTGAACGAGGCGGTGCGCACGGCCGCCGCCCAGCGCCTCACCTTCGACGACGATCCCGCGGCCTTCGCCCGCGTCCTGGCCAAGGAAGCCAAATGATCAACGACGATCTCGCGCTGCGCGACCTCAGCGAAGTCGCCGACGCCATCGCCGCCGGTCGCATCACCTCGGTGCAGGCGACCGAAGCCTGCCTGGCGCGCATCGCCGTGTGGCAGCCGCGCACCAACGCCTTCCTGCGCCTGGACAAGGAGAAGGCGCTGGAGCAGGCGCGCGCCATGGACAGGGAGCTCGCCGCCGGCAAGCGGCGCGGCCCGCTGCACGGCGTGCCGATGGCGCACAAGGACATGTACTATCGCGCCGGCGAGATCTCGACCGGCAGCAGCGCCATCCGCCGCAACTGGGTGGCGCCCGTCACCTCGACGGTGCTGCAGAAGCTCGACGCCGCCGGCGTGGTCGAGCTGGGCTTTCTCAACATGGCGGAGTTCGCCGCGGGCCCGACCGGCCACAACGTTCATCACGGCCATTGCCGCAATCCATGGGACGACAAGCGCGTCACCGGCGGCAGCTCCAGCGGATCGGGCGCCTCGGTCGCCGCCCGCATGGTCTATGGCGCGCTGGGTTCCGACACCGGCGGCTCGATCCGGCTGCCCGCGTCGGCCTGCGGCGTCGTCGGCATGAAGGCGACCTACGGCCGCGTCAGCCGCGCCGGTGCTGTCGCACGCTCGTGGACGCTCGACCACGTCGGGCCGCTCACCCGAACGGTGCGCGACAATGCCCGCATGCTGGCCATTGTCGCCGGCCACGATCCCGACGATTCGACGACCAGCGAGAAGCCGGTGCCGGATTACGAGGCTTTGCTCGACGATGGCGTGCGCGGCCTGAAGATCGGCTTTGCCCTGCCAGACGCGCTGGTGCCGGTCGATCCGCAGATCGGCGCCGCCGTACAGACAGCGGCCGACGCGCTGGGCAAGCTCGGCGCCGTCGTCGCGCCCGCGAAGATGCCCGACTTCACCGCCCTCTATCGGGCGGCCGAAGTGATCGTGAAGTGCGAGGCGGCGGCCATGCACCGGCCGTGGATGGAGGCGAATGCGTCCTACGCCAACCAGGTGCGCACGCGCATGGAGGCGGGCTTCTTCATTCCGGCCACGCAGTACATCGATGCGCTCAGGCTGCGCGCCCACTTCGTGCGCGAGTTCCTCGCCACGGCGATGGACGGCGTCGATACGGTCATGCTGCCGGCGATCCCTTTCCCCGTGCCGACCATCGAGGAAACAGACGTCGAGGCTTCGGGTGGTCCGGCGACGCTCAGCATGGTGGCTCGCTTCACCGGGCTCACGCGGCCCTTCAACACGCTCGGCCTGCCCGCGCTGTCAGTGCCGTGCGGCTTCGACAGCAACGGCGCGCCGATTGGCCTGCAGCTGATCGGCCGGCCGTTCGATGAAGCCCTGCTCTATCGCGTCGGCCACGCCTACCAGGGCGCGACCGATCATCACCGGAAGGTGCCTGACTAGTGGCGCCCCTCAACGCCGCACGTCGAGGTTCACCGTCACGTTCTTGCGCTGGGTAAAGCTGTCGAGCATCCCTTCGAGCGAGAACTCGCGGCCGATACCGCTCTGCTTGTAGCCACCGTAGGACATGCCCGGCACCTGGCCCAAACCCTGGTTGACCTGCACCCAGCCCGATTCGATGGCATGCGCCGTCCTGAGCCCGGTGCCGATGTCGTGCGTCCAGACATAGGCCGCGAGCCCGTAGTGGCTGTCATTGGCCATGCGGATCGCCTCGGCCTCGTCGTTCCAGCGGATCGCTACCAGGACCGGCCCGAAGATCTCCTCGCGCGCCAGTCGCCAGTCGTTGGAGCGGTCGGCAAAGACCGTCGGGATGGCGTAGTAGCCTTCGCTCAGCGGGCCGGTCTTGGGCGGCAGGCCGCCGAACACCAGCTTGGCGTCGGAGCGCTTCAGGCCCTCGTCGACATACTTGCAGACCTTGGTGAACTGCTTGTTGTTGATGATGGTGCCGATGTCGGTCTTCTCGTCGAGCGGATCGCCGATCTTGAGCGCCGTGGTTTTCTTCTCGAGCTTGCTCAGGAAGGAATCGAAGATGTCCTCGTGCAGGAACAGGCGCGAGCCCGCCGTGCAGCTCTGGCTCTGCCGCGTGAAGCGCATGGCGGCGATGATGCCGTCGGCCGCCCAATCCTCGTCGACGTCGGGATGGACGATCGACGGGCTCTTGCCGCCGAGCTCCAGCGACACCGGCACGATGCGCTCGGCCGCGGCGCGCATGACGATCTTGCCGACCTCGGTCGAGCCGGTGAAGGAGAGCTTGCGGATGCCAGGATGGTTCAAGAGCGGCCCGCCGACCTCCTCGGCGAAGCCGGTCAGGAGATTGAGCACGCCGGGCGGCAGGAACTGCTGGCAGATCTCGGCCATCAGCAGCACGCCGAGCGGCGCATCCTCGGCCGCCTTCATGACCATGGTGTTGCCGGCGCACAGCGCCGGCGCGATCTTGAGCGCGGCCAGCATGACCGGCGCGTTCCACGGAATGATGGCGCCGACCACACCCAGCGGCTCGCGGCGCGTGTAGGACAGCACGTGCTCACCGAGCGGGATGGTCTCGCCCTTGAGCTCGCTGCCCAGGCCGCCGAAGTAACGGAAGATGTCGGCGGTGATGTTGGCCTCGCCGCGCGCCAGGGTGCGCAGCGCATTGCCGGTCTCGAGCGAAATCGTGCGCGCGATCTCCTCGGCGCGGGCCTGCAGGGCCTCGGCGATCTTGAGCAGTGCCTTGCCGCGCTCACGCGGCGGCACCTTGCGCCATTCGGCATAGGCCTTGGTCGCCGCTGCAACGGCGCGCTCGACGTCGGCCGCGTTGCCGCGCGGCACTTCGGCGACCGACTTGCGCTTGGCGGGATTTTCGACGGTGATTCGGGCGCTCGAGGCGCTCTCGACCCACTCGCCGCCGATCAGCATGCCCTTGGGAGAGACGGAGTGATCCTGCGGCTTGCTCTCAGTGGCGGTCATCGACATGCGGGTCCTCCGTTACCAAAAACGGCCGGAGTTTGGCCCGCATGTCGTGACGCTACAAGGCTACGCTGCCTTTGCCAGCGGCGCCGCCAGTGCCTCTTCCGCACTGAGCGTGCGGGCGACGGCATGGACCGTCGCGGCGATGCGAACGGCCGCCTGGATCTGCTCGGTGGAAAGACCGTGCTCGCGACAGACCTTCTCGTGCGCCTCCAGGCACATGCCGCAGCCATTGATGGCGGACACCACCAGCGACCACAGCTCGAAGTCGACCTTGTCGACGCCGGGCTTGGCCATCGCGGTCATGCGCAGCTTGGCCGGCAAGGTCTTGTAGTCGGCCGCGTGCACCAGGTGCACGAAGCGGTAGTAGATGTTGTTCATCGCCATCAGCGACGCCGCGATCTTGGCGGCGTTCAGCGCCTCGGGCGAGAGCTCGCCGGCGAAGGCGTCGGCCACGGCTTGCGTGGTTGGCGCATGGTTGGCGGCAAGCGCGGCAGCGATGAAGCTGCCGGCCTTCTGCTGCGGGCTGAGAAGCTGCTCGGACGCCAGGCTCGACAGGTTGAGCTTGAGGTCGCGGGCATACTCCGGCAGCCGGTCCTTCAGGACGTCGATCGACATGGTTGCCTCCTCACGCGGCCTTCAGGACCTCGTCGCCCTTCTGCCAGTTGCAGGGGCAGAGCTCGTCGGTCTGCAGCGCATCGAGCACGCGCAGCACTTCCTGCGGATTGCGGCCGACCGAGAGGTCGTTCACCGACACGAAGCGGACGATGCCCTCGGGATCGACGATGAAGGTGGCGCGCAGGCAGACGCCCTCGGCCTTGTCGAGGATGCCCAGCTCCTGGGAGAGCTCGCGCTTGATGTCGGCCAGCATGGCGAACGGCAGCGCCTTCAGGTCGGCGTGATTCTGGCGCCAAGCCAGGTGCACGAACTCCGAATCGGTCGAGACGCCGTAGACCACCGCATCACGCTCAGCGAAGTCCTTGTTGAGCTTGCCGAAGGCGGCGATCTCGGTCGGACAGACGAAGGTGAAGTCCTTCGGCCAGAAGAACACGACCTTCCATTTGCCGGCGTCGGTCTTGTCGGAGAGCTGCTTGAAGGCCGTCTTCGGATCGGTGCTCACCACCGCCTTGAGGTCGAAGGAAGGAAACTTGTCGCCAATGGTCAGCATGAAACGCTCCGTTAAATAGATTAGAACGTTTCTAAATATGCTGCGTCTGCATTGAATTGCAAGTCATTCGCAGAACTATTTCAATGAAATAATTACTCCTTCTTTTTCAATGACTTACGTTTTCGCTTCGCTGTCAGCTCGCCGTACTTCATGCCTTCGAGCTTGATGCCGTCAGGGTCGAGGAAGAACACGGCGTAGTAGTCCTCGTAATACTCGTCGGCGGGATCGACGATGCGTACACGCTGCTCCTCGAGGAAGCTTTGCAGCGCGTCGACATCCTTTCGATTGCGCAATTCGAAGGCGTAGTGATGCAGGCCGACGTCGCCGATGCGGTGCTTCTTGCGGCCCTCCGCCGGCGCGATCCAGTAGCGCGTCTTGCCGTTGGTCCAGCCGATCGTGCTGGGATACTCGTCCGAGATCTCGAACCCCAGGAACTCGAACAGGCGGCCGTAGAAGGCCTTCGACTTCTCGTAATCGCTGGCCCTGATCGAGATGTGGTCGATGCCGACCACCTTGCAGGCTGGCTTGGCCATGGCGCACCTGTTGAGAGAGGGATTCCTGTGGTCACAACGGCATGGATGTCGGATTGTTTCCCGACCATCCGGGGCGGACAAGACGGGGCGAAACGACGAATCCTCGACCGCGATCCTGTCGCGCCGCACGAAGGTGAATTTCTCCATCCCGATCTTCATCGACGGCGCGATCTTCGCCATCGGTCCCAATGGCCCGCGCGACGTAAAACAGCAAGGAGAAGGAGGCAGCGAGCCTGATGATGGCCGACACCTATCTCAGCATCGAGCCGATTGCGCTCGCCCTGCGCCGCGGCGACAGCGATTTCCGCCTCGCGGTCGACACGGCGCTGAGCCACATCAACCGCCGCGGCGAAATCGTCCAGGTCTTCAAAGGGGCTTTCGGTCCCCTGACGACGCCCAGCCTCTCCTGAACGCCCCGTTTCAGATCTCAGGCTTGCCGGACTAGCCAAGACAGGCCATCTGCTGCGTATGCGTCTTTCCGTTCTCGATCAGTCGATCGCCGTCGCCGACCGCCCCCAGGACCAGTCGATCCGCAACACCGTGGCGCTCGCCAGGCATTGCGAGGCGCTGGGCTACGAGCGCTTCTGGGTTTCCGAGCATCACAACCATCCGACCATCGTCGGCACGGCGCCCGAGATCGTGATCGCGGCCATCGCCGCCACCACCGATCGCATCCGCATCGGCAGCGCCGGCATCATGCTGCCGCACTACGCCCCCTTCAAAGTGGCCGAGGTGTTCCGCGTGCTCGATGCGCTGGCACCCGGCCGCATCGACATGGGGCTGGGCCGCGCGCCGGGCTCCGACGGCCGCACCGCCTTTGCCCTCAATCCCGCCGCCAACGAGCGCCCCGAACACTTTCCCGCCGACGTACGCGATCTTCTTGCCTGGGTTCACGGGAAGCCTCTGGTCGATCGCCATCCCTTCGCCGCCGTAAAAGCCTTCCCGCAGGGCGAGACCGCGCCGGAAGTCTGGATCCTCGGCAGCTCCGACTACGGCGCCCAGGTCGCCGCTCTGTTCGGCCTGCCCTACTGCTACGCCTGGTTCTTCAGCGACGGCGCCGGCGGCGAGCGCGCCATAAAGCTCTACAAGGAGAAGTACCGGCCGAGCGCGCGTCATCCCGAGCCGCGCTCGAGCCTCTGCGTCTGGGCGCTGGCCGCCGAGACCATGGAGGAGGCGCAGTACCATTTCACGTCACGCGCGCTCTCGCGCATGAACCGCGACCGCGGCATCCTCGTGCCGTTGGACACGCCCGATGTCGCCGCCAAGGCGCTGGAAGCCTACGACCCGGGCCGCGTCGAGCATTTCCGCCGTGACTCGTTCGTCGGCACCGGCCCGGAGGTCGCCGCCCGCATCGAGGAGCTCAAGGATCAGGTCGGCGTCGACGAAATGGCCGTGGTGACCTGGACGCACGACGAGGAGGTGCGGCGGGCGAGCTACACGCATCTCGCCCGCGCCATGGGTTTCGCGCCGAAGGCCTAGCGCGCCTCCGTCCAGCTCTCCGAGAACGCCAGCGCGCAGGTGCTGAAGGGCCGGCCCTCACGGTCGCGCTTCCACGGCGTGCCGCGCGCCTGATTGCCGTTGATGGTGAGGCGCGCGCCCAGCGCCGGCACCAGCACGGTGCAGACGCCGTACTGCCGGTTCTGCGGCGGCTGGTTGGGCTCGGTGTGGATCAGGAGCGGTTCGCCGATGTCGTACCAGGTCATGGCGATGTCGGCGTCGTGCGCCTTGATGTGCTCGGTCCAGAAGTATTGCGGATCGCCCGACTTCGAGAAGCTGGCGTCGGTCACCGGGATCGTCGTGTCCTTCAACTCGGCATTGAGCATGCCCTGCACGGTCTGCTGCAGCCAGCGCGCCATGGCGATGTTGTCGGAATAGATCCGCCAATGGCCGTGCGTCAGCTCGCTCTTGACGTAGAGCACATGTCCCGGCCCCGCGGGACAGAACAGGATCCGCCAGTAGCTGGCGTCGGTCGAGTTGGGATCGCCGTCCTTCTCGGACAGGCGAATGAACGGGTTCTCCCCGGTCAGGATCAAACGATGCGGGTCTGCGACGGGCATTCTTCTTCTCCCTGCCGGAACCGGCTTTGCCGGGCGGCGTTCCAGTGGATCGGAGGCAAAGCCTAGCAGGGAGGCGCCAAAATGCGTCAACTCTTTCGTCGTGGTGTGGTCACAATCGCGACGGGCATCGTCGGCGCGCTGGTCGTCTGGTCGAGCGCCATGGCGCAAGGCGAGCCGCCAGGCCGGGTAGGCCGCCTCGCCTTCATCGACGGAACCGTCTCCTTCCACGACGACGAGCAGAGCGCTTGGACGCCGGCCGTCGTCAACACCCCGCTGACCACCGGCGACGGCCTCTGGACTGAACCCAACGCGCGCAGCGAGATCTCGCTCGCCGGCACGCGCATCCGCATGGAGGGCGCCACGCAGCTCGACATGCTGGCGCTCGACGACACCCAGACCCGCCTGCAGCTCGCGCAGGGCCGCATCGACGTGAAGACCCTCGCGATGGACGCCAGGCAGCCCTACGAGATCGTCACGCCGCGCGGCACCATCAGGTTGCTGCAGCAGGGCGACTACTATGTCGAGGCCGGCTCGACCGAGGATCCGACACGGCTCGGCGTGCGCTCCGGCGCTGCCCAGATCCAAGCCCTGAACGGCCAGGTGCTCGCGGTACGCGCCAACGAAGTCGCCGAGGTGACGGGCGATGGCGCCGCGCCGCTGCTTCGCACCATCAGGACCGCGCCGCCGGCGCCGCCCGCCTATTGGGCGAGCCGCGACCGCCAGGTCGTCTACGATCCGCCACGATATCTGTCGGTCGGCGTCACCGGCTACGAGGACCTGAACGCCTATGGTGACTGGATCAACGACGGCAGCTACGGCCGCGTCTGGGTGCCGCGCGCGGTGCCGAGCGGCTGGGCACCCTATCGCACCGGCCATTGGGCCTATGTGAGGCCGTGGGGCTGGACGTGGATCGACGAGCAGCCCTGGGGCTTCGCGCCGTATCACTATGGCCGCTGGGCAACCAGGAACGATCGCTGGGTGTGGGTGCCGCCGCAACGCGATGTCCGGCCGGTCTACGCGCCGGCACTGGTCGCCTTCGTGGGCGGCGTTGAGCTCGCCGTGACGCTCGGCAACCAGAGCGCTGCGCCGGTTGGCTGGTTCCCGCTCGGGCCGCGCGAGGTCTACGTGCCGCCCTACACGACCGATCGCGAGTACTACCGGCGCCTCAACCGCTCGGCGCGCATCGAGGACCGTATCCTGGAGGATCGCTGGCAGCGCACGCAACGGCGCGAGGCGTACCTGGCCACGCGCGACCAGGCCATGATGAACCAGCGCTTCGCCACCGTGGTGCCGACGGCCGCCTTCGTGCGTTCGCAACCGGTCATGCGCTCGGCCCTGCAGGTGCGGCCGCAGGCGATCGCCGCCGCGCCCGTGGCGCCGGTCGCCGCACCTCCGGCGCCCACCGCGTCGATCAAGAGCGCGACCGCAGCGCCGGCAACACCGCTGCCGAAGGCCGCGACGACGCCCGCGCCGCCTCCCGTCGATCCGAAGGCGGAAGCTGACGTCAAGGCGAAGGCCGACGCTGAGCTGAAGACGGCCAACGTGCCCGTCGCCAAGACGCCCATCGCCGACATGCCGACTCTGGCCAAGCCCATCGCAACGGAGAAGCCGGCCGCGCCCGGTCCGAAGGTCGCCACAACGCAGCCCAGAACCGCGACCGACGACAAGTCGAGGCAGGCCGCACCGGCGCTGGCGCCTCGCCAGGGCGCCGCGCCGCCGGAACTGAAGGGTGCCGTCACGCCGACGCAGCCCGCCCAGCCGGGAGGGCCGCCCAGGCAGCAGCAGGCGAAGCCCCAGCCGCAGGCTAGGCCCGATGCGCCAAAGCCTGCGGAGCCGCCGAAGCAACAGGCGGCACCACGGCCGCAGGCAACGCCGCCGGTATCGCCGCCGCGACAGGCCAGGCCGGCCGACGCGCCGAAGCCGCAGGCAACACCGCAGTCTCAGCCGCAACAGGCGAAGCCTGCCGAGGCGCCGAGGCGGCCGGCGACGCCGCAGGCCGCGCCTGCACCTCAGGCCAAGCCGCAGCAGCCGCAGGCTGCGCCGCCAGCGCCCCGTGCCCCTGCGCCGCGGCAACAGCAAGGCCGCGCGCGTCCTGTCGAACCGCCCAGGCAACAGGCCGCGCCGCAGCCGCAACAGGCTCGCCCGGCGCCGCCTCAACAGCAGCAGCAGCAGCAGCAGCAGCAGCAGCGCGCCGCTCCTCAGCCGCAGCCCAAGGCGCCCGAGCAGGCACAGTCTCGCCCGGCGCCTCAGCCGAAGCGCGACGACAACAAGAAAGGCGACAGGAAGTAGGCGCTAAGGCACCGTCTCAGGATTTCCGATCAACGATGGATAGAGCGACAACGCGGTCGAACCCTATCAAAAGCGTCAGAGTCGGTCAATAACTGTCGTGCTTACAGGACCTGGTTGCGCAGCGCCGCCTTCTCGTCGCGCCACAGCCGATCGAGGTTTTCGATCAGGATGTCGATGACGTTGTCCTCGTAGGCACGGGTCTCGCCCGCGGTGTGCGGCGTGACGAAGACGTTGGGCATCGTCCAGAGCGGCGAGGCGGCCGGCAATGGCTCCGCGGCGGTGACGTCGATCGCGGCGGCCCAGATGCGGTTGTTCTTCATGGTGTCGATCAGGGCGGCCTCGTCGGCGACCTTGCCGCGCGCCACGTTGACGAACACCGACGAGGGCTTCATCGCCGCGAACGCCGCCGCGCTCATCAGGCCGGTGGTCTCCGGCGTGAGCGCGCAGGTCAGGGCCACGATGTCGGCCTGCGGCACCAGCTTCACCAGGTCGCCCATGCCGTAGATCGAATCGGCGCCGTTCTCGCCCTGCGAGGGATCGCGCCGGATGCCGATCACCTTCATGCCGAAGGCCTTGGCCAGCAGCGCGAGGTGGCTGCCGATGCGGCCCATGCCGACGACCAGCAGCGTCTTGCCGCCGAGTTCGTCCTCGCGCTGGGCGAGATCGCCGATCATGCCGCGCCACATCTTCTTGTGCTGATTGTCGCGCGCCTCGGGCAGGCGACGGAAGATCGCCAGGATCAGCGCGATCGCATGCTCGGCCACGGCGCGGGCATTGACGCCGGCGGCGCTGGCGAGCCGCACGTTCTTGGCGCCGAGCTGCTCCTTGGAATACTGGTCCATGCCCGAGCTGATCGACTGGATGAACTTCAGCTTGGCGGCGTGAGGAATGAGGTCGTTCTTCCACATGCCCGAGGCCACCACGATGTCGGCCTCGCCGATACGCTTCACCAGATCGTCATAGGCCCAGACCTGGAAGCTCTTGATGCCGGTCTTTCGCAGCTCGAAGCGCGCTTGCATCTGGTAAGCCGCATGCGCAAAGCAGATCGTCAGATTGTCCTTCGCCGGAAACATTCGTCCCAAACTCCCTAAGCCTTGCGCTCGCCGATGGTGCTGTGGAAGCGCGACAGGAACGACGCCGTACGCGGGTTCTTGGGCCGGAGCAAGACTTCTTCCGCCCTCCCCTGCTCGACCACCTGGCCCGCATCCATGACCAAAACCTGGTCGGCGACGTCGCGCGCGAAGGCCATCTCGTGGGTCACCACGATCATGGTCGTGCCGTCGGTCGCGAGCTGTTTCATGACGTCGAGCACTTCGCCCACCAACTCGGGATCGAGCGCCGACGTCACCTCGTCGAACAGCATGATCTCCGGCGCCATCGCCATGGCGCGCGCGATGGCGACGCGCTGCTGCTGGCCGCCCGACAGATTGCGCGGGAAACGGTGCGTGAGGGCTGCCAGGCCGACCTTGGCCAAAAGATCGCGGGCGACGGTCTCGGCTTCGGCCTTCGCCATCTTCTTCACGATCACCGGGCCGGACATCACGTTCTGCAGCGCCGTCATGTGCGGAAACAGGTCGAACTGCTGGAACACCATGCCGATGCGGGCACGAAAGCGCGCCAGCTCACGGCCGTGTGGCATGGAGCGCCCCTGCCTTCCATGATGGGCGCCGAAGTCGATGCGGCGATCGCCGACCTGCAGCGTGCCGGCCGACGGCTCCTCGAGAAGATTGATGCAGCGCAGGAAGGTCGACTTGCCGCAACCCGACGGGCCGATCACGACCACGACCTGGCCGCGATCGACCTCGAGCGATACGCCGCGCACGGCCTCGACCGTGCCGTAGCTCTTGCGCAGGCCCTCGGCCTTGACCATCACCTCGCCGCTACTGGTCAACGCGAGCCTCCAGGCGGGCCGCCCACAGGGTGAGCGGATAGAGGATGACGAAGTAGGCGATGGCGACGCTGGTATAGACTTCCAGCGGCCGGAAGGTGTCGGAAACGATGATCGAGCCCGTGTACATGAGGTCGGGGATCGCCACGACATAGAGCAGCGAGGTGTTCTTGAGCTGGATGATCGACTGGTTGACGAACGGCGGCACCATGCGCTTGGTGGCCTGCGGCAGGATGATGTGGCGCATCAGCTCGCCGCCGGTCATGCCGAGCGCGCGCGACGCCTGCCACTGGCCCTTGTCGATCGAGATGATGCCGCCGCGGAAGATCTCGGTGGCAAACGCGCCCATGTAGAGCGTCAGGCCAAGGCCTGCGGCGAACCAGTCCGGCAGCTCGACCTGCAGCACGATCGGCAGCGCATAGTAGAACCACACGATCTGCACCAGCAGCGGCGTGCAGCGGAAGATTTCCACGTAGTAGTGGACCGGCAGCGTCACCCAGCGGCTGCGCACCAGCAGCAGCAGGCCGCAGATCACGCCGATGATCATGCCGCCCACCACCGTGCCCACCGAATAGGCCAGCGTGACGCCGAGCCCCTTCGCCCAGAGATGGGTGTAACTGAGGACGAGGCCGAAGTCCCATATGTAGGCGGCGGCGAGGATCATGTCAGAACCTGTCCGGCCGGAAGGGCGCCAGATCGACCGTGGTCGGCTGGCCAGTGGCAAGCTCGGCGATGAGCTTGCCGGTGATGCCGGCCATGGTGAGACCGAGGTGGTCGTGGCCGAAGGCGAAGAACACGTTCTTGTGGCGCGGCGAGCGGCCGATCACCGGCTTGGAATCCGGATGCGACGGCCGGGGACCCATCCACTTGGAGGCGGGCTCGCCCTTCAGCCCGGGCACCAGTTCCTTGGCGTGCCGCGCGATCATGTCGGCGATGCGCATGTCGGCCGGCGCATCGGGGGCTGCGAATTCGGCGACGCCGGTGGCGCGGATGCCTTCATGCATGTGCGCCAGCGAGACGCTGCGATCGGCCGACACCAGCGCGCGCCTGAGGCCAAAGTCCTGGCCGGGGAACATCACGTGATAGCCGCGCTCGGCTTCCAGCGGCACCGAGGTGCCGAGCTGCCTGGCAAGCGGCCGCGACCATACGCCGGCCGCCAGCACGACGGTCTCGACGTCCAACGGGCCGCGATCGGTGACGATCCTGGTCGGTCCGTCGCCGCCGATCTCGAAGCCCCGCACCTCGGCGTTGACGATCTCGCCGCCGCGGCGGACGAAATCCTTGGCCAGCGAATCGCACAGCCGCCACGGATCGATGGTGCGGTTGACGTCGGGCAGCGACACCGCCTTGACGATCTTCTTCGACAGCGCGGGCTCCATCTGCCGCGCCTCGTTGCCGTCGAGGACGTCCATGTGCACGCCGTGGCGGCGGCGCAGGTCGAGGGCGTAGGCGGCGTTCCGGAACGTCTCCTCGCTCTCGAAGAGCATCATCAGGCCGCCGTCCTTCACCCACTGCTTGGCATCCGCCCCCTCGATCAATGGCGCATAGCCCGCGTGCGTATGGACCAGCAGCGAGTTGCGCGCGGCGGCGATCTCCTCGACGCGCGAGGGCCGCGCCGCCGCGATGAAGCGCAGGAACCAGGGCAGCGCGCTCGGTACATGACTCCAGCGCAGCTTCAGGGGCGACGTGGAGTCGAACAGCATCTTCGGCACCTTCTTCAGCACGCCGGGCATGGCGAAGGGCACGCAGGAGGCGATGCCGAAGCTGCCGGAATTGCCGAAGGAAGCCTTCATGCCCGGCTCGCCCTTCTCGACGAGCCGGACCTTGAAACCCTCGCGCTGAAGATGAAGCGCGCAACAGACGCCGACGATGCCGGCGCCTATCACGGTGGCGGTCCTGGCCATCAGTTCGGCGAGAACGACACGGTCGACGGAATCTCCAGGCCCTCGCGCTTCAGGGCGGCCTTCATGCGCGCCTCGTTATGGCCGAGCAGGATGTTCCACTCCGCCCAGCGGTTGAGGAACTTCTGCCAGCGCTGGTCCTCCTCGAGGCGCAGGCCGATGTAGCCTGGCAGCGCGACGCGCGGCGTCGGATTGACGAAGTCGCCGAGGCCCGGGTTCTTGGACTTGGCGACCATCGAGTTCAGCACCGTCGTGGTGAAGGCGTCGGCGCGGCCCGACGACACGGCGAGCGCGATCTCCGCCGCCGACTTGAACTCCACGCGCGTCGCCTTGGGCGCCATCTTGCGCAGCAGGAGCTCGTCGGAGGTGCCGGTCATGACGGCGACCTTCACGCCCTCCTTGTTGTAGTCGGCCCATACCTTGCCGTGGAACTTCGGATTGTTCACGGTCACCCATTCGATCCAGTAGATCGGACCCGCGAAGTCGATGGCGGTCGAGCGCAGCGGCGTCGCCTGCAGGGCGAAGTTCATGTCGACCTTGCCGGCCTGCAGCGACAGCACGGCCTCGCCGAAGCCGCCGACCTCGACCGGCACGTACTTGACCTTGAGCTCGTTGGCGATGTCCTTGCCCATGTCGACCATGGCGCCGACCCACTCGCCGCTCGCCTTGTCGCGCATGAAGTAGGGCGAATACTCGAACACGCCCATGCGCACCTGGCCGGTGCGCTTGATCAGGTCCCAGGTCGATTCGTTCTTGGGCTGCGCGCGCGCCGGCACTGAAACAGCGGCGACAGTGGCGGCGGCAGCAGCAATGGCAGTCGCGGAAGCGACATCACGACGGCGGATCCCCATATTCCTTCTCCTCTCAGCCATTGTTCAACTTCTTGGACCGATCTTCGTCGGTTGGTATCCACGCTCGAGGAGGCGAAACGCGACAGAGTCTAGGTGTCGCGCTTCACACCCGTCAAGAACGCACGCAAATTGCGAGCCAATCGTCTATTTCAACGTCTCGACGGCATAGTGCTTCACGCGATCCTCGTCGACCTTGATGCCGAGGCCGGGTGTGCGCGGCACGATCACGCGTCCGTTCTCGATGGGAAACGGCTCGGCCAGCACGTCGCGCTCGAGGAAGTACTTGGCCTGATAGAACTCGCAGCCCAGCGAGATGTTGGGCGTGGCCGCGATGACGTGCGTGCCCGCGAGGTGGGCAATGCCGGTTTCGAACATGTCGCCGCCGTAGCAGGCGATGCCGGCTGCTTCGCAGATCGCCGCCACCTTGCGGCCGGCCAGCATGCCGCCGTGCTTCATGATCTTGATGCTCACAAGATCGGCCATGCGCTGCGACGCCACGAGCAACGCGTCAGTCGGTGTGAACACGCTCTCGTCGGCCAGCACTGGCGTGTCGAGCGCGCGGGTGATCTCGGCCAGCGCGGCGCGATGATGGCCGGGCACCGGCTGCTCGATGAAGGTCGGCTTGAAGGCCTCGACGTCGCGCAACTGGCGGAGGGCGTCGTGCGTCACCATGCCCTGGTTATAGTCGATGCGCAGGTCGGCGTCGGCCGGCAGCTCCTTGCGGAAGCGCTCCATGCGCTCGAGGTCGGCGGCGTGGCCGGCGAATCCCGTCTTCATCTTGAACAGCCGCAAGCCCTCGCCGTAGAGACGCTTCACCATCTCCATGTCGCGATCGAAGTCCGGGTCGGCGACGGAGAACGACAACGGGATGTCGTCGCGGCAGCGGCCGCCCAGAAGTTCGGCAACCGGCAGGCCCGACGCCTGGCCGACAATGTCGAACAGCGCCATCTCCATGGCGGCCTTGGCTTCGGGATGGCCGACCACGGCGTGGTCGGCGTCATGCATGAGCTGCTCGATGCGGAATGGATCGGCGCCGATCAGCAATGGCCGGAGATAGACGTGCAGTGCGGCAGCATTGGCCTCGATGGTGCCGGTGAACACGGCCCAGGGTGCGGCATCGCCCCAACCGGTGATGCCGGCATCGGTTTCGAGCTTCAGAATGGCGTTCTTCACCGAGCCTGCGACGTCGCCCGAGCCGTGGCGGCGCATCAGGCGCACCGGAATGTCGGTGATGTAGACCGTCGCCGCCGTGATCTTGATCTGCTTCACGCGAACCCCCGCTTCCCGATCTCCAATCTATCGCGCACTATGCGTGCCAACCACAACGGGAACCGAACCATCATGCGCCGCAATCTGCTCCGTGAACGACTGAACGCCGGCAAGCCGACCGTCGGCACGCACATCCTGTCGGCCTGGCCGACCCTGGTGGAGCTGATCGGCCATTCCAAGCAGTACGACTACGTCGAGTTCACCGCCGAGTACGCACCTTTCACCATGCACGATCTCGACAACCTCGGCCGCTCGTTCGAGCTCATGAACATGGCCGGCATGATCAAGATCGAGCAGACGCAGTACACCCACCAGGCGATGCGGGCGATCGGCGCCGGCTTCCAGAGCGTGCTGTTCGCCGACATCCGCTCGGTCGAGGATGCCAAGCTCGCCGTCGACGCCGTGCGCGCCGAGACCACGATGGTGCGCGGCGTACGCGGCCGCGGGCGGCTCGGCGTCGGCATGCGCCGCGACGTCGGCACGGTGCGCGAGGGCGGCTCGCCCGCCTATGTCGACGCCCTGAACGAGGTCGTGATCGCCATCATGGTCGAGAAGAAGTCGTGCGTGGACGATCTCGACGCCATCCTGTCGGTGCCGGGCATCGACATGGTGCAGTTCGGCGCCTCGGACTTCTCCATGAGCATCGGCAAGACCGCGCAGTACAACCACCCCGACGTGCTGGCCGCCGAGACCAAGACCATCCAGACCGCGCTCAAGAAGGGCCTGCACCCGCGCGTCGAATTGCGCGACCCCAGCCAGGCGCAACGCTATCTCGAGATGGGCGTGAAGCATTTCTGCATCGGCTGGGATGTCCGCATCCTCGCAGACTGGTGGGATACCAAGGGCGCGGAGATGCGCAAGCTCCTGCGGACCAAGCCGAAGAAGGCGGCGGCGAAGCCGGAGCCAGTGCGCACGAAGGGGAAGGCGAACGGCAAGAGCAAGGGACGCACAGCGGCGCGCGGCAACTACGCCTAGAACAGACCACCTTTGGGGATGCCGCTGCCACGGCGGATCCGTCCGATTTCGTCCTGAGAGACCGGCGAAACTTATCCGCAATCAGCGCTCCTCGCCCAGGCTAACCACCGATCCGCGGACCTTCATGATGCGAGCGCGATCAACCGTGGTGCATTCGACTGGCTTGAAAGTGCTGGGCAGGCCAGCATCGCCGGTTGTCAGGTACAGTTGATCTCGATGTGCATAGATCTTCTGCACGGTCACAGAGTCGCCAAAAACAAAGAACCAATTGCTTTCGCCAAAAATTCCGAAGTTCGCGTTCTCCAGAAGCGCGTTGACCCGGTCACGAAAGGGGCCATCGTTGCGGAGCTCGGTTTGATAGATGCCGGGGACGCATACCACCTCCACCGGCTTGTTGAGCACCCTGCTCAGGGGGACCGTTTGAAAGTCTCCGAGTTCCTTCAGCTTCTTCAAGTCGACTGTTTCCTGCGACTTGGAACAGCCGACAAACGCAGCTGCGATGAGAAGGCCGCAAAGCGCATTGAAGACACTCATCCTTCTGCTCCGAAAATCAACGTAGGCCACGGCACATGCACCGCGCTGCGCGCGACTTCGCCAAAGTGGCTCATCGTTCTTCTCCGACGACCAGCCTGGGCCAGAGGGGATCAATCACCTTGGTCACGAGGACGCGATCAACGCTCGCACAGCCAAGCCTCTTGAGAATTCTTCCGGCACCTTCATGCCAGGCAACGATGTCGTGCCGCACTTCACTGAGAAGCTGCACGCTGACCTTGTCACCGTTGACAAACACCAGCGCGAAGCCACCGTCTTGCAACATGAGGTTCATCGCCTTCAGATGCGGGTTGACCTGATGGCTGAGAGGTTCCGTCTCTTCCAACCTGTCCCGATAGGGAGTGAGCAAGCAGACTTGCTCCGCCGGTTCTCTGAGGAGCGCCCGCAAGCGAACGACTTCGCCGGATTTGATCCTGTCGAGATCCGTCGGGTCGATCACCTGCGGCTCTTTCTTCCTCCGGCAGCCACTAGCCAACGCGAGGGGAACGCTGCAGATGCCAACAAGAAGCCATCTGCGAGAGACCAAGGGATAGTCCGGCCCTTCATGCATCTTGCCGCTCTTCTATAAAGACACAACTTATGATTGTCTTCCTCTTCCTTAGTATCGAATAAAGAGCATCTCGGCTCAAGAGGGCGCGGAATCGCCGCTACGGCAACTGCGACTAGAACAAGCCTCCCTTTGGGATGCCATTACCTCGGCGAATCCGCTCGATTTCGTCCTGGGATAGTGGATGATCCTCTGGAACCTGAATGTCAGCACGCCCACCAAGGTAAGGGCCATAGTATCGATGGGGATTGATGCCCAAGGTCGGACTGGATGGCCCTGTCGAGACTGCGGCTCCGAGTGGCGTCGGTACAGGGCGCTCATGGATGCGATTGCGATCGTAGTCATAAGGAGACGGCACCAGAGTCGGCCCTGTGTAGTAGCGCGCATCCTGGTCTAGATCGATGATCAGATCGCCCCGCTTCAAGGCATCATGTATGCGATCCGCGATTTCGTCATTGTCCGCGGCTCCCGCGGCAAGGCGACGCCCGACGGCATTGTTCCATCGATCCATATGCTTGGCATAGCTTCGCTGGGGATGACTACGCGATAGATCGCCTCGAACCTCGTTCACATCGCCGAAGATATGCGCCGCCAAGCCTCCATACTCCCGGGCCATCGCGGCACTTGCGTATGCATGCCTGAACGCGTCCCAGTGCCCGTCCGTATCTGCGGTTTTTGGATAGAGTCCGTACAGACCGGCGTAGTAGTTCGCCTCGTCCAGGTACCGCCTAAACAGTGCATTGTAGTCACTCATCGTCCTTCTCCAACCATCAGCGTTGGCGCAACAGAGCGTTGAAGCCCTTGACCGGCAAACTCGTCGACAATCGAAGCCCATCTGCCTGATCGGCTATCGATGTCTCCGAAATCTGCGCGTCGGCAGATGAGTATAATAACTCAGGTTGCATATGTTGTAAATAACTATGATTATATTCTCTAGACCTCTGTCAGCATTGCATGCATGTTTGTGAGGCCCACATCTTCACCACCGGTGATACAAGGCTGCTCTACGCTGCCGACCGTCGGAGAGGTGCTTGAGGAATGGATACGCAGACGGTCAGGAATGAAGTGACCGCGGCTTTGCCACCGGTCGCGCCGCCGCGGCCGTCGCGGCGCACACTGCATGGCACAACGCTGGTCGATGACTATGCCTGGCTGAAGGATGCGAACTGGCAGGAGGTGCTGCGCAACCCGGCCCTGCTCGATCCCGACATCAGGGCGTATCTCGAGGCCGAGAACCGTCATACCGAGGCGTTTCTCGGGCCCCTGCAGGCACTGCAGAAGACGCTGGTCGCTGAGATGCGCGGACGCATCAAGGAAGACGATTCGAGCGTGCCGCAGCCGGATGGGCCGTTCGCCTATCTGTGGAAGTTCCGCGAAGGCGGCCAGCACGAATCGATCGGCCGCATGCCGCGCGACGGTGGCGATGCCCAGATCCTGCTCGACGGCGACGCCATGGCCAAGGGCCTGCCGTACTTCGATTTCGGCGGCACGCGCCATTCGCCGGACCATCGGCTTGAAGCCTGGAGCGCCGACATCCGCGGCTCGGAGTTCTTCACCATTCGCGTGCGCGACTGGCAGACCGGCGCCGATCTGCCCGACGTCATCGAGCAGACCAGCGGCAGCGTGGTCTGGGGACTCGATTCGACCTTCTTCTACTACGTCCGGCTCGACGACAATCATCGGCCGCTGCACATCTATCGCCATCGCCTGGGCACGCCGCCGAGCGCCGACGTGCTGGTCTACGCCGAGCCGGACAACGGCTGGTTCGTGCGCGTCGACGAAAGCGCCTCGGGCCGCTTCTGCATCGTCACCACCGGCAACCAGGAGACCTCCGAACGCTGGCTGATCGACCTCAGCGACGCCGACGCCGTGCCGCGCCTCGTGGCGGCACGCGAGACCGGCGTGCGCTACAGCGTCTACGACCGCGACGATGAGCTCTTCATCCTGACCAACCAGGGCGACGCGATCGACTTTCGCATCGCCGTCGCCCCGCTGGCCACGCCCGACCGCGGCAACTGGCGCGAGCTGATTGCGCACCGGCCCGGCATCTACATCATCAGCGTGTCGCTCCATGCCCGACATCTCGTGCGGCTGGAGCGCGAGAATGCGCTGGCCTCGATCGTGATCCGCGACTTGACCAACGGCAGCGAGCACGTCATCGCCTTCGAGGAAGCGGCCTACTCGCTCGATGTCGTCGAGGGCTTCGAGTACGACACCACGCGGCTGCGCTTCTCCTACTCGTCGATGACGACGCCGACCGAGATCTACGACTACGACATGGCGAGCCGGCAGCGAACCTTGCGCAAGCGCCAGGAGATCCCCTCGGGCCACGATCCGGCGAACTACGTCACCACGCGCATCATGGCGCCGAGCCGCGACGGCGCGCTGGTGCCGGTGTCCATCCTGCATCGCCGCGGCGTGGCGCGCGACGGCAGCGCGCCCTTGCTGCTCTACGGTTACGGCTCCTACGGCATGGCGATGCCGGCCGCGTTCTCGGCCAACCGCCTGTCGCTGGTCGATCGCGGCTTCGTCTATGCCATCGCCCATGTGCGCGGCGGCTCGGACAAGGGCTGGGGCTGGTATCTCGACGGCAAGCGCGAGAAGAAGACCAACACGTTCGACGATTTCGCCGCGGCCGCGCGCACGCTGATCAAGGAGCGATACACTTCGGCCGGGCGCATCGTCGGCCACGGCGGCAGCGCCGGGGGCATGCTGATGGGTGCCGTCGCCAACCGGGCGGGCGAGCTCTTCGCCGGCATCGTCTCGGAAGTCCCGTTCGTCGACGTGCTGACCACAATGCTCGACGACACCCTGCCGCTGACACCGCCCGAATGGCCGGAGTGGGGCAATCCCATCACCGACGAGGCGGCCTTCCGCCACATCCTCTCCTATTCGCCCTACGACAACGTGGCGGCCAAGGACTATCCGGCGATCCTGGCGATGGCGGGGCTGACCGATCCCCGTGTCACCTACTGGGAGCCGGCCAAATGGATCGCTCGGCTGCGCGCCACCATGACCGGCGGCGGCCCGGTCCTGCTGCGCACCAACATGGGCGCGGGCCATGGCGGCGCCGCCGGCCGCTTCGATCGCCTCGAGGAGGTGGCGATCGCCTATGCCTTCGCGCTTTCCGTCACGAACACCGTCACTGGCACCGTCACTGGCACCGTCACTGGCACCGTCACTGGCACCGTCACTGGCACCGTCACAGACGCGTGACCCGGCCGCGACAGGTCTGGACAGGGCTTCAACTGCCGGTTCATCCTTCCATCGGCTAATGGGAGGGAACCAACAATGACCTATAATGCAAAAGCTGGGCGTAATACGCGTCGTAAGTTCCTTAAAGGTGCGGCCGTCGCCGGTGCCGCCGTCGCCACCCCCGCCGTCGTCCAGGCGCAGGGTCCGATCAGCATGCGCTGGCAGAGCACCTGGCCGTCGAAGGACATCTTCCACGAGTACGCGTTGGACTTCGCCAAGAAGATCAACGACATGACCGGCGGCGATCTCAAGATCGAGGTGCTGCCCGCGGGCGCCGTCGTTCCCGCCTTCGGCCTGCTCGAGGCCGTGTCCAAGGGCACGCTCGACGGCGGCCACGGCGTGCTGGTCTATCACTACGGCAAGCAGACGGCGCTGGCGCTGTGGGGCTCGGGACCGGGCTACGCCATGGATGCCAACATGCTGCTGGCCTGGCACAAGTACGGCGGCGGCAAGGAGCTCCTGGAGAAGCTCTACGCCTCGATCGGCGCCAACGTCGTGTCGTTCCCCTACGGGCCGATGCCGACCCAGCCGCTCGGCTGGTTCAAGAAGCCGGTCACCAAGGTCGAGGACCTGCGGGGCCTGAAGTTCCGCACCGTCGGCATCTCGATCGACGTCTTCCAGGGCATGGGCGCGGCGGTGAACGCCCTGCCCGGCGGCGAGATCGTGGCGGCCCTGGATCGCGGCCTGCTTGATGCGGCCGAGTTCAACAACGCCTCGTCGGACCGCATCCTGGGCTTCGCCGACGTCTCCAAGGTCTGCATGCTGCAGAGCTATCACCAGAACGCCGAGCAGTTCGAGATCATGTTCAACAAGGACAAGTTCAACGCCCTGCCCGATAAGATGAAGGCCATCATCGCCAACGGCGTCGAGGCCGCCAGCCAGGACATGGCATGGAAGGCGATCGACCGCTACTCCAAGGACTATGTCGAGCTGCAGACCAAGGACAAGGTCAAGTTCTACAAGACACCCGATGCGGTGCTGAAGCGCCAGCTCGAGATCTACGACGACGTGGTCGCCAAGAAGTCGGCGGAGAACGCGATGTTCAAGGAGATCGCCCAGTCGCAGATCGCCTTCGCCAAGCGCGCCACGCAGTGGGAGCAGGACACGGTGGTCAGCCGCAAGATGGTGTTCGACCACTACTTCGGCCCGCAGGCCAAGCCGGTCAGGCTCTAGGCCAGACGAAGCGAGAAACGCGAGGCACCGCCTGAAGAACCGGGCGGTGCCTCGCTCGTTTGCGCTATAATGACTCACATGACGGTCGAGCGCTTTCTCCACACGATCGACGGCATCAGCACCTGGACCGGCAAGGCCGCGGCCTGGCTGATCATCGCACTGATGGGCGTGGTCTGCCTGGAAGTCTTCAAGCGCTACCTGCTGAATGCGCCGACGGCCTGGATCTTCGACCTCAACAACATGCTCTACGGCTCGCTGTTCATGCTGTGCGGCGCCTATGCGCTGGCGCAGAACGCGCATGTCCGCGGCGACTTCCTCTACAGCTCGATGCGGCCACGCACCCAGGCGCTGCTCGACCTGGTGCTCTACTTCGTCTTCTTCTTTCCCGGCATCGGCGCCCTGCTCTATGCCGGCTGGGAGTATGCCGGCGATTCGTGGCGCATCGGCGAGCATTCCAACGTCACCGCCGACGGCCCGCCGGTCTATCATTTCAAGACCGTCATCCCGGTCGCCGGCGCGCTGGTGCTGCTGCAGGGCGTGGCCGAGGTGGCGCGCTGCATCGTCTGCCTGCGCACCGGGGTCTGGCCGTCGCGGCTGAAGGATGTGAGCGAAATCGACGTCGTCGAGGAGCAGCTGGCGCTCAGCGAGCATGTCGATGACGAAGTGCGCCAGGCGGCGATCGCCCGGGCCGGCCAGATCGAGGAGGCGGCGCGGCAACGCGGCATGGGCGCTGGAGACAACAAGATATGAGCGATCCTGCGCTCGGGTTGCTGATGCTCTCGCTCATCGTGGTCGTGATCATGATGGGCTTTGCCACCGCCTTCACGCTGATGGGGCTGGGCATCTTCTTCGGCTTCATCGCCTTCTACGTGCCCGGCCAGCCGTGGGCGGACAACAAGGTGTTCGCCCTGATGGTCCAGCGCACCTACGGCGCCATGACCAACGACGTGCTGATCTCCATCCCGCTGTTCGTGCTGATGGGCTACGTCATGGAGCGCGGCGCTCTGGTCGACAAGATGTTCTATTCCATCCAGCTCGCCTTCCGCCGCGTGCCGGCCGCACTCGCCGTGGCGACGCTGGTGGTCTGCACCTTCTGGGGCATCGCCAGCGGCCTGGTCGGCGCGGTGGTGGTGCTGATGGGCGTCATCGCCATGAACCCGATGCTGCGCGCCGGCTACGACGTGAAGCTCGCCGCGGGCGTGATCACCGCGGGCGGCACGCTCGGCATCCTGATCCCGCCTTCGGTGATGATCATCGTCTACGCCGCGGTGGCCGGCCAGTCGGTGGTCAAGCTCTATGCCGCGGCCATGTTCCCGGGCTTCTTCCTGGCCCTGCTGTATCTCGTCTACATCATGGGCTGGGCGGTGCTGAACCCGCGCATCGCGCCGCGCCTGCCCGAGGAGCAGACGCGCGTGCCGGTGCCCGGCTGGGTCGAGCGCCTGCAGACCGCCTATTCGCGCAACGTGCTGGTCGGCCTCGCCATGGCCCTGCTCTCTCCCGGCCGCGCGCGCGGCCTCGAAGCCGACGGCAAGCCGCTCGGCTATTCCGGCGTCGCCTGCAACTTCGCCGTCGCGCTGGTGCCCTTCGTGCTGACCGTGATCACCTTCGGCGGCATCTGGTGGTACGTGGTGATCTACAAGAAGGCGATCGAGGCGCCCGAGGCTGCCGGCCTGCAGCCGTTGGGCGGCCTGGCCAGGCAGGCGCAGGTTGCCGAGGAGACCGTGTCCACCGCCTTCTACGTCTGGTTCGCGGGCATCGCCTTCGTCACCCTGCTGGCCGTCCTGCGCTACTACTGGCGCATGGACGCCGCGCGCTTCACGGTGCTAAAGCTCCTGAGTGCCTCGGTGATGCCGCTCGGCATCCTGACGGTCGTCGTGCTGGCGGTGATCCTGCTCGGCATCACCACGGCCACCGAATCGGCGGCGGTCGGCGCGGCCGGCGCCTTCCTGCTCGCCTTCCAGGCGCGCACGCTCGACTGGAAGCGCACCAAGGAAGCGGTGTTCCTGACCGCCAAGACAACCGCCATGGTGTGCTGGCTGTTCGTCGGCTCGGCCCTGTTCTCGGCGGTGTTCGCCATCCTGGGCGGCCAGGGCCTGGTCGAGCGCTGGGCGCTGTCGCTCGACCTGACGCCGCTTCAGTTCATGATCCTGTCGCAGGCCGTCATCTTCCTGCTGGGCTGGCCGCTGGAATGGACGGAGATCATCATCATCTTCGTGCCGATCTTCCTGCCGCTGCTCAGGCACTACGACATCGATCCCATCCTGTGGGGCTGCCTGGTGTTCGTGAACCTGCAAGCCGCGTTCCTTTCGCCGCCCGTCGCCATGTCGGCCTATTACCTGAAGGGCGTCTCGCCACCGCACGTCACGCTGAACCAGATCTTCGGCGGCATGATGCCCTACATGCTGATCGTCGTCGTCTGCATGGCGATCATGTACCTGTGGCCCGGCATGACGCTGTGGCTGCCGAACTATCTGTATGGTGGTTGATCAGAGCAGCCCCCTCTTGGTCGCGGAGGCAACGCCGACTGCTGCCTGAACTAGCGGTGGCACAGTCGGCCTCCCGGAACCGCAGCAACGCGGGAGTAGATGTCGAGAACCTTCGATCCTGACAAGGTGACTCCTATATGAAGCAGGGCGGGGATCGGCTGGCGCAGTTCCTTCGGCACCGGAACATGGCCAAACGGCAAGAACCTCCACTTGTCGCACCAGATCCATATTCCCAAGTCGGCGTCGCACTGGAACATCTTGGGACTGCCCGCCGATCTGCAGGCCATTCCCATGCCTGCGAAGTAGTCTTCCGGCTGCGTCCCTGCATTGCCCTCCAGGAAGCTCTGAAGCTCTCCCTCGACCTTCTCCTCCTGCCAGCGGGCCGCTTCGGGTGATCTGCCAGCACGTCGGCCGTCTTCGTGGAAGACTCCGCGGCCTCCCAGCTCCAGAATCGCGATCCGCCCCGGCGAGCTAGACGTTTCGTCGGTATGGACCATCAAGATGCAGCACCCTTCCCAAAGCTGCTCCTCCTTGTACTGGCACCCTGCGAGCCCGGAGGCGCCGACGGCAATGGCACAAAGAAGCGCGAACGTTCTGGTCACGATGCTCTCCTGCGGCCGCAGACCGATCAAAACAGACCGCCCTTCGGGATCGGCAGGCCGTTGTTCCTCAGGATCTGGTCAATCTGCTGCTGCCGCAGGAGCGAGTTTTCGATGCCCGGAGCCATCATCGGCATGCCGGGCATGCGAAGCCCCATTGCCTCGATCAGGGTCGTGTTCACCGAGTTGCTGTTGCCCGCAATGACGTCCGGTACCGGCGCATCGGGGTCCCGTGGTCCGTTGAGATCACTGCCCCAGGCATTATAGGTCAGGTTGCGACGATTGATCTCGTCATGCGCGTCTCTGGCGGCCTGCCACCGAGCCGTCGCTTCGTCGTAGGAGCCTTGCCAAAGGGGTTTCTCCGCCTCCCCGGGGCGATACCATTCCTTGCCATCGAACCGCCTCGCCTGCAGATTGTGGCTGCTGCGGCCGATTCGCACTGATTCGTTCGTGACCGGATCTATCGCCAGACCGTGAAACTCGCCCACCACGTTTCCGTTGTCACCATAGAAGACGAGATAGTTGTGCGCGAACGGGCTTTCCCCGACCTTCAGGATATGCTGCCTCAGAGCTATCGATGACACAATTGACCTCCAGGAATAGGGTCGACACGCGCAAAGTTGCTGAGCATCGTATCGGCCGACAGGTTGACGCTTACGTGCAGAACTGCGGCGAATGGCTTTTGCAGCCGGTCCGGAATGGGTGTCGTGCCGGGAAGAAATCTGTACGTTGGACCGCACTTACCTGCACAGGCAGCTCGATCTCACATTGGGTCGAGTCGACTTTCGATGCAGTCGATCGTGAACTACACGTCATTCCCAGGCCGATGAAATAGTCGGCCGTACGCCCTTCAGGCCTGACGCTCAGGAAGTCCGCGATGTCGGCCCGGATCTTGTCGTCCTTGTTCTTGTCGAATGGTGTTCCCCTGCCATACAGACCCTTGCCGTCCTGGCCGTTGGCATCGAAGTCCGTATGCCAATACCACTCGATGATCTTCGTCCGGCCACCCGACGTGTCGCGGCCAATGTAGAGGACGCAATACACCGACCACTTTTCCTCCTCGGTGTAGTGACAGCCGCCGAGCATCGGGCCGCCGGCGACGGCCCAGAGGCGGATAAGAAGGCGCATCACAGTCATTTTGGTCTCACTCAACGAGCCGGTTGTATTTCCGCCGTATTGGACGACCGAATCAACCGACCGTCGGTTGCGCCGTGACGTCACCGCGACCAGAAGACCGATGCCGCTTTCGGCTTCGCACGGGCAGGTTCGTGGCGCTCATACAATTCGCCGCTTCAGGACGGCGAGCTTCTCCGCGCTGCGACGCTCCTCCTCCCGGTTCGCGCGATACGCCGGGTAGGCAAAGGTCAGCGCCAGCGCGTCGCCGTCGTCGGGTGACGCGAGCCCGCGCTTGCGCATGTCGTCCTTGCGCTCCAGCCGGATGGCGTCGGTGGCGTCGTAGCCATAGTCGAGGGCGGTGAGGTCAGCCACCAGCGAGCGGTCGTCCGACAGGCAGCCGAACTTGCACCATTCCTTCATGTGGCCCCAGCCGCACGGCCTCGTCGGGCGCGGCGTCGCGTTGCCTGAGGCCACGGCCGCGCTTCTCCAGCACCTCGCGCTGCCAGGGCTCGGGGCCGCTCTCGCCGGCGAGCGGCGTGCCGGGGCGCCCCCAGGGGAAGGCGAACATGACGAAGCCCAGGGGATCGAAGCGATAGCGGCCGAGCTGCTCGGGAGTCCGCAACGCCAGCGGAAACTCAATCACCGCCATGATGGCGCATGCTTTCGCTGGCGGCATCGAGCAGGGCGAAGTCGTCGACCTGGGTCGATGGATCGTCGGTTGCGTCGCGCCCCGGATCACTCCACGTCCGGCGGCGGCGGTGGCGCAGCCAGAAGATGCAGGCCTGGACGTTGGGCGGGTAGTGGACGGTGCAGGTGACGGGTTTCAGCTCGCTGCCGATGACGACCGAGCGCTCGAAGGTGCGGTCGTAGCCGATCGCGCGGGCGTAGAGGCCGCGCGCCACGCGCGCGTCGGCGGCAACGCGGCCGCTGCGCACGGCGTCGCGGAAATCGGCGCGCTCGGCGATCCATCGATCGACGGTGCTGGGCGACACGTCGAAGAATTCGGCCAGCTCGTCGTTGATCGCGCCAAGCAGGCAGTAGTTGTGCGCCTGCTCGCACATGTCGGGATGGAAACTGGTGGGGCGGCCTATCGCGGTCATGATCGGACTATAACTCAAGTGACCGAACGGATCAAGAACTTTACCGGCCGGCTTCGCACACAGCGAGAGTCAGATTCTTGCGACTTTTGAGGCTCTAGAAGGGGCTATACCTAGGCGATGACTTGCCAGACCCACGACATCTTGATGACTGCAGTGCAGTCATTTAGTTCGCGTCGAATTCTACAAGCGAAGTGATCGAGCGCCTGACCTGCGCGCTGGGGAGGCTGCCGGCGCCGCCGGTGCCGCCGGCACCACCATTACCGGGATTCCCGAAGCCGCCCGCACCACCGTCGGCCCAGGCCGGCGCCATGCTCACGACGCCGAGGCAGGTTCCGGCCAACAGGGCAGCCGTCAGCCGGCCCATGACCGGCAATGCACGCGCTTTCATTGTCCTCCCCCGCCGCAATCCCAAGCACGATCATCTCCTGCGGCCAGCCACGCGCCTTCTGCAGCGCTTGGTTGCAGGCAATGTAACGAGGCGCCGATGAATCGCATCCGGAACATGGAGGCGACCGCATCAAAATCATCAAAGGCGACGTCGCCAGGCCGAGCAGATCTAGGGCTATCCGCACCTCAATTGCAGGATATCCGCACTTGCGGACTGTACCGGCCCCCAAAAGTGAGACAGGAAACTGCGGGCAGTTTCTCGTAGAGAGGAACTGCATGACAAAGACGTATCGATATTTAT
>WHTW01000046.1 GCA_009377525.1 Rhodospirillales bacterium
CCGGTCGACGCGCCATCACGCTATAGATGTCGTTCTCCCGATCCCCCACCACGATCACCTGCTCAGCATCCTTCAGCAGGTCGGCCACGATCTGCGCCGTCGTCAGCCAGCGCCGCGATTCCTTCGCCGCCAGATCGCGCTCCTGACGTGCCACCTTTACCTTGCCAGACCGCTTCCAGATCGTGGCGTCCGCCAAGCCCACTACTGCCGCACTCTCAACGTCGACGGCCACCGCCGCATGGATCAGGAACCCCGCCGACTTGCCATCCCCAGCAGGGCCCAGATCCCATCGTCCCGCCTCGCGGCCCGAAAAGTTCACCTCCGTCGTGTCCTGCGCCACCACGATCCGCCGACCCAGGCAGCGACGCGCTGTCCGCTCGGCTACCGTCTCGACGATCTCTTCCTTGGTCACCGACGGCGACTCCAAAAACCGCGCCATGCCAAGCTCGCCGGCCCGGCTCTTGCCGACCCGCCGCTGAACCAGCGAACTTGTCGCTACGATCCGATTGAACACGATCGACCCACGACGCGCCAACCGCTTGTCGCCAAACTCTCCAATGCTCTCACTCGACAACACCGATGCACCCCGCCACTCTCACCGATGTCCGTGAATCACAACGCAAGTCTCCTCGCAACCCCCGCCGCGAAGATGTGTGAATGCCCTAGCCCCCAAGGGGGAGAGGAATTTGAGCAGCGTTCGACCTAAGCCGTCTCGGCGAACAGCTCGCGACCGATCAGCATGCGGCGGATCTCGCTGGTGCCGGCGCCGATCTCATAGAGCTTGGCGTCGCGCAGCAGGCGGCCGGTCGGATAGTCGTTGATGTAGCCGTTGCCGCCCAAAAGCTGGATGGCGTCGAGCGCCACCAGCGTCGCCTTCTCGGCGGCGTAGAGGATGGCGCCCGCCGAATCCTTGCGCGTGGTCTGGCCGCGGTCACAGGCCTTGGCGACGGCGTACACATAGGCCTTGCAGGCGTTCATGGTGGTGTACATGTCGGCAAGCTTGCCCTGCACGAGCTGGAACTCGCCGATCGCCTGGCCGAACTGCTTGCGCTCGTGCACGTAGGGCACGACGACATCCATGGCCGCCTGCATGATGCCGAGCGGTCCCGCCGCCAGCACGGCGCGCTCGTAGTCGAGCCCGCTCATCAGCACGTTGACGCCCTTGCCGACGGCGCCTAGCACGTTCTCGGCCGGGATCTCGCAATCCTCGAACACCAGCTCGCCGGTCGACGAGCCGCGCATGCCCATCTTGTCGAGCTTCTGCGCCACCTTGAAACCCTTGCGGTCGGTCTCGACGATGAAGGCCGTGATGCCGCGCGGCCCGGCGGCCGGATCGGTCTTGGCATAGACCACGACCACCTGCGCATCGGGGCCGTTGGTGATCCACATCTTGGTGCCATTCAGCACGTAGCGGTCGCCCTTCTTGTCGGCACGCAGCTTCATGGCGACGACGTCGGAGCCAGCGCCCGACTCGCTCATCGCCAGGCTGCCGACATGCTCGCCGGAAATCAGCTTGGGCAGGAAGCGCTTCTTCTGCTCGTCGTTGCCGTTGCGGCGGATCTGGTTGACGCAGAGGTTGGAATGGGCGCCGTAGCTCAGGCCCACGGCGGCCGAGGCGCGGCTCACCTCCTCGACCGCGATGACGTGCTCGAGGTAGCCCAACCCCGAGCCGCCATATTCCTCCTCGACGGTGATGCCGTGCAGGCCGAGCTCACCCATCTTGGGCCACAGCTCGCGCGGGAACCGGTCGGTCTTGTCGAGCTCGGCGGCGATCGGCGCCACCTGGTCGGCAGAGAAACGCTGGACCTGCTCGCGCAGCGCATCGGCGGTCTCGCCCAGACCGAAATCGAACGGCGGCATTGCGTTGGGGATCATGACTCTGCTTGCCTATCAGGAGGGAATCGTCACGGCGGCGAATCCACCTTGACGTTGATTCTAATCAGCTTCCATTCGCCGTCCGACGGGATGAAGTCCAGATCGAAATAAACCCGCAGCGGCTCGGTGGGAAAGGAGCCTTTCACCAGGAGCTTGCCCTCGTCGTCGACGCGTGGCGGCGGGTCGTAGGTTGGTTTCATCGCGGCGACGATATCGAAGTCGAGATGCTTCTTGTTGAATTCGCGAAATGTCCGCGCCAGCCGCTCGACCGGGAACTGCTCGCGGAACGGCTTGGATAGCTTGGCGTGGAAGACCTCGTAGTTGCCGGTGACGTTGGCGTCGTTGAAGGTGAGCAGCGTCGTCTTGACCAGCGCCTCGAGTGCGCGCTCCGACGGCACCTTGTTCTGAGCCTGCGCGACCGACATGGCCAGCATCAGCACCATCGCAGCCAATACGTGGACGATCACCGTCATCGAGCGTCCTCCCCGCCAACACGATAGCCCGGTGGAGGCGTCCTGCGAAGCCGCTCACGCCGCCCCGCGCAGGACCGCCGATGAAGCCCGCAACACGGCCGCCGAGGCGCCGCATCTCCTGGAGTGGCGCGCGCCAAGCTAAAGCAGGAACACCGTCGCCAGGCCGAGAAAAGCGAGGAAGCCGATCACGTCGGTCACCGTCGTCAGGAACACGGTCGACGACACCGCCGGATCGACGCCGAACTTCCGCAGGCCGAGCGGGATCAGCGTGCCGGCGAGTGCGGCGGCGATCAGATTGCAGATCATGGCGGCACCGATCACGGAGCCGAGCCGCCAGTCGCCGTACCAGGCGACCACGGCGGCACCCATCACCAGGGCGAAGATCATGCCGTTCAGGCCGCCCACCGCCGCCTCCTTGGCGACGAAGCGCAGAGCATTGGCCGCGGTGAGCTGGCCGGTGGCAAGCGCGCGCACCGCCACGGTCACGGTCTGGGTGCCGGCATTGCCGCCCATCGAGGCGACGATCGGCATCAGCACCGCCAGCGCCACGATCTTCTCGATCGCCCCTTCGAACTGGCCGATCACGAACGAGGCCAGGACTGCCGTCGCGAGATTCACCGTCAGCCAGACGGCGCGCAGCCGAGCGGTGCGCACCGGCGGGGCGTGCATGTCGTCGATGCCGACGCCGCCCATCTTCAAGAGGTCTTCCTCGGCCTCCTCGTCGATCACGTCGACCACGTCGTCGACCATGATCACGCCTTCCAGCCGACCGCGCTTGTCGACCACCGGGCACGACACCAGGTTCTTGTCGCGGAACAGGTGGGCCACCTCGACCTGGTCGGCGCTGGCCGGCACCGAGGGGATGTCCGGATCGACGATGTCGAGGATCGGCACCGGCCGCTTGGTGCGCAGCATGCGGCCCAGAGGCACCGAGCCGCGCAGCCGGCCCGCGGGATCGACGACGAAGATGTCGTAGACGTCGTCGGGCAGGTCGGTCGCCTCGCGGCAATGGTCGATCACCTCGCCCACCGTCCACCTGTCGGGGATCTTGACCAGCGAACGCTGCATCAGGCGCCCGGCGGTGTCCTCGGGATAGGCCAGCGCGCTTTCGATCTCGGCGCGCTCCTCGGCCGGCAGTTCGGCCAGGACCTCCTGGCGCTCCTGCTCCGGCAACTCCTCGAGGATGGCCACCGCGTCGTCGGTCTCGAGCTCGCGGGCGGCGGCGGCGATGTCCTTGCTGTCGAGCTGGTCGAGGACGTCCTCCAGGACCTCCTCGTCGAGCTCGATCAGGGTCTCGGGATCGAGGTCACGCTTGAGGATGCCGACCAGCTTGTCGCGTTCGGCCTCGGCGACCTGCTCGAGGATCGAGGCCTGGCCGGTGGCGCTGAGGCCAGCGAGCAGGCTCCTGACATCTTCCGCCCGATCGTCAGCGAGCGCGGCCTCGACGCGCCGGACCAGCTCCGGCGTCACTTCGTCGAGGACGTCGGGCTCGCTCATCCGCCGATCAACCACGCGCCCCGGCCAGGCGCTGAGCTTCGACGACGGAAAGTGCCGTCATGTTGAGGATGCCGCGGGCGGTGACCGACGAGGTCAGCACATGCGCCGGCAGCGCGGTGCCGAGCAGCATGGGCCCGATATGCAGGCCGTCGACGGCGTTCTTCACAAGATTGAAGGCGATGTTGGCGGCGTCGAGCGACGGGCAGATCACCAAGTTGGCGGAGTCCTTGAGCCGCGAGCGCGGGAAGACGTTGTTGCGGATCTCCGGATCGAGCGCGGCATCGCCATGCATCTCGCCGTCGACCTCCAAGGCCGGCGCGCGCTGCTGCAGCATCTTCACCGCCGCCGCCATCTTGCGGGCCGAGGGATGGTCGGAGCTGCCGAAGCTCGAATGCGAGATCAACGCCACCTTGGGCTGGATGCCGAAGCGCAGCACGGCGTCGGCCGCCAGCAGGGTGATGTCGACCAGAGTGTCGGCGTCGGGGTCGTCATTGACGTAGGTGTCGGCGATGAACAGCGAACGCGTCGGCATGACCACGAGGCTCAGCGCCGCCATCTGCCTGACGCCCTCGCGGGTGCCGATGACGTCGCGTACATGGGCGAAATGGGTGCGGAAACGGCCGTAGGTGCCGGCGATCATGGCGTCGGCATCGCCCAGCCGGACCGCGAGGGCAGCGATCAAGGTCGGGCTGGTGCGCACCAGGTTGCGCGCCGTGGGCTCGGTGACGCCGCGGCGCTCCATGAGCTGGTGATAGGCGCCCCAGTAGCGGTCGTAGCGCGGGTCGCTCGAGGGATCGATCAGCTCGGCGTCGACGCCGGGCCTGAAGCGCAGGCCGAGCCGCTCGGCGCGCCGGCGCACGATCTCGGGGCGGCCGATCAGGATCGGCACGGCGACGCCCTCGTCGAGAATGATCTGCGCGGCGCGCAAGACGCGATCATCCTCGCCGGCGCTGAAGATCACCCGCTTCGGGTTCGCCCGCGCCTGCTCGAACACCGGCCGCATGACCAGGCCGGACTTGAAGACGAACTGGTTGAGCTGCTGGCGGTAAGCCTCGAAGTCGGTGATCGGCCGCGTGGCCACGCCCGAGTCCATGGCGGCCCGTGCGACGGCCGGCGCCAGCTCGACGATCAGGCGCGGATCGAACGGCTTGGGGATGATCTGGTGGGCGCCGAAGCCGCCGCCGGCCTGCTCGCCGAAGGCGCGCGCCACGACCTCGGACGGCTCCTTGCGCGCCAGCGACGCCAGCGCGGCCACGCAGGCGATCTTCATCTCGTCGTTGACGGTCTTGGCTCCGACATCGAGCGCGCCGCGGAAGATGTAGGGGAAGCAGAGGACGTTGTTCACCTGGTTGGGATAGTCGCTGCGGCCGGTGGCGACGATGGCGTCGTCGCGGACGGCGGCGACGTCCTCCGGCGTGATCTCCGGGTTGGGATTGGCGAGCGCCAGGATCAGCGGCTTGGCCGCCATTTTTGCGACCATCTCCTTCTTGAGGACGCCGCCGGCCGACAGGCCGAGGAAGATGTCGGCCCGCTCGATCACCTCGGCCAGGCTGCGGGCCGGTGTCTCGCGGGCGTAGCGCTCCTTCCACGGATCCATCAGCTCGTTGCGGCCCTTCCAGACCACGCCCTTGATGTCGGTGACCCAGATGTTCTCCTTGGGCAACCCCAGCTTCTCGAGCAGGCCGAGGCAGGACAGAGCCGCCGCACCCGCGCCCGAGGCCACCAGCTTCACCTTGGAGATGTCCTTGCCGACCAATGCCAGGCCGTTCTGGACGGCGGCGCCGACGATGATCGCCGTGCCGTGCTGGTCGTCGTGGAACACCGGGATCGAGAGCCGCTCGCGCAGCTTCTGCTCGACGTAGAAGCACTCCGGCGCCTTGATGTCCTCGAGGTTGATGCCGCCGAAGGTGGGTTCCAGCGCGGCCACGATGTCTACAAGCTTTTCCTGGTCGGCCTCGGCCAGCTCGATATCGAAGACATCGATGCCGGCGAATTTCTTGAACAGGACGGCCTTGCCTTCCATCACCGGCTTGGCGGCCAATGGCCCAATCGAGCCCAAGCCTAGCACGGCGGTGCCGTTGGTCACCACGGCCACCAGGTTGGCCCGGCCGGTCAGCTCGGCCGCGGTGGCGGGGTCGCGCACGATCTCGTTGCAGGCGGCGGCGACGCCGGGCGAATAGGCGAGCGACAGGTCGCGCTGGGTGGCCAACGGCTTGGTCGGCACCACCTCGATCTTCCCGGGGCGGGGTATGCGATGGTAGCGAAGCGCGCTTTCGGTTAATTCGTCCGCCAAGCTCGCCTCCCAATCACCAAACTCGTCATCCCCTAACAAAAAGGGCCGCCAATTGGGTTTCCAATGGGCGGCATATCACCTTTTCGATCGAACCGGCGAGTTTGGTGCGGCCAAGAAGACTCGAACTTCCACGCCTCGCGGCACTAGCACCTCAAGCTAGCGCGTCTACCAATTCCGCCATGGCCGCGCCGGTCGATGGGGCGGGGGATACCAAATAGACCCCGCAGTGGCAAGGCAACTCGGGAGGGCCAATGGCTGAGCCAATGGCTGAGCCAATGGCTGAGCCAATGGCTGAGCCAACGGGTGGGCGAACACGCCCTATTGCGCTTGGCCTCCGAAGCACCGATTTTGCCACAATGGACAAGCCGGAATGGCGCATTTCCGACGGCCCGGTGCCCTACCACGAGGCGCTGTCCGTCATGGAAGAGCGCGTCGCCGATATCCGGGCGGGCCGCGCGCGCGAGCTCGTCTGGCTGCTCGAACACCCGCCGCTCTACACATCGGGGACCAGCGCCAAGCCGCAGGACCTGCTGCAGCCCATGCGCTTTCCTGTCCATGTCGCAGGCCGCGGTGGGCAGTACACCTATCACGGTCCGGGTCAGCGCGTGGTCTATGCCCTGCTCGACCTGCGCGCACGCCGCCAGGACGTGCGGCGCTTCGTGTCCGACCTCGAGGAGTGGACCATCCGCACCCTGGCCCGCTTCAGCGTGACTGCCGAACGCCGGGCCGGGCGGGTCGGCGTCTGGGTGGTGCGACCGGACAAGCCTCCCCTACCCGACGGCCGCCCGCGCGAGGACAAGATCGCGGCCATCGGCGTGCGCATCCGTCACTGGGTGTCGTTCCATGGGCTGTCGATCAACGTCGAGCCCGACTTGTCGCACTATGCGGGCATCGTGCCGTGCGGCATCGCCGAGCATGGGGTGACGTCACTGGTCGACCTCGGCCTGCCGGTGACGCTGCCCGATCTCGACACGGCGCTGGCCGAGACCTTCGAGGAGGTGTTCGTTCCAAGGGCCATCACAGCGCGCTCTATGGCCCTTTGAGCAGCGCCGCCAAATCGCGAGAGGCGTGGACGACGCGGACGATCTGTACCCTGCCGCCAGAAACGAAGTAGAGCACGATGTAGGATCGAAGCGTGCTTACAGGGTAGGCGCGCAAGCCGGCAACGATGTGATCCAGGCGCCGCGAACCGATCCGTGGTTGACGCGCCAATAGGTCGAAGGTTTCTTCGACCATTTCCAGGAATCGATAGGCTGCCTGTGGGCTTCGTGCGGCTATGTACGCTGCGTGCTCGTCGATATCTTGGGTCGCTCGCCGTCGCCGGACGACTTTCACCGCCGCTTCTTCGTTATGGACCGACGCAACGCTTGCCGCCGCTTATTCCAATAGGCCGCATCGGGAGCCTCCAAGGGACTCTCCAGGCCTTCGCGCACGAGTTCCGCCAATCGCTGCTCGGCTTTCCGCCGCTGATCCTGCCGTATCAAGTCGCGCACGTACTCGCTCGACGACGCGTAGCTGCCCTCGGCGACCTGCCGGTCGACATGGGCTTTGAGCTCGGGCGAAATCGCCACGTTCATGGTCGTAGGCATGTACTTATCCTAGGCCCATTGGCAGTTTTTGCCAATCGGTCAGGCCGTCGGCTGCTGCGTAAAACCTTGCGGCAGGACGTCGAGGTCGACCGGCTCGACATCGACGTTGTCGACGCGGGCCATGGTCGGGCCGCGGCGGCAGGCGTCGATCATCTCGCCCACCGCCTTGTCGTCGCCGACGATCAGCGCCTCGACCGCGCCATCGGTGCGGTTGCGCACCCAGCCGGCGAGGCCGAGGCGCCGCGCGGCGGATATCGTCCAGTCGCGATAGCCCACGCCCTGCACCCGGCCGGAGATCACGAGGCGGGCTTGCAGCGCCATCGGGTCAGGCGAACTCGATGATCTTCTGGTCGACGCGCAGGCTGTCGCCGGCCTTGGCGTGCAGGGTCTTGACCGTGCCATCGCGCACCGCGCGCAGCACGTTTTCCATCTTCATCGCCTCGACCACGGCCAACGCCTCGCCTGCCTTGACTTCCTGGCCCTCGCTCACCGCCACGGAGGCGAGCAGGCCCGGCATGGGCGACAGCAGGAACTTGGAGGTGTCGGGTGCCGCCTTCACCGGCATCAGGGCGTAAAGCTCGGCCTGGCGCGGCGTCAGCACCAGCGCCTCGGCCTGCCCACCCTCGTTGATCAGGCGCCAGCCCGACCCGGCGGCATCGACCTGGACCACCATCACCTGCTTGGCGATGGTGACATGCATCAGCGGCTCACCCGGCGTCCAGTTGGTCTCGACCTCCAGGCCCCGCCCACCGGCTTCGACGAAGAACGCGGAGTTGCCGCCGTCCACGGTGACCGCGATGGGCTGGCGATTGAGCATCACCACGCGGCTGTCCTGCGGGGCGCCGCGGCGGCCGCCCTTGATGCGGTCGACCACGGCGGCGATGGACGCCAGCATAGCCGGATCGCGCGGCGGCAGGTGGGCCGCGGTGAACCCGCCCTTGAACTCCTCGGCGATGAAGTTGGTGGTGAGCTTGCCGGCACGGAAGCGCGGATGGGCCATCAGCGCGGCCAGGAACGGCACGTTGTGCGACACGCCGCGGACGTAGAACTCGTCCAGCGCGCGGCGCATGCGCTCGATGGCGCCGATGCGCGTCTTTCCATAGCTGCAGAGCTTGGCGATCATCGGATCGTAGAACATCGAGATCTCGCCGCCCTCGTACACGCCGGTATCGACGCGCACGTCGGGGCCCGCTTCGGGCTCGCGGTACTTCACCAGCCGGCCGGTCGAGGGCAGGAAGTTGCGGAACGGGTCCTCGGCATAGAGGCGCGCCTCGACGGCCCAGCCGTTCAGCTTCACATCCTTCTGCTCGAGCGACAGCTTCTCGCCGGCGGCGACGCGGACCATCAGCTCGACCAGGTCGAGGCCGGTGATCAGCTCGGTGACGGGATGCTCGACCTGCAGGCGGGTGTTCATCTCGAGGAAGTAGAACTTGCGGTTCTTGTCGACGATGAACTCGACGGTGCCGGCGCTCTTGTACTTGACCGCCTTGGCCAGCGCGACCGCCTGCTCGCCCATGGCCTTGCGCGTCTTGGCGTCGAGGAAGGGGCTCGGCGCCTCCTCGATCACCTTCTGATGGCGGCGCTGGATCGAACACTCGCGCTCCCACAGGTAGAGGCAGTTGCCCTTACCGTCGGCGATGAGTTGGATCTCGATGTGGCGCGGCTCCTCGACGTACTTCTCGATGAACACGCGGTCGTCGGCGAACGAGGCCTTGGCCTCGTTGGTCGCCGACGTGAAGCCCTCGCGCGTCTCGGCGTCATTGTAGGCAACGCGCATGCCCTTGCCGCCGCCGCCGGCCGAGGCCTTGATCATCACCGGATAGCCGACCTGCTTGGCGATCTTCACCGCCTCGTCAGCGTCTTTCAGCGCGTGCAAGTAGCCGGGAACGGTGCTCACACCGGCTTTCTGGGCGAGCTTCTTGGACTCGATCTTGTCGCCCATGGCGTGGATGGCGTGGGCGTCGGGACCGATGAAGACGATACCGGCCTTGGCCAGCGCCTTCTGGAACTCCTGCTTCTCCGACAGGAAGCCGTAGCCCGGATGGACCGCCTGCGCGCCGGTCTTCTTGCAAGCCTCGACGATCTTGTCGACCAGCAGGTAGGACTGGGTCGAGGGCGGCGGGCCGATCAGCACCTTCTCGTCGGCCTCGCGCACATGCAGCGCATCGGCGTCGGCCTCGGAGTAGACCGCCACGGTCTTGATGCCCAGCCGCTTGCAGGTCCGGATGACACGACAGGCGATCTCGCCGCGGTTGGCGATGAGAATCTTGTCGAACAGCGGATGGCTTTTGGCCTTCGTTACCGCTTTCGCGGGCGCCTTCTTGATCGCGACCTTCTTCTTCGCGGCCTTCTTCTTCGCGGCCATTCTCACGGTTCCTTTCTATCGCGGTCGAACTGGCCCATGGCCCAGGCGGTATGGCCGGCAATCAGCGGCATCCAGGCCGTCAGCACCCACAGCCACCACGGATAGCGGCTGCTGAACAGGGCGTTGACGGCGATCAGCACCAGAAGCGTCAGCAGCGCAATGATGACGTGCAGGCGCACCATGCGGCCCCGTCTCATGCGCTCCTCCGGCTTGAGATGCGCGGCCATCGAGGTCACAGAGGCACGTTACCGTGCTTGCGCCACGGGTTCTCGAGCCGCTTGTTCTCGAGCGTAGCGAGCGCCTTGCAGACGCGCCGGCGCGTGCCGTGCGGCATGATCACGTCGTCGATGAAGCCGCGATTGGCCGCCACGAACGGGTTGGCGAACTTCTCGCGGTATTCCTCGGTGCGCTTGGCGATCTTGGCGGCATCGCCGATGTCGGAGCGGAAGATGATCTCGACCGCGCCCTTGGCACCCATCACCGCGATCTCCGCACCCGGCCAGGCATAGTTCACGTCGCCGCGCAGGTGCTTGGAGGCCATGACGTCGTAGGCCCCGCCATAGGCCTTGCGGGTGATGACGGTCACCTTGGGCACCGTCGCCTCGGCATAGGCATACAGAAGCTTGGCGCCGTGCTTGATGATGCCGCCGAACTCCTGGGTGGTGCCCGGCAGGAAGCCCGGCACGTCGACGAAAGTGACGATCGGGATGTTGAAAGCATCGCAGAAGCGCACGAAGCGGGCGGCCTTGCGCGAGCTGTCGATATCGAGGCAGCCCGCCAGCACCATCGGCTGGTTGGCGATGAAGCCCACAGTACGGCCGGCCATGCGGCTGAAGCCGATGACGATGTTAGCCGCCCATTCCGGCGAAAGCTCGAAGAAATCGCCTTCGTCGGCGATCTTGAGGATCAGCTCCTTGATGTCGTAGGGCTTGTTGGGGCTGTCCGGCACCAGAGTGTCGAGCGAGAAGTCGTCGCGGTCGACCGGATCGTTCGTCAGCCGCAAGGGCGGCTTCTCGCGATTATTGGCGGGCAGGAAATCGACGAAACGGCGAAGCTGCAACAGCGCCTCGATGTCGTTCTCGAAGGCGAGATCGGAGACGCCCGACTTCTGCGTGTGGGTGAGCGCGCCGCCCAGCTCCTCCTGGGTCACCGTCTCGTGCGTGACGGTCTTCACCACGTCCGGACCGGTGACGAACATGTAGGAGCTGTCCTTCACCATGAAGATGAAGTCGGTCATGGCCGGCGAATAGACCGCGCCGCCGGCGCACGGGCCCATGACCATGGAAATCTGCGGGATGACGCCCGAGGCCAGCACATTGCGCTGGAAGACGTCGGCGTAGCCCGCCAGCGAATCCACACCCTCCTGGATGCGTGCGCCGCCCGAGTCGTTCAGGCCAAGCACCGGTGCGCCGACCTTCATGGCCATGTCCATGACCTTGCAGATCTTGGCGGCGTGCATGCCCGACAGCGCGCCGCCGAACACGGTGAAGTCCTGGCTGAAGACATAGACCAGCCGGCCGTTGATCGTGCCGTGGCCGGTCACCACGCCGTCGCCTGGGATCTTCTGGTTCTCCATGCCGAAGTCGATCGAGCGATGCTCGACGAACATGTCGTATTCCTCGAACGAGCCGGGATCGAGCAGTGCATCGATGCGCTCGCGCGCCGTCAGCTTGCCCTTGGCGTGCTGCGCCTCGACGCGGCGTTGGCCGCCGCCCTGGCGCGCCGCCGCGCGACGACGCTCAAGCTCTTCCAACATCTGCTGCATTCATGAACTCCGGCTCATTACGTCTGTTTTCGACCAAAACAGAAGGAAGGTCTAGACCTGAGGCCGCTCCCGGGCAGGGCAAACGTCGTCCATATGTCGGTCAGGCGACGCCGGTGTGCGGCCGATTCGCTCGATCCTGAACAGGTCGTCTTCCTTGCCGATGCCGTCGATATTGAAGCAGCGCAGAGCGCTTTCGCTTTGCACGGTGCAATAGAAGTGATCGATGCTGTAGCCGTGGTTGCTCTTGACCGACGTGAAGACGATCTCGACCTTGCCGCCTGCCGTGACGACGTGACCGCATTGGGCGTAGTCCTGGAGCGGACTGCGGCCCCTCTGCCTCGCGCGCGCCGCTTGAATTGCCATTCGCCGGCAAGATCCTGCGCGACCGACGGTTCGACGACCGTCACGAGAGCGGCGAGCAATACCGCGAGAACGCCAACCTGTCGCTTCACGGTCGCCTCTAGCGCAGGAACCGCTTCTCGTCGTCCTTGACCTTGCCCATGCCCTGCAGGTCGAACACGTCCTCGACGGTGGCGATGCTCGCCTCGACACCGTGGATGCCGCCGTCCTTGCGGATCTGGGCGAAGGTCTTGCGCATGGCACCAACCGAGGCGCGGATCGCGTGGTTGCCCCAGATCAACAGGCCGATCTTCTTGAGCTCGCGCACGCGCGCCACCGTCATCTGCGGATAGGCCGTCGGCACCAGCGCAATCGGCGCCTTGCCGTCCCAGGCCTTCACGAAGGCCTCGATCTCGTCGGGCGTCTTCTGCTTGGAATGGACCAGGATCATGTCGGCACCGGCCGCCTCGTAGGCGCGCGCCCGCTTCAGCGCCTCGTCCTGGCCAAGGCCGGCAATCAGCGCCTCGGTGCGCGCGACGAGGACAAGGTCCTTGTCCTTGCGTGCTGCGCGCGCCGCATCGATCTTGCCCTGGAATTCCTCGATGCGGACCATCTCCTGGCGACCGCCGGCGATCAGGCTGGTGACCTTGGGGAAGCTCTTGTCCTCCATGATGATCGCGGCGACGCCGGCGCGCTCGTACTGCTCGATGACGTAGAGCACGTTGATGGCATTGCCGAAGCCGGTGTCGATGTCGGCCACCACCGGCAGGCGCGAGCGGTCGACCATGGCGCGGGTCATGTCGAGATGCTGGGTCATCGACACCACGCTGACGTCCGGCACGCCGTACATCGCCGACAGCTCGAAGCCCGAGGCCCAGATCGCGTCGAAGCCCGCCTCGGCCACCAGCATGGCCGACAGCGGGCTGTGCGCTGCCATCGCCTCGACAAGGCCCTTGTTCGCCAGCACTTCCCGGAATTTCGCGCCCGCTGTCATGGTCATCCTTTCAACCGCTGCTGCTCCAGGAGCGCAAAGAAGCGCGCGCTGGCCTCGATGTCGTGCCTGATGCCTTCGTGCCGCTTGGTGGCGATCGGATCTTCGCCCCAGCGCTCGATCTGATAGAGCTCGTCGAGCTGGGCCGCGGCAAACGCATCCGCCGCCGAAAGATGCCCTTCGGCGACGGCCAAGGCCACGACCAGGGAGCCCGAAATATGCGTGAGGTTGTAGAGCGCCGACAGGCCGAGGTCGCTGTGCGCCGCGACGGCCTTGCGTAGCCGCGCGACGGCATCGGCCGGCTGATCGACGAACGCCAGACCTTCGACGATGACCAGCCGCGCACCGTGGCGCTCGGCCGCCCAGTCGAGCAGCGGCTGCCAGGTTTCCTGCTGGCGCTTCACCAGGGTCTCGGGCCCGCCGGCGCGGTAGCACAGCATGTCGGAGCCGGCGTACCTGGCGGTGTCCTCGATCACCCGCGCGCGCTGCGTCGTGACGCGGTCGAGCCCGGTCGCCGCGAGCCGCGTGAGCGGCAGGTACGAGACGTTGATGTCGGCCTTGTCCGGCACCTCGCCCCACTCGACCGCGATGGCCTCGGCCAGGCCGCGCGTCGGCACGACCAGCACAGCCTTGGCGGGCGTGCGCATGGGCCTGCCGTCGAGCAGCACGCGATGGCCGCCGTCGCCGAGATCGACGGCCGTCTCCTTGTAGAAGCGCTTCATCGAGGCGAGGGCTTACACGCCCGGCCGGCCTGTCGACAAGGGCGGCTCAACGCTGCTGGCGGCGCTGCGGTCCGGCGGTCTGCGGCCGCGGCCGGCCACCGCGTTGGCGCATGTCGGCGGCGGACGGCACCGGCAACTGGGCCCGCAAGCCGGGGCGCAGGCCTTCGACGCGCGGCGCCACGACACTGCAGGGATTGGCGCCCGCCTGCTTCGCCGCCTGGTTCACCTGGGCGCTGAGGCTCGGCACGACGCCGGCGCCAACGAGCAGGCGGGCAATGTTGGGCTCCAGCGCACTCGCCGTCTCGCGGCCGCTGCCGCCCTTCACCCGCAGCGACGAGGCAAGCCCGGCGTTCTGGTTGTCGCGCGCCTCGGGGGCGAGGATGAACTCGAAGCCTTCCGTCCTGAGGCTGAGATAGCCGCCGCCCACGATGGTGGTGCGCGGCGTGTCGACCACCAGCCGGCGCAGCGCGGCGACGCCGCCGCTCACGTCGAAGCGGCCGGCAATGCAGTTGAACGGCACGCCGTTGTCGCTGCCGCCCAGCAGGCGCTGGGTCTCACTCGGCCAGTTGGCGAACTGGCTGCGCGGCCACAGACCCTTGGTCACCGCGACCTCGATCGAGCCGCTGGCCGAATTGAGCGCGTCGCGCATGTTGCGCCCGCCGCCGCGCAGACGCAGGTCAATATCGCCCACAGCATCGCGCAGGCCGATGTCGAAACCCAGCAGCGTCGTGAGATCGCCAAGCGACACGCGGCTCGCCGAGGCCGTCAGCGTCGCCTGTCCGATGCGGCCGGTCGGATCGTAGACGAGGTCGAAGCCTGCCGAGCCGCCGCCCACCGTGGCGGCGGCACGGAAGGTGAAACGGGTCCCGCCCGAGGTCAGGGTGGTCGAGGCGTTCTGAACCTTGCTGCCAAGGCCCACGATCTCGCCCAGCCGCACCGTCACCGACATGGTCGAGCGGCCGAGCCAGCTCGCCGAGAACGGCATGGTCGGCACCAGTCGCGCCGGCCCCTGCGGTGCGTTTGCGGCAGGCGCGGTCGAGGGTGCGGGCTTCAGGTCACCGAGATCGAGGCGGCTCACGTCGGCGTTGATAGTGACGGTCGGCGTACCCTTGCGGTCGACACGGAACAGCGCCTCGCCGACGAGCTCGCTGGAGCCGACCTTCAGTGTCGTCACCTCGACCTTCAAGCTGCTGCGCAAGGTGCCGGCCTTGGCATTGAGCACATACGGGCCGCCGGCCGGCACCGGCAGGCGCACATAGGGTCCGAACGCCGAGACGTCCGGCCCTTCCGAGGTGATCTGCAGGTTGGTGCCCTTGAAGCTGACGCTGCCCTTGATCGCGATCTTGCCGCCGCCGAATGCGCCCTGCACGTCGATGCTGCCGGGCAGTCCCCGCATCCAGCCGTCGAATGAGCCGGCCGTGCCGGTGAGCTCGAGCGGCGTCGCTTGCGGCGCTGTGAACTTGCCCTCGAGCTGCAGCGTCTGGTTTGGCGCCGGCGACTTGAAGGTCGCGGCCGGGATCTCCAGCACCACCGGCGGACGGCCCTGCCCTTCGGCGATGGTGAGCACCACATCGCGCACCTCGATCGTGCTGATCCAGGGGAAGGCGGGCGGCGTGCGCAACCGCAGTGACCGGTGCTCGCCCGGATGCGGGCCCGAGCCATCGGGCGGCGGCAGCATCTCGAGGTTGGTGTCGCCAAGCTCGTTGCGCTCGACCAGGATGTCGGCGCCTTCGAGCAGGACGCGGCCGATCTTGACCTCGCCGAGGAAGAGCGACACGGGGTCGAGGAACAGAGTGAGCTTGCGCACGCGCGCGAGCTCCGGGCGCGAGCCCCAGCTCGCATTGGTGAGGGTGACGCCCTCCACCACCATGGCGGGCTCGGTGCCGAGCTTGATGGTGAGCGGCACGCGGGCGGCGAGCTCGCGGCCGGTCACCTTGCGCACCTGTTCGGTCATGCGGTTCTGAAAGCGGGAAAGATCGCGCGTGCCGACCCAAATGATCCCGGCTACCGCGGCAACGGGCACAGCCGCCGCGAGAATCCAGGTCAACCGCTTCCAGGGACCGCGCATTACCTGCGATTCTCGCTCAAACTTGGCCGTACGAGAAGCCGAATGCTTCGACGGTACGGCGGAAGTGAGGCGGTGGCTGTGCATCGATTGCCAGCTCGCCCTTGCCGGACGGGTGCGGCAGCACCAGACGCCGGGCATGCAGGTGCAGGCGCCGGGCGTCGGCGACGGCCAAGAGCAGGGCTTCCTCGCCACCGTACTTGCCGTCGCCCAGGATGGGGCAGCCCATCGCCGCGCAGTGCACGCGCAGCTGGTGCGTCCGGCCGCTGCGCGGCCAGAGCGCCAGCAGGGCGGCGCGCTTGCCGGCATGGTCGAGCACCCTGAAGTGGGTCAGCGCCTTCTGGCCGTTGTCGTGGTCGACCTGCATGAGCTCGCGGTCGCGCGCGCCCGGCCGTTTGGCCAGCGGCAGGTCGATGGCGCCTTCCGGCCGCGGCGGCGCCCCTACCACGACCGCCCAGTAGAGCTTCTCGGTCTCGCGGTCGCGGAAGGAGTCGCCCAGGCGCCGGGCCGCCAGACCGGTTCGCGCGATCAGCAGCAGGCCGGACGTGTCCTTGTCCAGGCGGTGGACCAGGCGCGGCCGCTCCTCGTAGCCGAAGCGGAGCGCGTCTAGCATGCCGTCGACATGTCGCTCGGTCCCCGTGCCGCCCTGCACCGCCAGCCCCGGCGGCTTGTTGAGGACGATGACCTGGTCGTCCTTGTGTATGACCAGGCCGCGGATCTCCTGGGCGTCGCGGTCCGACACCGTCGGGATCTCGCGCGGCTTGGTTGGCGGCGCGGCGGTGACACCAGGCGGCAGGCGGATCGTCTGGCCGGGCTCGACCCGGTCCTTGCCCTCGGCGCGCTTGCCGTCGATGCGGACCTGGCCTGTGCGCAGAAGCTTCTGCAGGGCGCCGTGCCCCAGCTCGGGGAAATGGCGCTGGAACCAGCGGTCGAGCCGCAGGCCGGCCTCGTCGTCGGCGACGGCTCGCATCTGGACCCTGGGGCTGGCGCTCATGGCGCGCAACCTACGGGACAAGGTAAACAGGGTCCATGGAATCGCTGGCGTTCGACACGCTGACCTTCGACCATCCCGCCGCCTGCCGGCCGGCAAGGCTGACGGCCAGCCTGCACCTGCCAGAGGTGGATCAGCCGGTGCCCTGCATGGTGATCCTGACCAGCAGCGCGGGCGTCCAGCGTCACCGCGAGCACTTCTATGCCGAGGCGCTGAACGAGGCCGGCGTCGCCGCCCTGATCGTCGACAGCTTCACCGGCCGCGGCGTGCGCCGCACCGTGGCCGACCAGACCCTGGTCTCGGCCGCCCAGATGGAGGGCGACGCCTTCGCGGCCCTCGCCCTGCTGCGCGCCGACCCGCGCATCGATCCCGAGCGGATCGGCCTCATGGGCGTCTCCAAGGGCGGCGGCGCGTCGCTCAACGCCGCGATCGCCGTGCGCCAACGCTGGCGCAACGGCTTTGCGCACCTGTTCGACCTGCATGTCGCGATCTGCCCCGGGGCGACCGCGCAGCACCGCGATCCGACGACCCACGGCAAGCCGATGTTCTTCATGCTGGCGGCACGCGACGACTACACGCCGGCGCCGCTCGCCGTCGAGTATGCCGAGCGGATGCGGGCGGCCGGCAACGCGCGCATCAAGGTCAAGGTCTACGGCAACGCCCATCACGGCTGGGAATCGGTCGGCCCGGTGTTCGACATCAAGGAGGCCGAGAACTGGTCGTGCTGCAAGAACTTCATCGAGGATGACGGGCGCCACTTCGTGGTGGCCGCCGGCCGGGCGATGAGCGAGCCGGAATACCAGGCCTGGGCGCGCCAGCACTGCGTCACCAAGGGCGCCCGCGCCGGCGGCGGCACGCCCGAGCTGAAGCAGCGCGCGACCACGGATTTGCTGGCTTTCCTGCAGGCCCATGGCTTCGCGTCTCGATGGACGAATCGGACGTTTCCTGCTATACACGCTGCGTGAATCGACTTCGCTTTATCGCCGCGTTGCTGGCGTTCTTGATCCCCCTTTCGGGATCCCTTCCCGCCCTTGCCAACGAGACTCTTTGGACCGGTTCGAGCGCCGGGCGTGCGCGCGCCGATGCCCTGGTCAAGGCGATTCGCAGTGCGGCAGACCACGGGCTCGATCCCAAGTGGTACGGGCTTGTCGAGGTCGAGAAGGCGGTGGAAGCGGGCGCCGATCCCGCCACCGAAACCCTCCTGACGGCGGCCTTTGTCGCCTATGCCAGCGACGTGTCGACCGGGCGCGTGCGCGCCAACCGCATCGACAAGGACATCGACATCATCCAGCGCAAGGTCGAGCGCGCGGAACTTCTGACGGCCGCAGCCGAAGCCAGCGACTTCGCGGCGTACCTCGCCGACCTGCCGCCCAAGGGTGATTACCCGGCGCTGCAGAAGGCGCTCACCGTGTGGCGCGACAAGCGCGGCAAGGCGATCTTCACCCAGCTGCCCGACGGCAATCTCCTGAGGCCCGGCATGACCGATCCGCGCGTGCCGATCCTGCGCACGCGGCTGGCCGAGCTCGATCTCGCCGTGCCCGAGCCGGCCGCCGGCGCGGCACCCGAGCTCTACGATGAGCCGTTAGCCGCGATCGTCAAAGCCTACCAGGAGACCAAGGGTCTCACGGTCGACGGCATCGTCGGCGCCAAGACCACGCAGTCGCTCAACACCACGATCGACGAGCGCATCGACCAGATCGTCGCCAACCTCGAGCGCCGACGCTGGCTGCCGGCCGATCTCGGCAGCCGCTATGTCTTCGTCAACGCCGGCGATTATTCGATGATGTTCGTCGACGACGGCAAGCCGGTGTTCCAGAGCTTGGTGATCGTCGGCACGCCCAAGGACCCGACGCCCGAGATCCAGTCGACCATGCGCGGCTTCCAGACCAATCCCTACTGGACGGTACCGCAGTCGATCTCAGGCGAGGAGTATCTGCCGATGCTGCGTCGCGATCCCAACGCGCTGCAGGCTGCGGGCTTCAGGATCTTCGAGAACTGGAGCGACGATACCGAACTCGATCCGAGCTCGATCGACTGGACCTCGATCCATCCCAAGGCCTTTCCCTATCGCATCCGGCAGGAGCCCGGGGCCGGCAATGCACTGGGCTACATCTTCTTCCCGTTCCCCAACAAATACGGGATCTACATGCACGACACGGCCAGCCGCTGGCTGTTCACCGAGGGCAGCCGCAACTTCAGCCATGGCTGCATCCGCCTGCAGAACCCCCTCGACTTCGCCGAGAAGGCGTTCGGCGGCAGGAACGGCTTCAGCAAGGAGCGCGTGCGCCTTGTGATCAATGCCGGTCACCAGGCACACTACACCTTTCCCGAGCCGATCACGCTCTATGTGACCTACCGGACGGTGACGGCCGACGCGGCGGGCGTGCCGACCTTCCGCGACGACGTCTACGGCCGCGACCGCCGCGTCATGCGGGCGATGGCGAAGCCTTAGTCCACCGAGCGCTTCTTCGCGCGCAGCTTCTTCCAGTATTCCAGGCGCTTCAGGATCTCGCGCTCGAAGCCGCGTTCGACCGGCTGGTAGAACGCCTCGCGCGCCATGCCGTCGGGGAAATAGTTCTGGCCCGAGAAACCGTCCTCGGCATTGTGGTCGTATTCGTAGCCCTTGCTGTAGCCGAGATCCTTCATGAGCCGGGTCGGCGCATTCAGGATGTGCATGGGCGGCGTCAGCGAGCCGTGCTCCTTGGCCGCCCGCTTGGCGGCGCTGAAGGCCGTGTAGCCTGAATTCGATTTGGGCGCCGTGCCGAGATAGATCACCGCCTGGGCGATGGCGAGCTCGCCTTCGGGCGAGCCCAGCCGGTCGTAGGTGTCCCACGCCGCCAGCGTCTGGGTGAGCGCGTTGGGATCGGCCATGCCGATGTCCTCGACGGCAAAGCGCACCAGGCGGCGGGCGATGTATTTCGGGTCCTCGCCGCCATCGAGCATGCGCGCGAACCAATAGAGCGCCGCATCGACGTCCGAACCGCGCAGGGATTTGTGCAGGGCGCTGATCAGGTTGTAGTGGGCTTCCTGCGCCTTGTCGTAGAGCGGCGCGCGCTTCTGCAGCAGCGTCGCCAGCCGGGCTGGCGGCACCGGACCCTTCTCCTTGAGCCCGGCAAGCTGTTCGGCGAGCGTAATCAGGTAGCGGCCATCGCCGTCGGCCATGGCGAACACCGCCTGGCGGCCCTCCTCGTCGATCGGCAGTTTCCTGCCCAGCGCCGCCTCGGCACGCTCGAGGAGCGCCGCCAGCGCGGCATCATCGAGCCGGCGCAGCACCAGCACCTGGCAGCGCGACAAGAGCGCGGCGTTGAGCTCGAACGAAGGGTTCTCCGTCGTGGCCCCGACGAGGGTCACCGTGCCGTCCTCGACGTAAGGCAGGAAACCGTCCTGCTGGGCGCGATTGAAGCGATGGATCTCGTCGACGAACAGCAAGGTACCCTTGCCGTCGCGACGGCGCTGGCGGGCGGCCTCGAAGACGCGACGCAGGTCGGCGACGCCGGAGAACACCGCCGACAATGGCTCGAAATGCAGGTCGGTCTGCTCCGCCAGCAGGCGGGCGATCGTCGTCTTGCCGCAGCCCGGCGGGCCCCAAAGGATCGCCGAGCTGAGCTTGCGTGCCGCCAGCATCCGGCCAAGCGGCCCCTCGCGACCCAAGAGATGTTCCTGGCCTAAGATGTCGCCCAGCGTCTTGGGCCGCAGGCGTTCGGCGAGCGGTGTCGGGGCGAGCGAGGCGAAGAGCTCGGCCGGCACGATCAGCGGAATTGGACGGTGTTCATCATGCCTTCGCGGCTGATGGTGACGCTCGAGACGCCGCCGGTGACCTTCTTCTTGAGATCGGCGACGTTCTTCACGTCCTGGCCGTTGACCGCGACGATCATATCGCCCGGCCGCACGAAGCGGCCGGCATAGGCGCCCGGCTTGACCTCGATGACGACGACGCCATTGCGGTACTCGACCAGGCCGAGCTCGTCGGCGACGGCAGGCGACATGTTGACGACGCCGGCGCCGCTCAGCGGCTGACGGCCTTCCAGCAGCGAGCGGTCGCGCGGCGGATCCTCGGGCGGTGCCGCGAGCTTGAGGTCGACCACCACTTCCTTGCCGCCGCGAATGACCTTCACCGGCACGATCGTGTCGACAGTCAGCGTGGCGAGCCGGAAGCGCAGGCTCGCCTCGTCGTCGATCGGCTGGTCGCGCAGCGCCACGATGACGTCGTTGCGCTTCAGCCCGGCCTTGTAGCCGGGACCGCCCGGATAGACTTCCTTGACCACGAGGCCGGCCGGCCGCGCCAGGCCGAAGCCCGCCGCGAGGTCGGGCGTGACGCGCTGCATGTTGATGCCGAGCCAGGGGCGCACGATGCGCCCGCCCGTCTCGCCGAGCGACACCATGCGGTTCACGATGTTGGACGGCGTGGCGAAACCGATGCCGACCGAGCCACCGGTCTGAGAGTAGATTGCCGTGTTGATGCCGATCAGTCGCCCGTCGAGGCTGACCAGCGCGCCGCCGGAGTTGCCGGGATTGATGGCGGCGTCGGTCTGGATGAAGAAGTTGGAATCGTTGACGCCGCCGGCCGAGCGGGCCACTGCCGAGATGATGCCGCTGGTGACGGTCTGGTTGAGGCCGAACGGATTGCCGATTGCCATCACGATGTCGCCGACCTCGACGGAATCGGAATCGCGTATCTCCAGGAACGGGAACTGCTCGCCGCTGGTGTCGATGCGCAGCAGGGCGAGGTCGTAGCGCTCGTCCTGGGTCAGGAGCTTGGCCTCGAACTCGCGCCGGTCGGCCAGCACGACGCGGATCTCGTCGGCGCCCTTCACGACATGGGCGTTGGTCACGATCATCCCGTCAGGCCGCACGATGACGCCCGAGCCCAGCGAATTCTGCACCCGCTCGCCGGCCTGTGGCGGCAGGGGCATGCCGGGGAACGGGAACAGCAGGCGCCGCTGCACGCGGGCCGTCGTGGTGGTGTAGATGTTCACCACAGCCGGCGACACGCGCTTGACCAGCGGAGCGTAGGAATATGCCAAGTCGCTGCGATCGGTCGGCAAGGGCTGCGCCAAGGCAGCCTGGCCGCACGCCAAGGCACCCGCCATCAACAACGTCGCCGCCAGGATCGTCCGCCGATTCATTCGTCCTCCCGCTGTCCGGCCCGGATTTGCGATCACTCTTATGTCAAATCAAGGGCTGAATCGCGAGCCGCCTCGGCCACAACTCCTGGCGCGGCCATGGCCGCGCCAGCCACGGGCCTCCAACTCGGCTGATCACCCGCAGCGGGAATAGCCGCAGTTCAGGCAGACGTCGCAGCCTTCCTGGTGCGTGAGGGCGGCGGCGCCGCAGTTCGGGCACTGACCGAGGGCGGCCGCGACGGGCCCGTCGCCCGACGGCTCGCGCGCGCCGGCGGCAAGGCGCAGGCGCTGCTCGGCGGCCTCGGTGATGCGCGGCTGGTCGGCCGGCGCCAGGAAGCCGATCTCGACCAGGTGGCGCTCGATTACGCCGCCGATCGCGGCCAGCAGCGAGGGCACGTAGCGGCCCTCCATCCACTGCCCGCCGCGCGGATCGAACACCGCCTTCAGCTCCTCGACCACGAACGACACGTCGCCGCCGCGGCGGAACACCGCCGAGATCATGCGGGTCAGCGCCACCGTCCAGGCGTAGTGCTCCATGTTCTTGGAGTTGATGAAGATCTCGAACGGCCGACGGCGGCCGTCCTGCAGGACGTCGTTGATGGTGATGTAGATCGCGTGATCGCTGCCTGGCCATTTGATCTTGTAGGTGCGGCCCGGCAGGTCCTCCGGCCGGTCGAGCGGCTGGGCAATATAGACCACGCCCTCCTTCGCCTCCTGCAGAGGCTTCGGAGGGTGAACCCTCCGTAGCTCCGCAGGAGCGAAGGAGGGCTTCACTTCGAGCACCGCGCCGGTCACGTCGTTGGGCCGATAGGTCGTGCAGCCCTTGCAGCCCGTCGCATAGGCCTCCTCATAGACGCCCTTGAAGGCCTCGAAGGAGATGTCGCGCGGCAGGTTGATGGTCTTGGAGATCGAGCTGTCGACGTAGTCCTGCGCGGCCGCCTGCATCGCCAGGTGATCGGCCGGGGTGAGCGTCTGGGCATCGACGAAGATCTCGGCCGGCGGCGGCTCGTTGCCCTTGAGCGACCGCCACACGCGCATGGCGTGATCTTCCACGCTCTCCTCGCGCTTGCTGCCGTCGGGCTGCAGCACATGGCGCACGAAGGAGAAGGCGAAGACCGGCTCGATGCCGGAGGACACGTTGTCGGCCAGCAGCGAGATCGTGCCGGTGGGCGCGATGGAATTCAGGAGTGAATTGCGGATGCCGTAGCGGCCGATCGCCGAGCGCACGTCTTCGGGCAAAGCCTTGATCGTCTCGCCGGCGAGATAGCGAGCTCGGTCGTAGAGCGCAAAGCTGCCCTTCTCCGCCGCGATGTCCGCCGACGCGAGGTAGGACAGGCGTTGCACGGCGCCCAGCCATTCGCGGGTGAGCTTCACGGCCTCGGGCGAGCCGTAGCGCACGCCGCAGAAGATCAGCGCGTCGGCAAGGCCAGTCACGCCAAGGCCGATGCGGCGCTTGGCCTTGGCCTCACGCTCCTGCTGCGGCAGCGGGAAGCGCGAGACGTCGATCACGTTGTCGAGCATGCGCACGGCCAACGGTACCAGCCGTTCCAGCACGTCATCGTCGAGCCGCGCGCGCGGCGTGAACGGCTCCTTGACCAGCGCACCAAGATTGATCGAGCCCAGCAGGCAGGCGCCATAGGGTGGCAACGGCTGTTCGCCGCACGGGTTCGTCGCCTGGATGCTCTCGCAGTAGTGCAGGTTGTTCCGTCGATTTACGCGATCGATGAAGATCACGCCGGGCTCGGCCACCTCGTAGGTGGCGCGCATGATGCGCTCCCACAGCGCCTTCGCCTTGACCGTGCGGAAGACCTTGCCGCCGAAAACGAGGTCCCAGTCGGCATCCTCCTTCACCGCCTTCATGAAGGCGTCGGTGACCAGCACCGAGACGTTGAACATGCGCAGCCGCTTGGGATCGCGCTTGGCATCGACGAAGTCCTCGATGTCGGGATGGTCGCAGCGCAGCGTCGCCATCATGGCACCGCGGCGGCTGCCCGCGCTCATGATGGTGCGGCACATCGAATCCCAGACATCCATGAAGGAGAGCGGGCCCGAGGCGTCGGCGCCGACGCCCTTCACCGGCGCGCCGCGCGGACGGAGCGTCGAGAAATCGTGCCCGATGCCGCCGCCCTGCTGCATGGTGAGCGCGGCCTCGCGCAGGTTCTCGAAGATGCCCGACATGTCGTCGGGAATGGCGCCCATGACGAAGCAGTTGAACAGCGTGACGGTGCGGCCGGTGCCGGCGCCGGCGATCACGCGGCCGGCCGGCAGGAACTTGAAGCCCTGCAGGGCCTCGTGGAAGCGGCCAGCCCACAGCTCGGAATCGCGCTCCGGCGCGGCCAGCGCGCGCGCGACCCGCCACCAGGTCGCGTCCAGATCGGCGTCCGCAGCCCCGGCGGCATCGCGGAAGCGGTATTTCATGTCCCAGATGCGCTGGGAGACCGGAGCCCATTCCATCGTTCACAGCCCAGTTAGCGACGCCTTCGGATTTTCCGGCATTTCCGGCATTTCCGCCCGACAGTCTGGTGGTTAGCCTACCCCTCCGCCCCTAGGTTTTGGGGTGCAGGGCCACCAAACTTGGGCTGTCGCCGCCGCGATGCCAAGGGCTGCACCATTCCCGAAGACGGCCGCATACTATAACAGAACATACAGAGAACTCAAAGCCGATTCAGCTACCTATAACAGGCGTTTGGCATCCGCCACCAGCCGCTGGGTGGCCCCTTCGATGCGATCGCACAGGGTCGCCATGAAGGTCTCGCGGTCCAGGCCCGGCGGGATCGGCGGCAGGACCTCAACCTCGATGGTGCCGGGCCACTTGATGAACTTGCGGCGTCCCCAAAACATACCGGAGTTGAGCGCCACCGGGACGACCGGCACGCCGAGCTGGCGATAGAGCGCCGCGGTGCCGACGTGATAGGGCAGCGACGAGCCGACCGGCGTGCGCGTGCCTTCCGGATAGATCAGGATCGAGCGGCCTTCCGCCACCACCGCCTTGGCTTGGCGCAACAGGCTGCGCAGGGCCTTGGGCCCGTCGCCGCGCTCGACCGCGATGTTGCCCGCACGCGCCATCGCCCAGCCGACGACGGGAATGAAAAGCAGCTCGCGCTTCAGCACCGTTGCGGTGTTGGGAAACAGGCGATGGAAGGCGAGCGTCTCCCACGACGATTGATGCTTGCAGGCGAGGATGACCGGCCCGGCAGGCCTGTTCTCCAGGCCATTCACGCGATGGGTGATGCGGCAGGTGACCTTGACCCACCACAGGCAGAAGTCGACCCAGACGTCGGCCCAGGCGATGTTGGCGCGCCGAGACAGCAGCAGGATCGGCATGCCTGCGATGGCAATGATCGTCGACCCGACATACCAGCCGACGTTGAAGAAGAGCGAACGCAGCCGGAGGCCGAGCATTGTAAGCCCACTTTTAGTGGCCTAAAGCACAATCCGTCCAGCTGACGCCAGTTGGACGGATTGTGCCCTGTGCAACGAGCATTGCCAGTGCGCGCGAATCCGATCGGATGGAACCTCGCGGTTCCATCCGATCGGATTCCGCTCTAATGTCCGGCAGTAAGCACCTCTAGTGCGGAATTCCTCGCCAAGCCATGCAGGTCACCTGTCCCAATTGCGGCGCGCGCTATGCTGTCGATCCGCTGGCGATTGGCCCGACCGGGCGCACCGTCCAGTGCGCCCGCTGCAGCCATAGATGGCGCGAACGACCGATCGTACCCGCTGCGGTGGCGCCACCCCCGCCGCGCCCCGTGCCGGACTTCGTGATCAGGCCGCCGACCTACAATTCCGGGTTGCCCGCCCTTGCCACGCCGCCCGCCAAGTCACATTGGGCCCAGTGGCTGTCGGTGGCCGGCCTGGCCGTCGTCGTGCTCGTCATCGCCGCCTACGCCTTCCGCGGCGAGATCCTGGCGGCCCTGCCGGTCGAATGGCGCGACTTCCTTCATATCGACGCCTTGCGCGACCTTTTCAGGCAATAATGGCGCCGCCCTCTTTTTTTCTGACCCAGGCAATTTCCGCTCGAATGGAGCCGCCTGCGGCTCCATTCGAGCGGAAATGCGTTGTCCACACACCTCTTTTGCAGGCACGTTTCGTCCGACTGATTCCAGTCGGACGAAACATGCTTTAGCGAGCGCTCCATGCCCGGCCGTCCCACCGTCACTGTCCGTTTTTCCGCCGCCGAGATCGCCGCGCGCGTCGATGTCATGGCGGGCGAGCTCGCCGCCAAGCTGCCGACCGACACGCTGGTGGTCTCGGTGCTGAAAGGCAGCTTCGTCTTCGCCGCCGACCTGATCCGCGCACTGAGCCGGGCCGGCGCCGACTGGTCGATGGATTTCCTCACCCTTTCCAGCTACGGCACCAAGACCGAGACCAGCGGGCGTGTGAAGGTGGTGCGCGACATCGTCGACGACGTGCGCCAGCGCGAGGTGCTGCTGGTCGACGACATCCTGGAATCGGGCCTTACGCTCAGCTTCGCCAAGAAGCTCCTGCTCGAGCGCGGCGCCAAGCACGTCTCGGTCTGCACCCTGCTCGACAAGCCGGGCAAGCGGCTCACCCAGCTCGAAGCCGACTTCGTGGGCTTCCAGTGCGGCGACGAGTTTTTAGTCGGCTACGGGCTCGACTGGGCGCACCGTTTCCGCGGGCTGCCGTACATTGGCGTTGTGGAGAAGACGGCCGCATAGCGGCCGCCCCGAGCGAAGCCGAGGGGCTCGAACAAAGACGAGGTCCCTCCACTCCGCCCTTCGGGCTCCGGTCGGGATGACGGTGAGTTGCCGTCACTACTGCCCGCCACAGGAGAGGTCTCCCTCCTTGCAGTTCAACTGGGCCTCGAGGTCCTTGATTCGCTGATCAGTCAGGCGCGTCAGGCATATGGCGACGATCATCGAATGGATGGACCCGCCCACCGTTCCCATGGTCTCGAACTCGCACTCCTGATCACGGAAGCGCAACCACGACTGCTGCGCGGCCTGCAGGCTCTTCTTGCCGGCGTCGGAGATCTTTGCCCCCAACTTGTTGTAGACGGCGTTCAACTGCTCGCCGGATTTGCGCAGGTCGACGGCCGCCTGCGCGTTCAACTCCATCTGGCTTTGCGCTGCGGCCGAACCGACGGCTGCTGCGGCCAGGGCACTGGCGATGACGACGATCAGGCGCACTGCTCGCCCGATCAGTACGTCTTGAGCAGCCGGTCGATGTAGTCGAGCTCGTCCTTGGGCCGCTGCTCGCCGGCACGGCGGCGCAGCTCGTCGAGGATCTCGCGGCTGCGCTGGCGCTCGAGCTCGAGCGGCACCTTGTCGAGGCCGGTGTCGACCGCATCGCCGTAGTTGCCGTCGGAGCGGCCGAGCGGATCGCGATCCTCGCTGCGGCGCTCGCGCTCCTCGATCTCGGCGATGTCCTGGTTGTTGCCGGGCCCGCGCTGACGCATCTGCTCGGCCATGTCGGTCATGCCCTGCTGCAGGTTGTCGAGCGCCCGGCGCTGCGCACGGGACGCATCGCGCGGATCACCGCGGCGTAGCGCATCCTCGGCCTCGCGCATCTGGCGCTCGGCCCGGCCCAGCGACTCCGGCATGCCCATGCCGTTCTCGTCGAGCTTGTTCATGAAATCGCCGAGCTGACGGCGCAGGCCTTGCTGCTGGCCGCGCTGCTGCTCGCCCCACTGGCCGTCGCCGGGCTGCTGGCCCTGGCCGCGCTGGCCCTGTTGGCCTTGCTGACCCTGCTGGCCCTGTTGTCCCTGCTGGCGCTGGCCCTGCTGCCCCTGGCGGCCCTGCTGCTGACGGCCCTCGCGCTCGCTCTCGCCCAGAAGCTGGTTCTGGCGGCGCGACAGGCGGTCGAGCTGGTTCATCATCTCGCGGCCCTGCTGATTGCCCTGGCCCTGCTGGCCGCGCTGCCCCTGCTGACCGGGCTGGGCCATCATCGGGGTGGCGTTCTCCATCATCTTGCGCAATTCTTCGAGCAGGCGCTTGGCTTCCTCGCGCTGGCCGTTCTTGGCCATCTCGCGGATCTTATCCAGCATCTTCTGCAGATCGTCGCTGGTGATGGTGTTGTTGGGATCCATCTTCTCCGCCTGCTCCATCATGCGGCGGCGTTCCTCGGGATCCTGCATGCGCTCGGCGAGTTCCTTCTGCCACTTCGCCATGGCGTCATAGAGCTGCTGGATCAGGCGCTCGATCTCCTCGTCGCCGGCGTTGCGCTGCATGGCGTCGCGCAGCTCCTGGCGCGCCTGCTCGAGCGCGCGCTCGGCGTCCGTCATCGAGCCGTTCTCCAGGCGCATCGCGAGATCCCACAGGAGCTTCTGGGTCTCGGTGATGCTGGCCTTGTCGCCGTTCGTCGCCAGCCGCGCCGCGCCGATGCGCAGGCCGAGCTGGACAACGGTGTCGTCGCGGTAGCTCTCAGGCTTGACCTGGATCAGGCGCATGCCGTCGGCGACGTCGAGCCGGAAGGCCTTGGGATCACGCGTCAGCGCCTTGCGCAGCACGATCAGCGCGCGGGCCGTCGGATCGTTGAACACCCGCTCGGGCAACAGGAAGGTCTCGACCGAGCTGCGCCCCTTCTGGCCCAGCGCATCGGTGGCGAACAGCATCACCGTGACCTTGAGCCCGGCCCAGGGATGGCTGGTGAGGTCGCGCACGAAGGTGTCGGCGACCTTCTTGGTGTTGCCTGCGACCGGCAGGTCGAGGCGGATGACCTCGGGCTCCTCGTCCTCGCTCAGCATGTCGGCGCCGAGCACGCTGCCATGCAGGCGGATCTGGAGCTGCACGCCGGTCACACCGAAATCGTCGCCGGCGATGTACTCGATCTTGGTCGACCACTTGTCGACGCCGATCGGCCGGGCGAACTCGATGGTCGGCGCCAGGTCGGGAATGACATGCAGCTTCCAGTGCGCCTGCTCGTCACCGCGCGCCTGCAAGGTGATCTGCTTGCCTTCGGTGATGACCTGCTCGACCTGGTACTTGCCCTTGCCGACGGTGGCGAACTCGGTGCCGTTGCCGTCGATCATGAGCTGCGGCGGCTTGCGACCGCGCACGTCGTCGACGAAGCCCGCGAGCTTGCTGCCGACGGGCACGCGCAGGAGCTTGTCCTTGTCGGCCATGTCCAGATAGATCGGCGGCTTGCCGGTGTAGGCCGGCGGTGCGATCCACAGGTTGGCAACGACCGGCGGCGGCGGCGGGAAGGCCGGCGTGAAGGCTGCGGCCATGCGATCGCTGCGCCAGCCGCCGGCGACGGCGATGGCCACGATCAGCGCGAGCAGCGGCACGAAACGCAGCGCCCAGGTGTCGAGGACAGCCAAGCCGGGATGGGCGGGCCTGTTGCCGAGGCCGGCCAAGCGCTCGGCTTCGCGGCGGCGATGGGCCTCCCACAGGGCCGACGACATCGGGTCGGAGGACCCGGCCGCCAAGGTGTCCTGTACGGCGACCAGCGGCCGATGCGGCACGCCGCTGTCACGCTCGAGGCGACGGATCGCGGCTTCCTGCGTGGGCAGCGCGAAATCACGCAGCCGCCACCAGGCGAACCCGATCAGGGCCAGCGCCAGGGCGGCCAGAATGCCCGTATGAACCCAGGGGTCGAGGCCGGCGAACAGATCGAGATGGGCGGCGGCGATGAACAACGCCACGAACGACAGGACCGGCACCAGCCGCGGCCACAGCCTTTCCCAGGCCAGCGCCAGCCAAGCCAAGCTGATCTTGCGGCTGAGGCCGGGGGCTTGGAAGCTGGTGGTCTGGCTGGCGTCCATCGCCGTCCTTTCGCTTACGCTTAAGACTTTACTGGCTCTTGCCAGGGCGGGAACCGCTCGGCAGAGAGCAAATCGTCGATCGAGGGCCTTGGCCGGGTGACCGCAAATCGCGTGCCATAGACCATGACTTCCGGCGCCAGGGGCCGGGTATTGTAGGTCGAGGCCATGACAGCCCCATAGGCGCCGGCCGAGCGTATCATGATCATGTCTCCGGCAGCCAGCGGCGCCATATCACGGTCCTGTGCGAGGTAGTCACCGGATTCACAGATCGGCCCGACAATGTCACAGCGGATCGTGGCGGCACCGGGGCGCTCACGGACGGGCACGACATCGTGCCACGCCTCATAAAGAGTGGGCCGGATCAGGTCGTTCATCGCCGCGTCGACGATGACGAAAGTCTTTGCGGCACCGGGCTTCACGAGGATCACCTCGCTCACGAGCACACCCGCCTCGCCGACCAGCCGACGCCCGGGCTCGAAGGTCAACGCGCAACCCAGCCCTGCGGTTTCACGGGCCACCATGGCCAGGAAGTCTGCGATCGCCGGCGGCTTCTCCCGGGCGTAAACGATCCCCAGGCCGCCGCCGATGTCGAAGCGGTCGATCCTGTGGCCGTCGGCGCGGAGCTGTCCGATCAGCTCGCGCATCCGCACAATGGCGCTGCGGTAGGGGTCCAGCGAGGTGAGCTGGGAGCCGATATGCATGGCCACGCCCACCACGTTGAGGTGCGGCAGGCGGCCGGCCAGCGCATAGGCCTCACGCGCGAGGTCGATGTCGATACCGAACTTGTTCTCCTTGCGGCCGGTCGTGATCTTGGCGTGCGTGCCGGCATCGACGTCCGGGTTGACCCGGATGGTGATGTCGGGCCTGACGCCGAGCTGGGCTGCGACGGCGTTCAGCGTCTCGAGCTCGGACGAACTCTCGACATTGATCTGGCCGACGCCTGCCTCGAGGGCCGCCATCAGCTCCGATGCCTTCTTGCCGACGCCCGAATAGATGATGCGCCTGGGGGGCACGCCGGCCGCCAGTGCGCGCCGCATCTCGCCCACGGAGACGATGTCGGCCCCCGCCCCCAGCTCGTTGAAAAGACGGATCACCGCCAGGCTGCTGTTCGCCTTCATGGCGTAGCAGACCTCGGCGTTCATGCCCTCGATGCCCTTGGCGAACTCCTTCCACGCCGCACCTAGCGCGCCGGCCGAATAACAGTAGAAAGGCGTGCCGACCTGGGCCGCGATGGTGGCGAGAGCCACGCCCTCGGCGTGCATCTCGCCGTTCTTGTAAGTGAAGAAGCTCATCCGCCGCGTCCCAGGAAACGGCGCCTTGCCTCGGCCACGGCACGCACGACATTGGCAGGCGCGGTGCCGCCCAGACTCTTGCGCGCATTGACCGACGCCTCGACGGTCAGCACGCGATAGACGCCGCGATCGATCTTGGGCTCGACCGCCTGCATCTCGGCCAGCGTCAGCTTGTCGAGGTCGACGCCCTTGTCGGCGGCAATGCCGACCAGCCGGCCAGTGACGTGATGGGCCTGTCGGAACGGCAGGCCGACCTTGCGAACCAGCCAGTCGGCGAGATCGGTCGCCACGGAATAGTCGGCGGAGGCGACGGCGCGCATGCGCTCGGGATTGGCCTTGAGGTCGCGCACCATGCCGGCCATCGCCGCGATGCCGAGCTCCAGCGAGTCGGCGGCGTCGAACAGCGGCTCCTTGTCCTCCTGCATGTCCTTGCCGTAGGTCAGCGGCAGGCCCTTCAGGATGGTACAGAGCGCCACGAAGGCGCCGACGATGCGGCCGACCTTGGCGCGCGTCAGCTCGGCGGCATCGGGATTGCGCTTCTGCGGCATGATCGAGCTGCCGGTGGTGAAGGCGTCGGACAGCGCGATGAAGCGGAACGGCGCCGAGCACCAGATCACGATCTCTTCTGCCAGGCGCGACAGGTGAACTGCGGTGAGCGAGGCCGTGGCGATGAACTCCACGACATAGTCGCGGTCGGATACGGCATCGAGCGAGTTGGCCATCGGCCGCTCGAAGCCCAGCGCCTTGGCTGTCTTGCGCGGATCGATCGGATGCGGCGAGCCGGCAAGCGCCGCCGCGCCCAGCGGCGATTCGTTGAGCCGCGCGCGACAATCGGCCAGGCGGCTGCGATCGCGCCCGAACATCTCGACATAGGCCATCAGGTGGTGGCCGAAGGTGATGGGCTGGGCGGTCTGCAGATGGGTGAAGCCCGGCATGATGGTCGCGGCATATTCCCCGGCGCGATCGATCAGCGCGGCCTGCAGGTCGGCGAGCATCGGCTCCAGGCGATCGATCGTGTCGCGTACCCACAGCCGGACATCGAGGGCGATCTGGTCGTTGCGCGAGCGCGCCGTGTGCAGGCGCCCGCCGGCCGGCCCGATGAGATCGGTCAGCCGGCCCTCGACGTTGAAATGGATGTCCTCGAGCTTGGTGGAGAACTTGAAGCGGCCGGCCTCGATCTCCTCGCGCACTTTCACCAGCCCGCGCTTGATGGCGCGGCCGTCCTTGGCCGAGAGGATGCCCTGGGTGACCAGCATGTCGCAGTGGGCAAGCGAGCCTGCGATATCCTGCGCATAGAGCCGGCGGTCGAAACCGATGGAGGCGTTGATCTTCTCCATGATTTCCGCCGGGCCGAGCTTGTAGCGGCCGCCCCACATCGTGTTGGATTGCCGCTTCGGCGCTCGCGCAGTTGTGTTCTTCCGTGCCATGAATATGAGCCAGTAGTCCTGTTAGGAACGCGGCTTATGGCATATCCCGTACGAGATTTCCTCTCCAGTCGCCGGCTCGTCGTGGCCGGAGCCACGGCCACACTCATTAGCGCAGCAACGGCCCGAGCCGAGATTTCCTCAGCCCTGATCAAGGGCGCGATGAAGCGCTTCAAGCTCACCACGCCGCCCAAGCCCGTTCCGGATCTCGAATTCCTCGACGTCAACGACCAGCCGATACGCTTGTCCGAACTCAACGGCCAGGCGCGATTGATCAACCTGTGGGCGACCTGGTGTGCACCCTGCGTCAAGGAAATGCCGAGCCTCGACCGGCTGCAGGCCGAGATGCCGCGGGACAGATTCCTGGTGATCCCGATCTCGCTCGACGGCCCATCCAAGCCCAAGGTCGCGCCCTTCTACAAAGAGCAGAACCTGACCAGTCTCCGCATCTATTACGACAAGGGCCGCAAGGCGATGTCGGTGCTGGGCGTGACCCTGCTGCCGACGTCGATCCTGGTCGATCCGGCCGGCCGCGAACTGGGACGCCTGGAAGGAGACGCCGACTGGGACACGCCCGAGGGCATTGCGCTCATGAGGGCCGCCCTTTGACCGGTCCTCTCGTCGTCATCACGGGCGCCAGCTCCGGCATCGGCCTCGCGTTGGCGCGGGCCTTGGCCAGGGAAGGCAATGCCCTGCTCTTGATCGCTCGCCATATGAAGCCGGTCGATGGACTGCCGGCCGAGCGCACGGCCTATGCGGAAGCCGACGTCACCGACTACGCTGCATTGGAGCGCGCCATCCGCGACGCTGAGGCGAAGTTCGGCAAGACGGCTTGCCTGATCAACAATGCCGGCATGGCGGACGCCCGCGCCTTCACCGACGTCGAGCCGGCCGCCTTCTCCCACGAGATCGACGTCAACCTGAAGGGCACGCTCAACGCCACCAAGGTCGTGATCGGCGACATGGCCGCCGCCAAGTCCGGCACCATCATCAACATCAGTTCGGTCAGCGATCGCAAGACCAGCCCGGTGGCCGTAGGCTACACCGCCTCCAAATACGCCGTGCGCGCCACCTCCGAATCGTTGCGCGAGGCAGTGGGCATGCAGGGCGTGCGCGTGATCAACGTGGCGCCGGCCTACATCAAGACCAACATCCACCGGGGCATGGGCATCAGCTTCGAGGAATACTGCCGCATCCTCGGCAATCCTGATTTCCTGTCGGCCGAGGAGCTGGCCGAGGTCGTGCTCTATTGCTGGAAGCTGCCGCCCACGATCTGCATCCGCGATATCGTGGTAGCACCGACGCGCTCGGGCTTCTGACCGTCCGCGCCTAACTATGACTGTTCCTGGGCCCGTCCAGCGCGATATCCTCGTGCAGGAGGTCGCGGAAATGGCAGAAATCGAACGGCCGAGTACGGTGTCACAACGCCGGCAACTGCGCGAGCGCGACGTCGCCGTCCTGCGCAGCCGCTGGGACAAAGGCAAAGCGAGCGGCCGCGCTGGACGTTTGGACTTGAGGCGAGTGCTCACTGAAGAACGGGCAACCTTTAAGGGCCACGCTCGTCGGCGTGACCGAGCTTCTTGTCGTCAGCCGAGCATCGAGCGGCCTTTGTGATTCCGCGGGCGACCTATGGAAACTGCGGCTCGCCGTAGGGATAGAACTTCTTCAGGTCGACATTCTGATACGGCAGCCCGTCGAGCCGCACCGTGCCGAGGAATGGTTCGACCGGCTCAACCAGCAGGATCGTCTTGGCGAAGCCGCTGTCGTCGAAGCCGCGGCGGAAATGCACGCGCGACTTGATGGCGAACGCCTTGAAGTCCGACACATGAGGCCGAGCGCGCTCAGCGGCCCGGGCTCCATCACCTGCACGAGGTAGCGGCTCAGCACCAACACGTTGCCGCGGCCGAACTTCACGACGACCCAGAGCTGGCCGTAGCCTTCGACGGCGTTCAGCACCGTGCCCTGGATGCGGACCGGCGCGCCGGCCGATTCGTCGGCCAGCCCGCCCACCTCCATGTCGAACGCATCGCCCGCCTTGACGCCCTTGGCCTTGAGCGCGTCGCTGACCTTGGCATCGGCCAGTGTGGCGATCAGCACGTCGGGGAGATCCTGGTCGATGATCTCCTTCAGGAGCCACGTCGCCGACCCGGAGCGGTCGCTGTGGTCGGCCAGCACCACCGGCGTGGCGCCGCACGCCACGGCATCCTTCGCCAGCCTGACGCCCTCGGGAATGGTGTAGACCTTGGTCGAGTTGAGCAACGCCTCGCGCTCGCGCCAGGCGGCTGCCGCCATGTCGTCGGCGACGCGGCGCGCCAGCTCGGCATCGCCGTTGGTCATTACCTGGACGGTCATGCCGGCATCCGGCACGTCGGCGAAGGGGAATCCGAAGAAGAAATTCACATAGGTATCGGGCTCGCGCGCCTCCCAGGTAAGCGCGCGCTGCACCAGGTCCATCCACGGCGAGGCGCCCGTCCATTGCACGGCGCCGGGCGAGATGATCGGTACACGCACCATCGCAGTGGCAGGTTTGTAGTCGCCGCGGATCGCCCGCACCAGCATGCGCGCCGCGCGCTCGCCCTGAAGGTAACTGTCGTAGTGCGGGAAGTATTTCACCGCGAACGCCATATCAGCGTGGCGCAGGAATTCTTCATCCTCGTTGCCGTGCGGATCGAAAGTGCCGACAAGGAAGGCATCACGTCCCACCACTTCACGTACCCGCCGCGCCAGCTCCGCCTCCGGCCGCGGCACGCCGCGCACGCCCATCCCGCCGTGCAGGCTGAGATAGACGCCATTGAATGGCCCGGTGGCGCGAAGCTCGGCGATCATCCGGCCGACGAACGTCTCGTATGCCTCCCCAGTGATCCAGCCCGACGCCGTTCCGGTCTTGGGCCACAGCGGTGATTCGATGCCGACCAGCTCCACGCCATCGAACTCGCGCGCCACTTTCACGAAGCCGCCCATGTAGGACCTCGGATCGTGCGAAATGCAGGACGGCGATGCGGATCGGCCGGCGGGCCATGGGCTCTTCCTTGCACCAATGCGACTTGCTGAAGTCTCGCAGGGGGCGGAAGGAAGCAAATGGCCAAAGAGTCACGGCCGGGCGCTCTTGCGATGTCAGCCGCCGACTTCGCAGTGCTTGTTCATCTCCTTGCACACGCGCAGCACGGCCTGCACCACACGCGAGGCTGTCGAGCCTTCGCCGGGGCCGGCGTGGCCGGCGATGAGCAGCTGCGAGACGTCGTCGCTGAAGGGCACGACATTCAGGGTCGCGGTGCGGTCGCCCTCGGCGATCTGGAACCGGCGCTGACCGGGATCCTGCATGACGACGCGAACCGCAGTGTTCTTGCGCGCAAGCTCCAGTGCCGTCGCGAACACCTTGTCGGCGGGAGCGTCGAGCAGGACGGTCGCGAAGTCGTAGCCCGGCCGGCCGCCCTGCTGCTGGCCTTCCGCCATGTGCTGGACGCGGCCGATGGCCTTGCGGGCGATGAACACCCACTGGGCATCGGCAGGAGCAACCGGCAAGACCGTTGCCGCGAGACCGAGCAGAACCGCCAAGAGGACGGACAGACGCGTTGCCTTCGACTTCATGTTTCCGCCTTAGACGAAATTGACGCGCCCATTGTAGCCGGCGAGGTCGTTCGGATGTAGCGGCGACAGGCCGAAGACGCGCTCGCGATCGCTGGTCGCAAGCTGCAGCGCCTCGATCGCCGTCGTGGCACCGTTCAGGAACAGATTGGCCTGAAGCTGCCCGTAGTTCGTCGGATCGGGCTCGAAGGCGACGATGCGGTCGAACATGCCGCTCTGGCGAGCGACCAGCGCATAGAGGCCCCAGTGCGCGCCGATGTCGAGGAACACGGCCTTGCCGCCGTGGCGCTGCCGTTCTTGGCGCGCCAGGCCCAGCAGCGTGTCGATGGTACCCTTCTCCAGGTGCCGGAGACGAAAACCTGCTGGTCGACGACGTTGTCCAGGTCGAGCAGGAGCCCGCAGGCCCATCCGCTCCTCGACCATGTAGCGGCCGCGCGACAGGCGCGCATAGCCATTGAGAGCGACCCGATAGAGACCTCGCAGGATCGGAATCCGGGCGATGCTGCGCGGGACGGGAATCATTCCCGACCCTAGCTGCCGCCTGCCAGGCAATGTGGAACGCCTGTGCCGCGTCAGAACGCGGCCTACCGCGTCGGGACCGGACGCTCGCCCGAATAGTCGTAGAAGCCGCGCTTGACCTTGCGGCCGACCCAGCCGGCCTCGACATACTTCACCAGCAGCGGGCACGGACGATACTTGGAATCGGCCAGGCCCTCGTGCAGCACCTGCATCACCGACAGGCAGGTATCGAGCCCGATGAAGTCGGCGAGCTCGAGCGGACCCATCGGATGGTTGGCGCCGAGCTTCATGCCGGTGTCGATCGCCTCGACGTTGCCGACGCCCTCGTAGAGCGCGTAGACCGCCTCGTTGATCATCGGCAGCAGGATGCGGTTGACGATGAAGGCCGGGAAGTCCTCGGCATTGACCGGCTTCTTGTCGAGCTTGACCACCACGTCGCGCACGGTGCGGAAAGTCTCTTCCTCGGTGGCGATGCCGCGGATCAGCTCGACCAGGCCCATCATCGGCACCGGGTTCATGAAGTGCATGCCCATGAACTTGCCGGGCCGGTCGGTCACCGAAGCGAGCCGCGTCACCGAGATCGACGAGGTGTTGGTCGCCAGCAGCACGTTGGGCGGCAGGCCCTCGCAGACCTTCTTGAAGATCTCGCGCTTGACCTGCTCGTTCTCGGTCGCCGCCTCGACGATCAAGTCGCAGTCGGCGAACTGCTTGTAGTCGAGGCCGGTGGAGATGCGCCGGATCGCGGCATCCTTGTCCTCGGGCCGGATCATGCCGCGGCCGATCTGGCGGTCCATGTTGCGGCCAATCGCATCGATGCCCTTGTCGATATGCGCCTGGTCGACATCCGCCATATGGATGTCGAAGCCCTTGAGCGCGCAAACATGGGCGATGCCGCTACCCATCTGGCCGGCACCGATGACGCCGATGCGCTTGATCATGACGCGATACTCCGCGTTACTTCTTTTCCACCGCGGCAGTCAGCTCGGGCACGATCTGGAAGAGATCGCCCACGATGCCGTAGTCGGCAACCTGGAAGATCGGGGCTTCCTCGTCCTTGTTGATCGCAACGATGGTCTTGCTGTCCTTCATGCCGGCGAGATGCTGGATCGCGCCGGAGATGCCGATGGCGATGTAGAGGTCGGGCGCCACCACCTTGCCGGTCTGGCCGACCTGGTAGTCGTTGGGCACGTAGCCCGCGTCGACCGCGGCGCGGCTGGCGCCCAGCCCGGCGCCGAGCTTGTCGGCCAGCGCCTCGAGCATCTTGAAGTTCTCGCCGCTCGCCAGGCCACGGCCGCCCGAGACGACGATCTTGGCGCTGGTGAGCTCGGGCCGCTCGCTCTTGGAGAGCTCGGCGCCGACGTAAGAGGCGAGCCCGCCCGCGCCGGTGCCGCCGATCTGCTCGATCGGCGCGGGACCGCCGGTGGCGGCCGCCTTGAAGTTGGTCGGGCGGATGGTGACGATCTTGATCTTGTCGGCGGTCTGCACGGTCGCCATGGCGTTGCCGGCATAGATCGGGCGCACGAAAGTGTCGGGCGCCTCGACCTTGATGGCCTCGGAGACCTGGGCGACGTCGAGCAGCGCCGCCACGCGCGGCGCGAGGTTCTTGCCGACCGAATCGGCCGCCATCACGACGTGGCTATAGTTGGGCGCGAGCTTGACCACCAGCGGGGCGACGTCCTCGGCGACCCAATTGGCGTAGGCCGCATCCTCGGCGCCCAGCACCTTGGCGACGCCCTGGATGGCGGCGGCCGACTTGGCGGCCTCGCCGGCGTTGGAGCCGGCCACCAGCACATGCACCTCGGGGCCCATCTGCGAGGCCGCGGTCACGGCGTTCGCGACGTTGCTGCGAACGGTCTTGCCGTCATGCGCGGCGACAACCAGGACGGCCATGTCAGATCACTCCCGCTTCGTTCTTCAGCTTGTCGACCAGCTCGGCGACGGTCTTCACCTTGACGCCGGCCTTGCGCTTGGGCGGCTCCTCGACCTTCAGCACCTTGAGCCGCGGCGCGATGTCGACACCCAGCGCATCCGGCGCCAGGACCTCGATCGGCTTCTTCTTGGCCTTCATGATGTTGGGCAGCGAAGCATAGCGCGGCTCGTTGAGGCGCAGGTCGGTGGTGATCACCGCCGGCAGCTTGATCTTGATGTTCTCGAGGCCACCGTCGACCTCGCGCTTCACCTCGGCCGAGCCGTCGGCGACGTTCAGCTTGTTGGCGAAGGTGCCCTGCGACCAGCCGAGCAGGGCGGCCAGCATCTGGCCGGTCTGGTTGGAATCGTCGTCGATCGCCTGCTTGCCGACGATCACCAGGCCGGGCTGCTCCTTGTCGACCACCGCCTTCATCAGCTTGGCGACGGCGAGCGGCTGCAGCTCGGCATCGGTCTGGACCAGCACGCCGCGGTCGGCGCCCATGGCGAGCGCGGTGCGGATCGTCTCCTGGCACTGCGCGGGGCCGGCGGAAAAGGCGATGATCTCGGTCGCGAGGCCCTTCTCTTTCATGCGGATCGCCTCTTCCACGGCAATCTCATCGAAGGGGTTCATGGACATCTTGACGTTCGCCGTCTCGACGCCCGTGTTGTCGGTCTTGACGCGGATCTTGACGTTGTAGTCGATGACCCGCTTGACCGCGACCAGCACTTTCATCGCGTTGCGCCTATAGGTGAGTTGCTGCCGGACTTCCGATCCAGCGAAGGGGTTTTCGTGTAGGGGTGTTCAGCCGATCATGTCAAGGCTATGGCGCACTGCACAAAATCGCAGGGCGGGAGATTTTACCAAGATTTTTCAACAGCTTGAAGCCACTAACAGGCTCCGGCCGGCAACCAGAGGATGCGAGCCGCGGCGTTACGGCAGGGAGACGTCGTAGCGAACGTAGTCGGTGGGCTGAGAGATGCGGTCGTACAGCCGGCGCGCTGCCGTGTTGTCGGCTCCCGTATGCCAGTAGATCCGGCGCCATCCCCGGTTCCGGCCACGGGCGATGAGGGCATCGATGAACTTTCGCCCCCACCCGGCGCCACGAGCGGACGGCTCGATCCAGAGGTCTTCGAGATAGCAAACCATCCGACTGCTGAATGTGTGCGGATGAAGCACGTAGTTTGCAAAGCCGACCAGCGGGCCCTCGCCAGGCGACGCACCGGACACCAAAGCGCCGACCGGATGTTCCGGGTCCATGATGCGGCGCCATAGTTCCCGGATGTCCGCCGCCGGCATCGAAACGTTGTAATGGGCGCAATTGGCCGACCACATCCGGTGCCATTCCGCTTGATCGGCCATCTCTGCGTCGCGAACGTCAGTCGTCATCGCGCCGTCAACGGCCGCCGCCAGGCACCCAGAGCACGTCGCTGGCCCCGTTGTCGTTGAGCCGTCGCGCCAGCACGAACAGATGGTCGGACAGGCGGTTGATATACTTGATCGCCTCCGGATTGATCGGTTGCTCGGCGGCGAGCTGCGTCATGCGCCGCTCGGCGCGGCGCGCGACGGTGCGGGCCAGATGCAGCCAGGCCGCGGCTTCGCTGCCACCGGGCAGGATGAAGGATTTCAACGGCTCCAGCTCGGCGTTCATGGCGTCGATCTCGTGCTCCAGGCGCTCGACCTGCGAGGCCACGATGCGCAGCGCCTGCTCGCCGCGCTTGGCCTCGCCCTCGGGCGTGCAGAGGTCGGCGCCGAGATCGAACAGGTCGTTCTGGATGCGGGCCAGCATGGCGTCGGCTTCGGCACAATGCTGCCCGCCCAGCGTCGCGCCGCCGATGGCGCTGCGCGCCAGGCCGATCACCGAGTTGGCCTCGTCGACAGTGCCATAGGCCTCGACGCGCGGATCGTGCTTGGCCACGCGTTCGCCGCGGCCGAGCGAGGTCTGGCCGCTGTCGCCGCCGCGCGTGTAGATGCGGGTTAACGTGACCATCGGCTCAGCTCCGGCTGGCAAGATACCAGAGAACGATCAGGATGATGGTCAGGAACTGAAGCCGCACGCGCCACCACATGAAGCGGTTGCTGCGCTTGCCGCCCTCGACGGTGCTCTCGCTGTTGCGGGCCATGTTGAACAGACCGACGAACAGCATGCCGAGCGTCGCCAGGCCCGACACGATCACCAGGACGAACAGGATGTTGGCCAGCATGCGTCAAATTCCTTCGTTATGTCGTCCGGCTCCCATGCGGGCGCCCAACCACGGCCGTGCCTCCGCCTTTGCATCGCTTCCGGTCGCAACCCTGAAGATCGCTTCCGCCGCCTGCTCGCCCGACCACAAGGCGGCGTGCACCGTGCCGTATTCGACCGGCTCGGTCGCCTCGCCGGCAAAGAAGACCCGCCGACCGAGCGGCCTGGCATGCGCCTCGCGATCCTCCGGCGCGCTGCCGACGCCCGGATAGGAATAGCCGCCGCGCGACCAGGGATCGCTCAGCCAGCGCGGATAGACCATGGCCTCCGGCTCGACGACGGCGTCGCCGAACATCTTGCGCAGCGAGGACATCGCCACTTCCTTTACTTCGGCATCGGTCGCCGCACGGTCAAGGTGCGCCGCCGTCGCCCCGTTGCTGAAGCTGAGCAGGATCGGCCGTCCGGTCTCCTGCTCGTGGCTCACCCAGGTGTTGAAGGTGCCGCGCTTGTCGGGCGCGTCGGGCAGACGGCCGAACCACTTCGGATGGTCCGGCCAGAAGCGCTTGGGGAATCGCAGGTAGATCTTGCCCAGAATGCCGGCGCCGTAGCCGAGGCGGCCGATCGCCTTCTGCTGGTCCTCGGGCGGCAGCGGATCGAGCGCCGGCAGCCCGGCGCGCAAAAGGCCGAGCGGCACGGCGATCAAGGCGCGGTCGGCCTCGATCTTCTCGCCACTGGCGAGAATCGCCGTCACGCCGGCATCGCTCCAGACGACGCGCTGCACGGCGGCGTTGAAACGGATCGCCATGTTCTGGGCGGCATCCTCGAGCAGCGTGCGAAAGCCGCCTTTGGGCTGGGCATTGCGTTCCAGTCCTTCCGTCGGGAACCACTCCTCGGCCGAGACGGCCTCGTAGGGCGCGCCCTGCACGCCTTCACACATCTCGATGAAGGTGCCGATGACCAGCTTGTCGACCTCGGGCAGCCACGACGCGTGCAGCAACGGATCGACCGCCTGCTTGACCGAGATCGATCGCGGCCCCCAGACGCGCGCCATCGCCTTGCTGCGCCAGCTCGCCCATTCGATGGCGGCCTTGAAAGCCATGCGCCCCGCGATCGCCCGCCGACGCTGGCCTTCGCGCGTCGGTGCGGTGGCGCGGTCGTCGATCAAGAGCCGATCGCCCTGCGATTCGACGAGGCCGATGCCGAGCTTGTCGCACCACAGCGCCAGCGGATTGCCGTCGACGCCATGCACCCACGAACCGCCGAGATCGAGCGGCGCGCCGAGCGAGTCATCGGTCCAGGTGCGGCCGCCGATGCGCTTGCGCGCCTCGAGCACGGTGACGGCAAAGCCGGAGTCATGCAGCAGGCGGGCGGCGACCAGGCCCGCCATGCCGGCGCCGACCACGATGATGCGCTCGGCCTTGGCCGTGCCCATGGACCACGAGCCCGTCATGGCCGAACCAACTCGGGCAGCTTCGTCATGTCGTCGAACAGCTCGCCGCCCACCGCCGCCAGCGCGGCGCGATCGGCGTAGGGCGCGCCGGCATAGGCGAGTGCGCGCATGCCGGCCGACCGCGCCGCCTGTATGCCGGGCACCGAATCCTCGATCACAGTGCAGGCGAAGGGCTGCACGTTCATCTCGATCGCGGCATGAAGGAAGAGATCGGGAAACGGCTTTCCACGCGGCACCTGGCTCGCACTGAAGATCCGGCCGTCGAAGAGGTCCCACAGGCCGGTGAGGCCGAGCGTGAAGCGCATCTTCTCCGACGAGCCCGAGCTTGCCACGCAGGTATCGATGCCGGCCTTCTGCGGCGCGACAATAGCGTCCTTCACCCCTGCGACCGCCTGCAACGGTGCGTTGCGGAAGCTCTGGTAGGTTACGACCTGCATCTTCTCGACGAAGTCGTCAGGCAGCTTGCGGCCGATCTCGGCTTCGCAGATTTCCACGCAGGACTTCAGCGACCGTCCCATCAGGCGGCGCATCGTCTCCTCGACCGACCAGTCGAGGCCGTGCGCCTTCAGCGCCCGTGAAAAGCTCGCATTGGCGAGCGGCTCGCTGTCGACCAGCACGCCGTCGCAGTCGAAAATCACCAGCAAGACGGATCCGTTCTCGGTTGCCACCCCACCGCCCATCGAGCGGAGGGGGAGGCATCAGTACGGCTTGTCGCCTGCCACTGTCACCCGATTTCCGCTGCGCGTATGGGGCCAGTAATCCCACATCGCTCGGTGCTGGACGCAGCGATTGTCCCAGAAGGCGATGGAGTTCTCGCGCCAGCGGAAGCGGCACTGGAACAGCGGGTTCTCCATGTGCTCGTAGAGATAGCGCAGGATGCCGTCGCCTTCGTCGCGCGGTACACCGACCAGGCCGCGGGTGAAGCCGCGGTTGACGTACAGCGCCTTCTTGCCCGTCACCGGATGGGTACGGATGACCGGATGCTCGGTGCGCGGATACTGCGGCTTGTCGGCGACGCCGAAGTTCCTGTAGAGGCCGCGATAGACCTGTTCGCCGTCGTGGATGGCGGTCATGCCCTCGAGATATGTCTTCATGCGGTCCGACAGAGACTCGTAGGCGGCATACATCGAGGCGAACAACGTGTCGCCACCCTTGGGCGGGCACGTCTTGATGTAGAGGATGCTGCCCATCGGCGGCTCGAGGTCGCAGCTCACGTCGGTGTGCCAGCCCTCGCCGTTGGCGCGCGGCGACTCCCTGTCGGCGTGGATGATCATCAGCTCGGGCTTGCCCGGCTCGTGCGGTGCGGCGGGATGGACGTGCAGGTCACCGAACAGCCGGCCGAAGGCCAGGTGCTGGTCAGGCGTGATGTGCTGGTCACGGAAGAAGATGACGAGATTTTCCGCCAGCGCACGATGCAGCTCGTCCTGCTGGCGGTTGCTGAGCGGCTTGCCGAGGTCGATGCCGTCGATCTCCGCGCCGATGATCGGCGTCAGCTTGTCGACGCTGATGGTCTCGTACGGCGCGCTTTCATCGGTGGTGTGCCGGTAGCGCGGGCCGGCGTTGCCGCGCAGCGATCCTTGCATGGCTCTCTCCTACTCCGGCTTTATATATTGGCACGACACAAGACTTCTGTCTGCCGCCAGCATCGAGCATCGTGCACGTGTCAGCGGTCATCACCGTCCGAATCGCTCCAGGTCTGCGAGGTCCTGATTGCGTTGCTTCACCTGCCGATCGTAGCCGGCTTGGTTCTTGGTGCAGACGAGGCTGTAGGGCCGACCGCGTCTTTCGGTCGCCGTGTCCAGATCGCATCGCGTCCGTTGGATCGTCTGCTCGATGTGGCTGCGCGCGGCTTCGGCGGCTTTGAAGATCCACGTGCGGCGCCCGGGGTCAGCGAGAAACCGGCCGAGCTCGCCGCACTGGGGGCAGCGACAGGCAAGCTTCTTCGCGCGGTTCCAGTCGCGCGGCGCCTCCAAGGGAATTGCAACTCGGGCGCCGAGATGCTCGAGACAGGCCTGGTGCAGGCGCGACAACGCCGCGCCGCGGCTGGCCGCGACCGATCCGACCATTTGCCGCAGGGCAGGCACGAGAACAGTGTCGAGGTCATAGGTCTTCGGCCAGGCCAGGGCGTGGGCCACGGCGCGCTCCGCCAGACTCTCGTCGATGCGCGCCAGCGCGCCTAAGAGATCGACGAAGAAACCCGGTCGCACTCCGCGATCGTACGGCCAGGAATCGCGTGGTGGGACGGACGACGCGTCTCCCGGAAGCGCTTCGACTAGCGCAGCGGCGGCGCCGAGCAGGCCCGTGACGTCGTTCGGAAACGCCGCGACGGCCAGCGCAAGCAGGCCGCTGCAAGCGCCGAGCGACGTCGCGACTGTTCCTCCGACCACGCGTTTCATCAAGACTGCCGCCCGCTCCGGTGAAAACAGGCGGAGTGCGCCCACTACGGCCTCGTTGTCGCTCTTCTCATGACGGCCGCTGGCGATGAGGACATCCACGAACGACTCGATGCGCTCCGTGTCTTCACGCCGTGTCAGAAGGGTCAGCATCCGCGCCCTCTCGCTCGGCGCCTTGTCGTCTGATCGGTGCCATTCATCTTTCGGCCAGGAGGACAGCATGTGCGCCGCGAGCTCGTGCGCCTGAAGCCACAAAGCCGACTGCCTGGCGCCGCCGCTGGCAATCCAGCGCTCGGTCAGATCATCCAGATAAGGCAACGTGGCTGACAGGCCCGCCCGGTTCAGGACTGCGAACATCCGCTGGCGGGGCCAAAGCACGAGAGCCGCGCGCCGGTAGGTGCGCTCGAAAGAGGCCCCTTCGTTTCCGGTCGCCTCGTGGAACAGCTCCTCATCGGGCTCCATGTCCTCAAGAGCATCGGGTGGGCAGATGTCTTCGTCATCGATCGGCAGCTTGCCCAGCATCGAGGGGCTGCCGTCGGGCCGCCGCCACTCGGACAAGTACGCGTAGCGATCGAAAACCTCGCCGGCCTCGAATTCGTCTTCGTCCGACCACCGACCGCGACGCGAACCCAAGTCGACCGAATATTCGGCAGCTCCGCTTTCTTCGATGGACACCTGCGCCAGATGAAGGTCGCAGCCCGCCCGCGCGGCGGCGTCGACGAGCACGCCTGCGGCCGCCGCATCCGCTCCCTTTAACTTGTCGAAGCCGAGTTCGGCGGGCGTATAGGCGTGCTCCAGCGGATAAATGAGCTTTTCGGATGCACCATCATCCGGCGACGGCTGGCCGGCAGCCCACTCCTGCAACAATGCCATCGCGCGGGACTGCTCGACCTCGTAGCTTGGCGGCCCAAGGTTCGGGCTCTTGCTTCCGCGCAGCAGGTTGAAGACCAGCGCCGACCGGAAGCCCGAGGTGAGGGGCAGCACCTCGTGCACGCAATCGGCATAGAAGGCGGCGAAGGCTGCCTCGGACGGCTCGGCGCACTGCAGATCAAGCGTGACTTCGCGGCCCTTGTGCCGAACGACGAGCTCTCCGCCGGTCGAAACGGAGGGCAGGACCAGGACGAGCGTTGCAAACATGCCGGGCGCTTTCTCGGTGTCGCGATGGCCAGCGAAGAAACTGCCCTTGTCGTAGACGAGGAGCTTGTAGAACTCGGCGGTGATCCGTTCGCCTACTCCGAGACCCTCGGCGACGCGCGCCAGAATCCCTTCCAAGGTCCGCGCCCAATGCTTGCCGCCGATCCCTACCCGATCGGCGCCGATCTGCCAGGTGCGCCTGACTTCCGTGTCGATCAGGGTATTGCCGCCGCGGCCATAGGGCGCGCGCTCGGCGATGGCGATGAGTTGCTCGGCCTGGATAGCCAGCAGCGGTAGCGCGACGAGACCGACGCCATCGACCTCCAACCGCGGCGCAAACATTTCGACCGTGCCGGAAGCGAAAAAATCACCGGGACGCCGCGCTGTATTCAACACCTCGGCAAGTGCAACGGCGATGGATGACATTGGATGCTTTCCCGATGTTGGTTCCGAAGTGCCTGGAGCGTGCCGTCAACGTCGGCTCGCGAGATCATCGTCCACAGACGCCGCGTTGGCGCGGAGCGAGTTCAGCAGCAATTGTCCCGTCGGTCTCGGTGGAAAGTACGCTGCGTGGGGCCGCCGATGTGTCAAGCGGCCACCTGACGCTGCCCATGATCTGGAAACTGAACCCGGAACGGCCGCAGGTTAAAGCGGCACGCGCCGTGGTTCGATGGCGGAGCGGAACTCCGGATCGAGGCCATCCCAATCGACGACATCCACCTTGATCGGTAGGTCGCTTTCGGAGAAGGCGTCGCGCAGCCGCGCCAAGGTCTCGATAGGCACCCCGTTCTCGGCCTCGAGCACGACGTCCAGGTCGGAGAAGCGCCTGGCATGGCCGGCAGTCCGCGATCCGAAGGCCCAGGCTCGCACGTCAGGCGCATATTGCGCGAGAATGCGGCGCACCATGTCGAGATGCCGCGGCTCGAGGTCAAGTGCCATGGTGCCTCGCCAGCGCCTCGAGCAGCGATCGCGCGGCCGGCAGGAGACGACGCGCGGCTTCGATCACTTTCGCGGCGTTCTTGTCGTTGTAGGTGTGGGCCGTCAGATTTCGCGCCTCGTGGAAAGCGAACCATACCTCCGGATCGTCTATCAAGCCGCCACGGGCGGCGGCGCGAAACAGGTCCCTGCGAGTCTGGGGTTCCGCCTCGAGCGCGGCCCAAATCAGATGCCGGCGCATGAACCTCCAAGAGAGCTCGTAGGTGTACTCGAACCGTTTGACGATCGAATCCCGAACGAAGCCGCTGTCAGGCGCGACAAGCGCCTCTTCCAGCGTGGCCAGCGCTCGTTTCAGCGGCGTCAATATGAGGGGGGATTCCGTCATACCCCTATCATAGCACGCGGAGCGCAGCCTGGCGGCTCAGTTCCTGCCCTCGATCAGGCCGCGGCACACGACCTGCGCCTGGATCTCGGCGGCACCCTCGAAGATGTTGAGAATGCGCGCGTCGCACAGCACGCGGCTCACCGGATATTCCATGGCGTAGCCGTTGCCGCCGTGGATCTGCAACGCATTGTCGGCGTTGCTCCAGGCGACGCGCGCGGCCAGCAGCTTGGCCATGCCGGCCTCGATGTCGCAGCGCCTATCGCTGTCCTTCTCGCGGGCGGCGAAATAGGTGAGCTGGCGGGCGATCATGGTCTCGACCGCCATCCGGGCGATCGACCAAGACGACCATCAGACACCTTGCTCCCAAGATGGGAACAGCATAGACTATCAGGATGAATGTCGTTTCGAAGGCCGTACTGAGGGCCTTCTGGCATCGTCATCCTCAAGCTCGTGGTCCTCTCGAGGCTTGGTTTGCCGATGTCCGGCACGCCGATTGGGACGGCCCTGCCGACGTCAAGGCTGACTTTGGGAGCACGGTGGACTTTGTCGGCGACAACCGAGTCATCTTCGACATAGCCGGCAACAAGTACCGGCTCATCGTGCACATTGCCTATCGTTTCAAACGCGTGCTGGTGAAGTTCGTGGGCACACATGCCGAATATGATCGGATCGATCCGGAGACCATTCGATGATCAATCGCCCCATCCGAACCGGAGCCGAATACAAGGCCGCTCTTGCTGAAATCGAGAAGTTCTTCGACGACGAGCCGAAGAAGGGCACGGCTGAAGCGGATCGTTTCGACCTGCTCACACTCCTGATCGAAGCCTATGAGGAGCAGCACCATCCGATCGGCCCGCCGCATCCCGTGGAGATGATCCGGCACCGGATGAGGACGGCGGGCTACACGCAAGCCGACCTTGCCGACCTGCTAGGCTCGCGGGCGCGCGCTTCGGAAGTGCTCCAGAAGAAACGGCGCCTGACGCTTCCGATGATCTGGAAGCTCAGCCGAGAGTGGAAGCTCCCGGCCGAAACCTTGATTGCGCCCTATGCCCTAGCCGGCAAGCGTCCTCGGCATCGCGCGACCAGGACCGCAAAGCGTAAAGCAGCCTAGTAGTAGCTCTTCACAGAGGTTTTGACCGGCTGAATGGCAAACGGGATGGCGTTCGCCGCGCCTCTCCGGAAATCCCCGCAAGCCATTGACGCCTCTACTCCTTCTGACGCCGGCATCGGCCTTGCGATGTCGCCTGAACAGCGACAGAAGCGACAATGCGTGTTCCTCGGCACGGCGGTGAGCAGCGGACAGAAGCCCGCCGGCGGTGCCTGCACTGCCGTCAGCGGTGCTGGAGGTTTCCGACGTTCCCGCCGTTTCCGCCCGACCCTCTTGTTGGTCTGGAGAAGTTGCCCCCCATCGGTTGAGCCACCGCCGAATTCCCGCAATTCCCGCAATTATCGCAACCGGTTTTCGGCTGCGGGACGGCTGCCGGCCTCGTCGCTCGGGATCCGGGCGCGCCCGTCCCGGCCGGGCAGCCGGATGGGCTCGCGCGGTGCCTGCCGCGCGCGATGGTATCGGATGAACGATGCATAGAACGGACGCCTGAAAGCGCGGCGGCGAAGCAACATAACTCGCGTGCTTGCACAAGTCAATAACTAAGGTCCGTTCAGCCAATTTCGTTTTCGCGAGTTTTTTCGCCCCGTAGAGGGGTGGTGTATGGCGGCTCGAGCCGGCGACGGCGCCATGGCTCGTGTGGCTGGGCACCGGTGCCAGCAGTGCTGTCATCCGGTTCAAACAACGATCATGATCACCATGAGGAGATACTGGTGCGATGGCTGCCTATCTCATCTCGGACGTGACGGTGAAGGACGCCGCGGCGTTCGAGGCTTATCGGACGCGGGCGGCGGCCTCGATCGCGCAACATGGCGGCCGCTACCTCGTCCGCGGTGGACCGATCGAAGCGCTGGAGGGCGGCTGGACGCCGCGCGCGATCATCGTGGTCGAGTTTGCCGACCTCGAACGGGCGCGCGCCTGGTATCGCTCGCCCGAATATGCCTCGGCGCTGGTGGTCCGCGACGAGGCGCTCGGCCGCAACCTCATCCTCGTCGACGGCATCAACGCGCCCTGAGTCTAGTTCCGCGGCACGGTGAATTCGACCAGTTGGCAGCCCGCTGGCTGAGAAGCCACCGGGCGGTGCATGCACTGCCGTCAGCGGTGTGTACCGGCCCCCAAAAGTGAGACAGGAAAATGCGGGCAGTTTCTCCTAGAGAGAGGAACTGCATGACAAAGACGTATCGATATTTATCTGAAGCGCAGAAGCGCGCGGCGGTGGCTCGTGTGGCGGCTGGGGAGGCTGTTTCGACGGTCGCCCGGTCGATCGGGGTCAACCGGAACCGGCTGTACGAGTGGTGCCGGAAGTACCAGGAAGGTGGGGCCGAGGCGGTCCGGCGGGCTGGCCGGCCACGCAAGGCGGACAG
>WHTW01000047.1:0-23295 GCA_009377525.1 Rhodospirillales bacterium
GCTAACTCATTGATTCCGTTGATGTGGGGTGTCGATTCTGCGCAAGTTGGGCTAGGGTTTAGCCACGGAATTTCGGATGCGACGCAGACGAACCGCCGAACGATTGCGCGCCCTGGAGTTGCCGGCCAATGTCCTGGCCCGCGGCCGGTGTGTCGTGACCTACGGCGGCGGCGACTTCGCCGTCACGGTGACGCTGCACCATGCCGGTGGGTATGCCGATCTGCAGCACAGGCAGCGCCGCCCAGGCGGCGGCCCGATCGCGTACCGCGTTGGCGCGCTGTCGACGGCCCAGCCTTTCGGCGGCGTGCGCTGGTGGTTTCTGTGCCCTGCCACGGGGCGCCGCGTCGCAAAGCTATGGCTGCCACAGGGCGGCGACCGCGATTCGCCAGCCGGAAGGCGTGGGGCCTTGGCTACAGCGTGCGGCTCATGGGCGAGCTCGGCCGGCTCGATCGACGGGCCGACAGGCTCTATCGGTCGCTGTCGGGACCTACGCAATGGCGCGATGGCATTCCGCCGAAACCCCGCTACATGCGCTGGCCGACCTACAGCCGGCGGGCGCTGGCCCTGCGAGCTGCCGTAGCGGCGTTCAATGGGGCTTGGCTGACTGGCGTCACTCGGCGCTATCCTAGCCTGCGGTGATCTCGGCAACTGTCGCAAGAGTCGCAAGGCTGTGATCCGGATCACTACGGAGCATGCGCACGGCTCGGTAGGGCCTGCCCAACGCAAGGCCAAGCGTAGCAAGAGTAGCAACTGTAGCAGGAGCAGCGGGGCGAGATTGGCTGGCGGGCGCCCGACGCGCTCACCTAGCCTCGGGCTTGCCGAGCCGAATCGGGCTCGAAATCGGTCCGCTTGCTTACCCCCTGCTTACCTGAAATTAAAAAAGGGGCTAGCCGATATACAGCTAACCCCTTGATATTGTTGGTGGAGCCAGACGGGATCGAACCGTCGACCTCTACAATGCCATTGTAGCGCTCTCCCAGCTGAGCTATGGCCCCAAAATTCTGCTTGGGCGGCGCGAGGTATAATTCCTGCCTCGCGCACTGGCAACAGAAGCTAGCGGTCGCCCTCGCCCTTGTCGTCCTCGACTTCGACCTCGACCTCCAGGTCCTCGGCATCGTCGGCGAGATCGTCGGCCCCCTCCAACGCCTCGTCGCCCTCGGGCAATTCGTCTCCCGCCAGCGCCGCCTCGTCGCTCTTCTTCTTGGCCGCCGCCTTGGCCGCCGCTGCCGCTGCGGCAGCCGTCGCTGCCGCTGCCGCCGTGGCGGCCGCCGAGCCGCGACCGCGGCGGACCTTCACGAAGTCCTCGCGATCGTGCTCACGCCCGCACTTGGGGCATTTGATCGGCCCCTTGTTCAAGTCGTAGAAGCGCGCGCCGCAGCTCTGGCAGGTGCGCTTAGTACCCCAGCTCGCTTTGACCACGCAGAAACTCCCGGAAAATTCCGCAGAAATCGGCCGAATCGGCCGCGAGGGAGGGCGTATGTCACGCGTCTTTCACCCTGTCAAAACCAAATTCCTCCATGCTAGAGCACCTTATCTTCCGGCCGGGCCCGGCCGGAAAGAAAGGGCGCGGGCGCGGCGTCGCATTTTCGCCGCCTTTGCGGGAGGCTGTCCTGTCGTTGCGAGCCCAATCGGCCAAGCTTGTCGCCCGTCCGGTCGGCCGCCTGCAGGGCCGGGTGCGCGCGCCGGGCGATAAATCGCTCTCCCATCGCGCCCTGATGTTCGGCGCCTTGGCGCTTGGCGGGACGACGGTGCGGGGCCTGCTCGAGGGCGAGGACGTGCTGGCCACCGCTGCCGCACTGCGGGCGCTGGGCGCCGAGGTCACCCACGAGCGCGACGCCGGCCTGTGGCGTGTCCGTGGTTTCGGCGTGGGCGGCGGCCGCGAGCCCGCCGACGTGCTCGAGCTTGGCAACTCGGGCACCTCGGCACGCCTGCTCGCCGGCATCCTTGCCAGCCATCCCTTCACCAGCGTCATGACCGGCGACGCCTCGCTGCGGCGTCGGCCGATGCAGCGGGTCATCGAGCCGCTCACGCGCATGGGTGCGTGCTTCGAAGGCCGCGAGGGTGGCCGCCTGCCGCTCGCCATCATCGGCACCGACGAGATGGTGCCCATCGAGTACCGCCTGCCGGTGGCCTCGGCGCAGGTGAAGAGCGCCATCCTGCTGGCCGGCCTCAACACCGCGGGCGAGACCACCGTGATCGAGCCCGAGCCGACGCGCGACCATACCGAGCGCATGCTGCGCCATTTCGGCGCCGAGCTGCGCGTGGCGCCGGTCGAAGGCGGCGGCAAGCGCATCACCGTGATCGGCTGGCCCGAGCTGAAAGGCCGCGACATCGTCGTGCCGGGCGATCCGTCGTCGGCGGCCTTCGCCGTCGTCGCCGCCGCGGTCCGGCCGGGCAGCGACGTCACGATCGAGAATGTCGGCGTCAATCCCTTGCGCGTCGGGCTCTACCAGACGCTGCGCGACATGGGCGCCGACATCGCCTTCGAGAATGCGCGCGAGCTGGGCGGCGAACCGGTGGCCGACCTGCATGTCAAAGGCGGTGTGCTGCAGGGCGTCGAGGTGCCGGCCGAGCGCGCACCGTCGATGATCGACGAGTATCCCATCCTCGCCATCGCCGCCGCCTGCGCGAAGGGCACGACGCGCATGTTGGGCCTGGCCGAATTGCGCGCCAAGGAGAGCGATCGGCTGGCCAGCGTCTCGGCCGGCCTTTCGGCCAATGGCGTGAAGCACGAAATGGGTGCGGCCGACCTCGTCGTGCACGGTACCGGCGCGCCGCCCGCCGGCGGCGGCTTGGTCGCGACCCATCTCGACCATCGCATCGCCATGGCCTTCCTGGTGCTGGGGCTTGCCACGCGCGAGCCGGTCGCGGTCGACGACGGCTCGCCGATCGATACCAGCTTCCCGGGCTTCACCCAGTTGATGAACGGACTGGGCGCCCGTATCGAGGCGGCGTGAAGCCTTTGCTCATCGCCATCGACGGGCCGGCGGCCTCCGGCAAGGGCACGCTCGCCAAACGGCTGGCCGCCCATTTCCGGCTGCCCCATCTCGATACCGGCCTGCTCTATCGGGCGGTCGGCTGGGCCGCCGAGCAGACCGGCCAGGCGCCGGCTACCGCGGCTGCATACCTGAAGGCCTCGGATCTCGACAATCCGGCGCTGCGCACCGACGCGGCGGGCCAGGCCGCCTCGAAGGTCGCGGCGATCCCCGAGGTTCGCGCCAACCTCTTGAAATTCCAGAAAGAATTCGCACATCAGCCGTCGGGAGCCGTGCTCGACGGGCGCGACATCGGGACCGTGATCTGCCCCGACGCGCCGGTGAAATTGTTCGTCACGGCGAGCCTGGAAGCGCGGGTCGAGCGCCGGTACCAGGAGTTGCGCGAGCGGGGTGCCGACACTATAAAGCCGCGCGTTCTTGCCGAGATGGCGGAGCGGGACCGTCGCGACAGCGAACGGGCGGCTGCACCTTTGAAAACCGCACCCGATGCTTACCACCTCGATACCAGCGACATGGATGCCGATGCGGCCTTCGCCGCCGCTTTGACATTCATATCGAGCAAGGGCTTTCGATCCTCCGGGCCGTAAGTCGCCGCCGGCGGATCGCAGACTACTAAAGCGGCGACTGCGGACGGAGTCACATCCGCACGCGGTGTCTCAAGGCAGTGGATCCGCCGGACTTAACCGGTTGGCCGACGGGCGGCAGCGTTTCGCCCGGGATCGATGAAGGAAGAGGTTTTGAATGGCAAAGGGCAGCGCCCTGCGTAGACAATCGAACGACGCCGCCAGCGCGGAGTTCGCAGCACTTCTCGAGGAATCGCTCGGCGGTTCCGCGAGCTTCGAAGGCACGGTCGTCAAAGGCCGCGTCATTCGTATCGCCAATGATTTCGTCGTGGTCGATGTCGGACTGAAGTCCGAAGGCCGCGTTGCCATCCGTGAATTCGCCAACGGCGGCACCGGCGCTCCCGAAGTGCGCGAAGGCGACACGGTGGACATCTTCGTCGATCGCATGGAGAACAAGGACGGCGAAGCCGTCCTGTCGCGCGACAAGGCGCGTCGCGAGGAAGCCTGGACGGTGCTCGAGAAGGCGTTCAACGATCAAGAGCGCGTCATGGGCACGATCTTCGGCCGCGTGAAGGGCGGCTTCACGGTCGACCTGTCGGGCGCCGTGGCCTTCCTGCCGGGCAGCCAGGTCGATGTCCGTCCCGTCCGCGACGTCGGCCCGCTGATGGGCCAGGCCCAGCAGTTCGCCATCCTCAAGATGGACCGCCGCCGCGGCAACATCGTCGTGTCGCGCCGCGCCGTCATGGAAGAGACCCGCGCCGAGGACCGCACGCGCCTGATGGGCGCGCTGTCCGAAGGCCAGGTGCTCGACGGTGTGGTCAAGAACATCACCGACTACGGCGCGTTCGTGGATCTGGGCGGCGTCGACGGCCTCCTGCATGTCACCGACATCGCCTGGAAGCGCATCAACCATCCGTCGGAGGCCCTCACCATCGGCCAGCAGGTCAAGGTGCAGGTCATCCGCTTCAACCCCGAGACGCAACGCATCTCGCTCGGCATGAAGCAGCTGATGAGCGATCCGTGGGACGGCGCGGGTGCCAAGTACCCGGTCGGCCTCAAGCTCAAGGGCCGCGTCACCAACATCACCGACTACGGCGCCTTCGTGGAGCTGGAGCCGGGCGTCGAGGGTCTGGTGCACGTCTCCGAGATGAGCTGGACCAAGAAGAACGTCCATCCGGGCAAGATCGTGTCGACCTCGCAGGAGGTCGAAGTGATGGTGCTGGACGTCGACATGTCCAAGCGCCGCATCTCGCTCGGCCTCAAGCAGTGCATGGCCAATCCGTGGGAGAGCTTCGCCGAGCAGTACCCGGCCAGCACCGAGCTCGAGGGCGAGGTCCGCAACATCACCGAGTTCGGCCTGTTCGTCGGCCTGCCCGGCGACATCGACGGCATGGTGCATCTCTCCGACCTGTCGTGGGACAAGGCCGGCGACGAGGCGATCCGCGACTACAAGAAGGGCGACCAGGTCAAGGTCAAGGTCCTCGACGTCGATACCGACAAGGAGCGCATCTCGCTCGGCATCAAGCAGCTGGCCAACGATCCGTTCGAGAAGGTGGGCGCCGTCGCCAAGAAGGGCGACGTGGTCACCGTCATCGTGGCCGGCATCCAGGACAACGGCATCGACGTCACGGTGCAGGACGGCATCCCGGGCTTCATCCGCAAGTCGGAGCTCAGCCGCGATCGCTCCGAGCAGCGGCCCGACCGGTACTCCATCGGCGACAAGCTCGACGCCAAGATCACCAACATCGACCGGGCCTCACGCCGGGTGGTGCTGTCGGTCAAGGCGCGCGAGCTCGACGAGGAGAAGAAGGCGATGGCCGACTTCGGCTCGTCCGACTCGGGCGCCAGCCTGGGCGACATTCTCGGCGCGGCGCTCAGCCGGGCCCAGAAGAAGGACGAGGAAGAGGACAAGTAAGGTCACCGTCCGGGGACCTTCGAAAGGGGCCGGCTCGCGAGAGCCGGCCCTTTTTCTTGGCAAATTGGGCTGCGGAGGCCCTTTTTGGCGGCCTTTCCGGCCGTTTTCCTTTTGATTCAAGGGCTTAGGCTTGAAGGGGCCGTTTTTTTCCTTTATTGTCACGGCAATGACCAAGTCGGAGCTGATTGCCCGCCTGGCGGCCCGGAATCCTCATCTCTATCAAAGGGATGTCGAGCGGATCGTGGCTACGGTCTTCGACGAAATCTCCAAGGCCTTGGCCGGAGGGCACCGTGTCGAATTGCGCGGCTTCGGGGCGTTCTCCGTGAAGAAACGCGAGCCGCGCACCGGCCGCAATCCGCGTACCGGCGAGCAGGTCGCGGTCGCCTCCAAGCGCGTGCCTTATTTCAAGACTGGCAAGGACCTGCGCGACCGCCTCAACAAGGAAGCGGTCAAGGCGGCAGGCCTCGCCCCTCCCGAGCCGGAAGCCGAGAAGAAGTAGTCTTCGGAGCGTGGGCCTCTGGCCCGCTCATGATCATGATGCGGGCCAGAGGCCCGCGCTCGCATGACTCTCGCATCTCCCAGCCGCGCTGTGCCATGCTCGCCGCCGCATGAAGCTTCTCGTCCGCGTCCTGTTCATTCTCTTCATCGTGATCGGCGTGCTGATCGCGGTCAGCAATCGCCAGCCGGTGCAGCTTGCCTTGTGGCCGCTGCCGCACCTCGTCGTCATGCCGGTCTACCTGCTGGTGATCGGCATGCTGCTGCTGGGCGTGCTGGCTGGGCTGGGCATGGGCTGGTGGGCCGGCCGTCACCATCGCCGGCGCGCCCGCGAGGCAAGCGGCGAAGCGGCGCGGCTTGATCGCGAGGTGCAGCGCCTGCGCGAGGCCGCTCAGTCGGCCGCCCCGGCGCCTGCGAGCGAGCCTGCACCACGCGATCAGAGGGCGATCGAACGGCAGGCGGCTCTTGTCGCGGCCGAACTCTCCACGCCGTCCGGCACGCGCGGCCCCTTCTCGTGAAAATCCTCTCGGCCGCCGAGGTCGATGCCGCTCTCGACGATCTGGCGCTGATCGACCGCCTCGGCGCGATGTTCCGCGCCGGCTGCGAGATGCCGCTGCGCCATCATCACACGATCGCCCAGCCGACCGGCCTCGGCTCGGCCGACGCCATGCTGCTGCTGATGCCGGCCTGGACGCTGGGCCAATCTACCGAGAAGGGGGCCAGCCACCTGGGCATCAAGGTGGTCACGGTCTTCCCTGACAATGGCAAGCGCGCGCTGCCCTCGATCTACGGCCAGTACCTGCTGCTCGACGGCACGACCGGCCAGACGGTCGCGCTGCTGGACGGCACCATGCTGACCAAGCGGCGCACCGCCTGCGCCTCGGGACTGGCTTCGCGCTATTTGTCGCGGCCCGACGCGCGGCGGCTCTTGATGATCGGCACCGGCGCCCTGGCGCCCCAGTTCATCCGTGTGCACGCCAAGGTGCGGCCGATCGAGGAGGTGGCGATCTGGGGCCGGCGGCCGGACCAGGCGGCGCGTCTCGCCCGGGAACTTTCAGAGTCGTTGCCGAAGGCGCTGGCGCGGCCGATTGCGGTACGCGCGGTGACCGACCGCCGGCAGGCGGTCGGCGAAGCCGATATCATCTCGTGTGCAACGCTTTCGCGTACGCCGCTGGTCGAGGGCGACTGGCTGCACGAGGGCCAGCATGTCGACTTGGTGGGGGCCTACACGCCTCAGATGCGTGAAAGCGACGATGAGGCGGTGCGGCGTGCGCGGGTCTATGTCGACACCCGCGCTGGCGCCCTCAAGGAAGGCGGCGACATCGTCCAGCCGCTGGCCAACGGCACAATCGCTGAATCCGATGTGATCGGAGACCTTTACGAGCTGACCCGCGGACAATGCGCCGGCCGCGCGGCCGGCGATGCGAGCTCGATCACGCTGTTCAAGTCCGTCGGCGCCGCCCTGGAGGACCTGGCGGCGGCCGAGCTCGCCGTCACGGCTCGATAAGCGCGCCGTCCTTCTTCAGGGCGTCGATCTCGGCCTGGCTGAGGCCCGCCTCTGCGAGAACGCTTCGCGAATCCTCGCCCTGCAGGGGCGCCATTCGGCGGATGGCGGGCGGCGTGCGGCTCATGCGCATGGGCGGCTCGACCATCATGATCTCGCCCTCGCTGGGATGCGGATATTTCTTGAAGAGCTGTCGCCATACCAGATGCGGGTCGTCGAACAGGTCGCTCGGCCGTGACACCGGCGCGTTGGGGATCTGCGCCTTGTCCAGAAGCGTGACCCATTCCGCCGTGGTCCTGGCCGGCGCCAGCGCCTCGACCATGGAATACATGTCGTTGATGTGCAGCGAGCGGGCGTTCAGCGTCGAATAGCGCGGATCCTGCAGCACCTCCGGCCGGCCGACGATCTCGAAGAAGTTGCGCCAGTGCTTGTCGTTGTAGGGCAGGATCGCCATCCAGCCGTCCAGGGTGCGGAAGGGCTTGCGGGTGCGGGCGAGCAGCCGCGTGTAGCCGACCTCGCCGTCGTCGGAGAACGTCCGTTCCCACAGATGCTCGACCATCAGCCAGGCGGCCATGGTCTCGAACATCGGGACCTCGACGAACTGGCCTTCGCCGGTGCGCTGGCGATGCATCAGGGCTGACAGCGTGGCGAAGGCGAAGGTGAGCCCGACCGTCTTGTCGGCGATGATGGTCGGCGGATAGCGCGGGACATCGTCGCCCGCCGCCCGTCCCATCAGGTCGGCGATGCCGAAGCGAGCCTGGATGGCGTCGTCGTAGGCCGGCAGCTTGCCGTAGGGGCCGTCCGAGGAATAGCCGTAGGCGCCGACGTAGACGATGTCGGGCTTGATCTTGCGGATCGCCTCGTATCCCAACCCCAATCCCTCGATGGCCTGCGGCCGGAGTGCATGAACGAAGGCGTCGGCCGTGGCCACCAGCTTGAGGAGCGCCGCTCGCGCCGCCTGGTTCTTGAGATCGAGGCAGAGCGAGCGCTTGTTGCGGTTCACGTAGAGGTAGGTCGGCCCCATGCCCGGCGTCTTGGCCGGTTTGCCGATATGGCGCACCGCGTCGCCCTCCGGCGCCTCGACCTTGATCACGTCGGCGCCCTGGTCGGCCAGCAGCATGGTGCCGTAGGGGCCGAGGATGATGTTGGTCAGGTCGACGATTCTGATGCCTTCGAGTGCGCCCGGCATTTCTCTCTCGGTAAGGAACCGTACGAGACTGCCACTGCCTTGACGCGGCGTCACCGGCTCTGGCACTGCGACGCAGAACGCGGGAGGAAATGATGGACGTGCGCACCTAAAGCAATCAGCCGGACGGAATGCGCCCTGTGAAACCAGCGTGTGCGGTTCGCGCGTTTCGGACCGGATGGAACCGCGAGCGGTCCCATCCGGTCCGAAACCGCTTTAGATGCGCAGCGCCGCGAACGACAACGCACATCGGCAACCGGTTGCGGCCGGAGACCGGCGGCTCACCTTTTCGCCCAAGCATGGCAGCGCGGCGTACGCCTGGCCAACGGACTTCTTGCACTGGGCCTCCGTCCTCAGGACCGGGTCGGCGTTCTGGAGGACAACACGCTCGAGTCCGCCGATTTCTTTCTGGGGTGCCGCCATCGCCAACCTGATGCGCGGGCCGCTCTATCCGCGCAATGCACGCGAGAGCCACCTCCATATGCTGGCGCATACCGTGGTGGCCGAGAAGTACGCTGCCGAAATCGAGGCGATCCGCGACGAGTTGCCCGATCTCGCCCATGTCCTGGTGCGCGACCAGGGTTGCGAGACATGGCTGGTGCGCCAGTCGGCGGTCGATCCCGATCCGCCGATCGATCCCGAGGACTATTTCATCATCCGCCACACCGGCGGTACCGCGGGCAAGTCGAAGGGCGTCGCCTACACGCATCATGCCTGGCTCGCCGCCGGACGCGACTGGTTCTATCTCGACCCGCCGGTCGAGCCGGGCTTGCCGGCGGCCCGCAACGTCATGGCCGAGAAGTTCGATCCGGCGACCTTGCCGGGTCTCATGATCAAGGAACGCACCGCGCACAGGTTCATGCTGCCGACGATCCTGAATGCGATGAACCGGATCCCCGGCATCGAGCAGCGCCGCTTTCCCCATCTCAAATGCATGCTGGTCTCGGCTGCGTCGATCTCCGACGAGACGGCGCTGAAAGCCTACGAGATCTTCGGGGACGCCATGTATCAGGGCTATGGCCGGACCGAGGTACTACCTGTTGCGATGATGGGCCGCGGCAGTGGTTTGCCAAGGATGTGCCTGGCTCCCAGCCGCTGCCTGCGGCACGCCGTTGCCCTTCGCTGAGTTGCAGATCTGGGACGAGGACAACAAGCCCGTGCAGCCCGGCGAGGCGAGATCGTCGCCAAGTGCGAAGGACAGATGCGCGGCTTATGGAACAACCCCGAGGCGACGGCCGACCGGATCGTCGATGGCTAAAGCGGCTTCCGATTAGATGGAACCGCTCGCGGTTCCATCTAATCGGAAACGCGTTGTCCGAACAGCATGTTACACAGGGCACAATCCGTCCGGCTGACTCCAGCCGGACGGATTGTGCTTTAGGTGAAGACCGGCGACATCGGTCGCCTCGATGCCAACGGCTACCTCTACATGCTTGACCGCGCCGACGACATGGTGATCTCGGGTGGCTTCAACATCTATCCGGCCGAGCTGGAGAACGTGATCGCCGCCCACCCTGACGTCGTCGAGGTCGCGGTCTTCGGCATTCCCGATGAAAAGATGGGCGAGTAGGTCGCGGTAAACCGCGACCCAGCCATGCGCGGCGGTGTGCGTGAAGGACAAAGCGTCAGTCACGGAGAAAGAACTGGTCGGGCTCTGCACCGTTCACCTCGGCAACTACAAGCGGCCCGGCGAGGTCGTGTTGCGCCGCGATCCATTGCCCAAGACGCCGGTCGGCAAGATCAAGCGCCAGAGCGGTTCCCGATCGGATGGAACCGCGTGCGGTTCCATCCGATCGGGAACGCGCGCACCGGTGATGCTGGTTTCACAGGGCACATCCCGTCCGGCTGATTCCAGCCGGACGGGATGTGCTCTAGGAACTTCGCGAGCCGTTCCGGGTTGGTCGGGAGCGCAGAGGCGCAGGCAACTGACGGCGTGCGCGGCACGCTTGCGCGAACGAGTCAAGGGGCCCGCTCATTTCACCGCACGCGTTGGGTGTTATGTGACCGTTGTGCTGCGCGCGTTGTCGGTGTAGCCAAGGATCAAGCAAAGGCGGGGGCGATGCGGAGCAACGTCGCAAGAAGACAACCAGAGACCAAGCCGGCATCAAGTCCGGCATCACGGCCCTACCGCATCGAAGAGCAAGTCGGTTATCTGCTGCGACGGGCGCATCAACGAGCCTCCTCCATCTTCCAGGTGACGATCGGCGATCCCAACATCACGCCGACCCAGTACTCGAGCATGGTGAAGCTGCACGAGTACACCGAGCTCTCGCAGAATCATCTCGGCCGCCTCGTCGGCATGGACAAGGCGACGATGCAGGGCGTGGTGCGCCGGCTGAAGGAACGTCGCCTGGTCGATTCGCGTCCGCATCCTGGCGACGCGCGACGCACGCTGCTCAGCCTGACGACGGAAGGCCAGCGCCTGATCACCAAGCTCCTGGTCAACGGGCCGGCGGTGTCGCGCGAGACACTGAAGCCGCTTACCAACCAGGAGCAGCGTCAGCTTCTCGAGCTTCTTTCCAAGATCATCTGAGTCGGAGCGCGGACCTCCAGGTCCGCGCTCCAATTGACTCCCCTGATGCCCGTGGGCATCGTACGTACACGAACGATATGGGTGTCTATCTTCGTCCACGCCGCCTTGAAGAGGCGCTGAGTGCGCTGGCACGGCCGTCGGCTCGGCCGCATGCCGTCCTCGCCGGCGGCACCGACTTCTACCCGGCGCGGGTCGGCCGGGCGATCGACGAGGATGTGCTCGATATCGGCGGAATCGACGTTTTGCGCGGTATTGCGGCCGGCCCGGCGGGCTGGCGGCTGGGCGCCACAACAACCTGGAGCGAGCTTGTAGAGGCCGATCTGCCGCCATTGTTCGACGGCCTCAAACAGGCCGCTCGCGAGGTTGGTGGCCGCCAGATCCAGAACGCCGGCACGCTCGCCGGCAACATCTGCAACGCCTCGCCGGCGGCCGACGGCGTGCCAGGCCTATTGGCGCTCGATGCCGAGGTCGAGATTGCCGGACCCGCGTCGCGCCGTCTGCCGCTCCGGCAATTCATCACCGGCGTGCGCCGCACAGCGCTCGCTCCGGGCGAGTTGGTGGTGGCGATCCATGTCCCTCTCCCGCGGCATGATGCCGAGAGTGCGTTCCTGAAGCTGGGCGCGCGGCGCTATCTCGTGATCTCGATCGCCATGGCGGCGGCGACGCTGGAATTCGCCGATGGTCGCGTCGTCGCGGCGCGGGTTGCAGTCGGCGCCTGCTCGCCGGTCGCCGAGCGGCTTCCGGTGCTCGAGGCCGTACTGATCGGCGCGCCGCGCGATCGGCTGTCCGATCGTGTCGATGCCGCACAGCTCGCGCCGCTCACCCCGATCGACGACGTGCGCGGCAGCGCATCCTATCGGCGGGACGCGGTCGTCACGCTGTTGCGCCGCCTGCTGGCGGACTTCGCCCGATGAAAGTCGACTTCACCCTGAACGGCCGATCGGTCGCCTGGGATGGTCCGCCGATCACGCGCCTGGCCGCGGCCCTGCGCTTGGATCTCGGGCACACCGGCACCAAGGTCGGCTGCGATGCCGGCGACTGCGGCGCCTGCACCGTCCTGCTCGACCATCGGCAGGTCTGTGCCTGCCTGGTGGCGATGGGCCAGGTCGCAGGCCGCACGGTCGAAACCGTCGAGGGCCTGGGCGACGGCAACGGCACGCTGGCGGCCCTGCAGACATCGTTTCTCGCCCATGGCGCGGCGCAGTGCGGCATCTGCACGCCCGGCATGCTGATGGCGGCCCAGGAGCTTTTGCGCAAGACAGAGCGGCCGACGCGCGGCGAGGTCGAGGATGCGCTGGGCGGCGTGCTGTGCCGCTGCACCGGCTACGGCAAGATCGTCGACGCCGTCATGGATGCGACGGCATCGCTGCCCGCCGCGCCGCCGGCCGGTGGTGCCGTCGGTGCGCGCCTGGCGCGGGTCGACGGCGTCGCCAAGCTTTCAGGCCGGGAGAGGTTCGGCGCCGACGGCGTTCCCGCCGATGCGCTGTGGATCCGCGTCGTACGCTCGCCGCATGCGCGGGCGCGTTTCACAGTGGGCGACCTTGGGCCATTGCGCCGGCGCCTCGCCGCGGTGCTGACGGCGGCCGACGTGCCGTCGAACGGTTTCGGCATCTATCCCGACATCAAGGACCAGCCGGTGCTGGCCGACGGCCACGTGCGCTATCGCGGCGAAGCCGTCGTCGCCCTGGTCGGCGAGCGCGACGTCGTGCTGGCGATCTGCGACGAGGAGGTGCCGATCACTTGGATGCCGGAGCCGCCGGTCATCGGCATCGATGCCGCGATGGCGGTCGATGCGCCCCTGGTGCAGGCCGACAAGCCGCGCAACCTCCTGCTGGAGGGCGGGGTCAGACGCGGCAAGGTCGGTGAAGCTTTCGCGACCTGCGCCGCGGTGGCCGAGGGCGTGTTCGAGACCGCCTTCGTCGAGCACGCCTATATCGAGCTCGAGGCCGGCTGGGCCGAGCGCGTCGGCGACCGCGTCGAAATCCATGTCTCGACCCAGACACCCTACATGGACCGCGACGAGGTGGCGGTCGTCATGCGGCTCCGGCCCGAAGCCGTGCGCATCGTCCCGACAGCCTGCGGCGGCGCCTTCGGCGGCAAGCTCGATCTCTCTGTCCAGCCATTGGTGGCGGTGGCGGCGTGGAAGCTCCAACGGCCGGTCGCCCTGGTATACACGCGGCCGGAAAGCATGGCGGCCTCGACCAAGCGCCATCCCGCGCGCATCGCCGCCAGGTTCGGCTGCGATGCGGAGGGCGGGCTGCTGGCTTGCGAGGTGACGGCGAGCTTCGACACCGGCGCCTATGCCTCTTGGGGGCCGACCGTCGCCAACCGCGTGCCGGTGCACGCCATGGGCCCCTACCGCGTGCCCAACGTGCGGACCCGGGGCGACGCCTATTTCACCAACGCTCCGCCATCCGGCGCGTTCCGCGGCTTCGGCGTGCCACAGGCTGCCATCGCCCACGAGGCGATGATGGATGAGTTGGCAGACAAGCTCGGCATCGATCGCCTGGAGTTCCGTCTTCGCAATGCGTTGCGCGTCGGCGACACCACGGCGACCGGACAGATGCTGGCGCATTCCGCCGGTCTCGCCCAGTGCCTCGAGGCATTGCGGCCGCACTGGCGCGAGGCGCATGACGAAGTCGCGGCCTTCAATGCCCAAAATAACGAGAAGGGGCGCGGCCCCAAGCGGCGCGGCGTCGGCGTGGGCTGCATGTGGTACGGCATCGGCAACACCTCGATGTCCAATCCCTCGCGCATGCGGGTCGGCCTGTCGCCGGCCGGCACGCTGACGCTCTACAGCGGCGCCGTCGATATCGGCCAGGGCTCCAACACCATCCTGACCCAGATCGCGGCCGATGCGCTTGGCCTGGAGGCGGCGCAGTTTGCTCTTGTGGCGGGCGACACCGATCTCACCGCCGACGCCGGCAAGACCTCGGCGTCGCGCCAGACCTTCGTCTCGGGCCAGGCCGCCGAACGCGCCGGCCGCGACCTGCGCGGCCAGATCCTGCGCCTGGCCAATGCCGGACCGGACGCCGCGCTGTCGCTCGAGGGCGCCAAGCTCACGGTGCGCGACGGTGGCGAGGTGCGTGTGATTGATCTCGCGACGACGGGTCCGCTGATGGGCGAGGGCACCTTCGATCCGCCGACCACGCCGCTCGATGCCGATGGCCAGGGCATTCCCTATGCAACCTACGCCTTCGCCGCGCAGATCGCCGTCGTCGAGGTCGACCTGGAGCTGGGCACGGTGAAGGTGCTGCGCATGGTCGCCGCCCACGATGTCGGCAAGGCGATCAACCCGACCCTGGTCGAGGGCCAGATCGAGGGAGGCATCGCCCAGGGCCTGGGCCTGGCGCTGATGGAGGAATATCTCCCGGGCCGAACCGAGAACCTGCACGATTATCTCATTCCCACCATCGGCGACGTGCCCGAGATCGACTGCATCCTGATCGAGGATCGCGAGCCGCTGGGTCCGTCAGGCGCCAAGGGTGTCGGCGAGCCCGGCCTGGTGCCGACGGCTCCGGCCATCCTGGCCGCCGTCCATCACGCCACCGGCGTGCGCGCCAGGCGCGTGCCCTTGTTGCCGCATCGGCTGCGTGAGGCCATCGTAGCGGCAGGGAAGGGAACATGAGCGACGACATCGCGCTCACCGAGGCCGAGGCCAAGGCCGGCATCGTGCGCTGCGATGCCTGTCCGGTGCTGTGCCGCATCCGGCCGGGCCGCGCCGGCGCCTGCGACCGCTACGCCAACGAGGACGGCAAGCTGGTGCGTGTCGATCCGCTGGTGCTGCTGGCCAAGCCGGATCTCGCGCGCGTCGCCTTCGTCGAGGGCAGCGACAGCTGGCGCGGCGAGCTGGGCAAGGGAGAAGGCGCCTTCGTCACCGGCATCGGCGCCACCACGACCTATCCCGACTACAAGCCCGCGCCCTTCATCGTGTCGTCCAGGCACGACGGTGTCGACATGGTCACCGTCGTGACCGAGGGCATCTTCAGTTACTGCGGCGTCAAGGTGAAGATCGACACCGACCGCTATCTCGGGCCCGAGCAGGCGGCGGTGCGCGTCAAGGGCGAGGCGGTGGGCCACGTCACCACGGCCGAGTACGGCTCGCAGATGCTGTCGCTGGGCGGCGTGCATCACCTGACCGGCGGCAGCAAGAAGGAAGGCGTCGTCACCTGCGAGGCGCTGCTGGCGCTCTGCAACCGCGAGGCCGTCGAGCTCTCGATCGACGATGGCTCGACCGTGGTGGTGCAGGCCGACAAGCCGCCGGTAGTCAACGGCACGCGCGAGGAGCGGATGCGCGTCGGCTGCGGCTCGGCCGCCATCGGCATGTTCGCGCCGCAATGGCAGGGCCACGTCGACGAGGTGATCGTGGTCGACGACCATATCACCGGCGTGCTGAGCGAGCACCAGGGTGGCCGCTTCCTCGACATGAAGCCCGCTGGCATCCGCGTGCGCGGCCGCAAGTCGACGCCGGGCCGCTACTTCCAGGTCGCCGGGCCCGGCCTGGGCTGGGGCGGCACCAACGTCTCCGATCCATTGGAGATCATCGACAAGATCGATCCCAAGCAGGCCTGGCCCGGCTTGAAGCTCCTGATGGTCTCGACCACCGGCGAGCACTCGGCGTGGTTCGAGCTCGACCAGGACCTGAAACCCCGGCCCGCCGACATGCCGGCCCCGGTGCGTCACGTCGTCGAGCGCATCGCCGAGAACTGCGAGCCCGCGCTCTGCACCGTGATGTTCATGGCCGGCGCCGGCGGCTCGCTGCGTGCCGGCGTGACGGAGAATCCCGTGCGGCTCACGCGTTCGGTGCGCGATGCGCTTACGAAGGTCACGCTGGGCGGCGTGCCGGCCTATGTCTGGCCGGGCGGCGGCATCACCCTGATGGTCGATGTCGCCAGGATGCCGGAGAAGTCCTTCGGCTACGTGCCGACGCCGGCACTGGTGGCACCCATCGAGTTCACCTTGCGCGCCACCGACTATGCGGCACTGGGCGGCTATGCCTCGCGCGCCATCACGCTGGACGACGTGCTGCGCGCCCACAAGGTGCGGCTCGACGAGCCACAAGGAGAGGGCGGCGGCCAATGAGCGCCGTTGCCGCCCGACTCACCGACGGCCGACTGCACCTGCAGCACGGTCCGATCGATCTCATCGTCGAAGCGTTCGGCGCGGTGTCGGAGGTCGAGCACGCCTATGCTCAGGCGATCGAGCGCGTCGGCGACATCCTGCCGACGCTGGTGCGCGAGCTTCCAATCCTGCGTCGCCCTGTAGGCGATGCCTATCCGCTGCTGCAGGGCCCGGTGGCGCGCCGCATGGCCGAGGCCGTGTGGCAGCATCGCGCCGTCTACATCACGCCCATGGCTGCCGTGGCGGGCGCCGTCGCCGACGAGATGCTGCAGGCGCTGGTGCGCGGCCGCAGGCTCGACAAGGCCTATGTCAACGACGGCGGCGACATCGCCCTCCATCTGACGCGGGGCCACGAGCTGCGCGCCGGCATCTTTGCCACCGCCCTCGACGGTGTCGCGCGCCTCACCCATGACCAGCCGGTGCGCGGCATCGCCACGTCGGGCCGCGGCGGGCGTTCGTTCTCGCTGGGCATCGCCGATTCGGCGACGGTACTGGCGGCAACCGCCGCTGCGGCCGACGCCGCGGCGACCCTGATCGCCAATGCGGTGAACCTCGATCACCCCGCCATCGAACGCCGGCCGGCGCGTGACCTCGATCCCGACAGCGATCTCGGTGACTTGCCGGTCACTGTTGCGGTCGGTCCGTTGCCCGATGCCGTGATCGCCGAAGCATTGGACCGCGGCGCCGCCGAAGCCCGTCGGCTGCGACTTTGCGGCATGATCGAAGCCACGGCATTGTCTTTGCGTGGCCAATGGCGAATTGATGTCCAGCAGGAGTTTGTGATGACCGAAGAGACTCCGCGTCACGGCATGGATCTTGAACGGTCGGCAAGAATGGCCGCTCTTCGCGCTGCTCTCGACGAAGGTGAGGCAAGTGGACCTGCACAGGCCTTCGACTTTGACGATTTTCTTGCCACCAAGCGTCGAAAACAGGACGGGCGCCAATGAGCGATCCTTTGAAGGAGGCGATGGCGGTGCTCGACGCCTACATGGCCGGTCTCAACAGCGGCGATGAGGTTGCCGTCAACGCGGCGTGCAATTTCCCGCATGTGCGGTTGGCCGGCGGCAAGGTCGTCGTCTGGCAGAAGCACGGCGACTACAAGCTCGCTGATTTCGTGGCGCGCGCGGGCGAGGGCTGGGCGCGCAGCCAGTGGGACGAACGCACGCCGATCCATGTCGGGTCGGACAAGGTGCACCTGAAGGTGGCGTTCAGCCGCTGGAAGGCGGACGGCTCGCTGATCGGCCGCTTCGAGACGATCTACATCGTGACCCGTCAGGACGGGCATTGGGGAATACAGGCGCGCTCGTCTTTTGCAAATTGAGCCGCTTGTGGTGTGAGGGCCGGGCTCGTTAGGCTCGGTTCAAAGAGGGGCTGCTTCACGGAGGGGATGACATGCTGACCCGCAACAAGTTGCTCGCTGGCGCCGCGGCGCTGGTCGGGCTGTCGATGGCGGCACCTGCCGACGCGCAGGGGCCGGTCAAGATCGGCGAGCTCAACAGCTACAAGGTCTTTCCGGCGTTCCTGGAACCCTACAAGAAAGGCTGGGAGCTGGCGGTCGAGGAGGTCAACGCCGCGGGCGGCGTGCTCGGCCGCAAGATCGAGGTGGTGAGCCGCGACGACAACGGCAACCCCGGCGACGCCGTGCGCGTGGCCGAGGAGCTCTTGAGCCGCGAGGGCGCCGCGTTCCTGGTCGGCACTTTCCCGTCGCACGTCGGTCTCGCCGTCGCCGACTTCGCCAAGCAGCGCAAGGTGCTGTTCCTCGCCGCCGAGCCGCTCAGCGACAAGATCGTGTGGGACAGCGGCAACGCCTACACCTTCCGCCTGCGCACCTCGACCTACATGCAGACGGCGATGCTCATTCCCGACGCCGTCAAGCTCAACAAGAAGCGCTGGGCGATCGTCTATCCCAACTACGAGTACGGCCAGTCGGCGACGGCGGCCTTCAAGAAGCTGTTGTCGGCCAAGCAGCCAGGCGTCGAGTTCGTCACCGAGCAGGCGACACCGCTCGGCAAGATCGACGCCGGCGCGGTGGTGCAGGCCCTGGCCGACGCCAAGCCCGACGCGATCTTTTCCTCGCTGTTCGGTCCCGACCTCGCCAAGTTCGTGCGCGAGGGGCAGCAGCGCGGCATCTTCAAGGGCGTCGAAGTCTTCAACCTGCTGGCGGGCGAGCCCGAGTATCTCGATCCCCTGAAGGAGGAGGCGCCCGACGGCTGGTACGTCACGGGCTATCCCTGGAGCGAGATCAAGACGCCCGAGCACACCAAGTTCCTCAACGCCTACCAGGCCAAGTACAAGGACTATCCGCGGCTCGGCTCGGTGGTGGGCTACGCCACCATCATGTCGGCGGTCGCGATCATCAAGAAGGCGGGCTCGCTCGACCAGGACAAGCTGATCGCGGCGGCCAAGGGCGTCACCGTGCTGACGCCGTTCGGCATGATCGAGTATCGGCCGATCGACCATCAGTCGACCATGGGCGCCTATGTCGGCCGCGTCGGCGTCAAGGACGGCAAGGGCTACATGAAGGAGTGGCGCTTTGTCGATGGCAAGGACGTCCTGCCGCCCGATGCCGACGTGAAGAAGATGAGGCCGGGTAATTGATCGACGGCGACTTTCCTCCCCTTCGCGGACTCCGCGAAGGGGAGGTGCCCTCGTCATACGAGGGCGGAGGGGTCATGAGCAACGGTGCTGGTGCTCATGACCCCTCCGGCCCTTCGGGCCACCTCCCCAGCGCAGCTGGGGAGGAATGACGTAGAGTGACCTTCGCCTCCATCATCATCCAGCTCCTGAACGGGCTGGCGGCCGCGGCGTCTCTGTTCCTGGTGTCGGCCGGCCTGTCGCTGATCTTCGGCGTGACGCGGATCGTCAACTTCGCGCACGGTTCGCTCTACATGCTGGGTCTCTACGGCGCCTATACCTTGATCGAGGCGCTCGGCCGCACGCCCCTGGGCTTCTGGACCTCGGTTGTGCTGTCGGCGCTCGCCGTCGGGCTGGTCGGCGTGTTGATCGAGGTGCTGGTGCTGCGCCGCATATACCGGGCGCCCGAGCTGTTCCAGCTTCTCGCCACCTTCGCCGTCGTGCTGGTGATCAAGGACATCGCGCTCTTCACCTGGGGCGCCGAGGACCTGGTCGGCCCGCGCGCACCCGGCCTCTCCATGGCGGTCGAGATCCTGGGTCGGCGCATTCCCGCCTACGACCTGCTGCTGATCGCCATCGGCCCGGTCGTGCTGCTGGTCATGTGGCTGCTGCTGACGCGCACGCGCTGGGGCGCGCTGGTGCGCGCGGCGACCCAGGACCGAGAGATGGTGGGCGCGCTGGGCGTCGACCAGGCCAAGCTCTTCACCTCGGTGTTCTTCGTCGGCTCCGTATTGGCGGGCCTTGGCGGCGCGCTGCAGATCCCGCGCGAGCCCGCCAATCTCGAGCTCGACCTTTCCGTCATCGCCGACGCCTTTGTCGTCACCGTGGTCGGCGGATTGGGCAGCATCGGTGGCGCCTTCCTCGCCGCCATGCTGATCGGCGTCGCGAAAGCCTTCTGCATCGGCGTCGGCACGGTCAACTGGTTCGGCGCCGAGATCGTCTTCTCCAAGCTCACCCTGGTCGTCGAGTTCCTGATCATGGCGATCGTGCTGGTCGTGCGGCCCTTCGGGCTTTTGGGCAAGCCGCAGGCCGCACAACGCATCGCCGCCGATCCCGCGCCGCCGCTCACCGTGCCGTCCTGGACCTTCGTGCTGGTCGGCCTGGCGCTGCTGCTCGCCGTGCCCGTCGCCGCCGACCGTTACGTCACCATCCTGCTGACCGACATCTTCTGCTTCGCCCTGTTCGCCGTCAGCCTGCACTTCATCATGGGCCCGGCCGGCATGGTGTCGTTCGGCCACGCCGCCTATTTCGGCCTGGGCGCCTATGCCGCCGGCCTGCTGATGAAGCGCGCCGGCCTGCCGATGGAGGCGGCGCTGGTGCTGGCGCCGTTGGTGGTCGGCGCCTTCGCCGTCGTCTACGGCTGGTTCTGCGTGCGCCTGTCGGGCGTCTACCTCGCCATGCTGACGCTCGCCTTCGCCCAGATCAGCTGGTCGATCGTCTTCCAGTGGGATTCCTTCACCGGCGGCAGCAACGGCCTCTTTGGCGTCTGGCCGTCGGCCTGGCTCGCCGGCAAGACCGCCTACTACTATCTGGCACTGGCCTTCTGCGGCGCCGGTGTCGCACTCCTGTGGCGCGTGCTGTTCTCGCCCTTCGGCTACGCCCTGCGCGCCGGCCGCGATTCGCCTTTGCGCGCCGAGGCCATCGGCATCGACCTGCGCGCCTATCAATGGATGGCCTTCGTGCTGGTCGGCGCGCTCGCGGGCCTGGCCGGCGCCGTCTACGCCTTCTCCAAGGGCAGCATCTCGCCCTCGACCATCTCGATCGCCCAGTCGACCGACGGGCTGATCATGGTCCTGCTGGGCGGCGTCGAGACCCTGAAGGGTCCACTCGCGGGTGCCGCCATCTTCACCTGGCTGCGCGACGAGGTCGCCCGCCGTACCGAGTTCTGGCGCGGCGTCATGGGCGTGGTGATCCTGGCGATCGTGCTGCTCTTCCCGCAGGGCCTGGTCGGCGGCCTCAAGGCGCTGACCCAGCGCTGGCGCGAGGCCCAATCAAGGGAAAAGACGGCATGACGGCGGTCCTGCAAGTGGAAGGCCTGCGCAAGACGTTCGGCGGCGTGCAAGCGGTGGCCGACGTCTCCTTCGCCGTCGACGCCGGCGAGCTTTTGGCTCTGATCGGGCCCAACGGCGCCGGCAAGAGCACCTGCTTCAACCTGCTGAACGGCCAGCTCGCGCCCGATGGCGGCATCGTGCGTCTCGGCGGCCGCGACATCGTCGGCCTGCGGCCGCGTCAGATCTGGCGCCTGGGCGTCGGCCGCACCTTCCAGATCACCGCGACCTTCGCCTCGCTGTCGGTGCGCGAGAACGTACAGATGGCGCTCTATTCCCACGCCGGCCGCCTGCGCTCGCTGCTCGGTCGCTTTGGCACGGCCTTCACCACCGAGGCCGACGCGTTGCTGGGTCAGGTCGGCATGCTCGACCAGGCCGGGCGCCCCTGCGGCGTGCTGGCCTATGGCGACCTCAAGCGCGTCGAGCTTGCGATGGCGCTCGCCAACCAGCCGCGGCTGCTGCTGATGGACGAGCCGACTGCCGGCATGGCCCCCAGGGAGCGCGTCGCCTTGATGGAGCTGGCGGCGGGCCTCGCGCGCGCCCAGAAGATCGCCGTGCTGTTCACCGAGCACGACATGGACGTGGTGTTCAGCCAGGCCGACCGCATCATCGTCCTCGATCGCGGCCAGCTCATCGCCGGCGGCATGCCGCAGGAGGTGCGTGCCAATCCCGACGTGCGCGCGGTGTATCTCGGAGGCACGCACTGATGTCTTCGTGCTCTTCCGGACCGCGCGCTTCCAGCGCGCTCATGGGAGCGCATTCACATGCGCGTCTGAGCGCGCAAGATGCGCGCGGTCCGGAAGACATGACGCGCAATGAGGAGCAAGCATGCTCCTCGTAAAAGACCTGCATGCCTATTACGGCCGCGCCCACATCCTGCACGGCGTGTCGCTGGAAGCCTCGGCCGGCGATGTGGTGGCCCTGCTGGGCCGCAACGGCGCGGGCAAGTCGACGGTGATGAAGACCATCATGGGCCTGGTGTCGGCAGCCAGGGGCGAGGTGACGTTCGACGGCCGGCGCATCGAGCGCCTGCCGCCCTATCGCATCGCCCGGCTGGGGCTGGGCTACGTGCCCGAGGATCGCCGCATCTTCACCGAGCTCAGCGTCATGGAGAACCTCGCCGTCGGCCTGCAGCCGCCGCGCGCCGGCGCGCCGTCGTGGACCGAAGACAAGCTCTTCGCCCTGTTCCCCAACCTCGCCAACATGCGCGAGCGGCCGGGCGGGCGCATGTCGGGCGGCGAGCAGCAGATGCTCACCATTGCCCGCACCTTGATGGGCAATCCGCGCTGCGTGCTTCTGGACGAGCCGTCGGAAGGGCTGGCACCCATCATCGTCGAGCAGATGGCTCGCTCCATCCACGCGCTGAAGGGCGAGGGCCTCTGCGTGCTCCTCAGCGAACAGAACCTGCATTTCTCCCAGGCGGTGGCCGACCGCGCCTATATCATCGAGAAGGGCCAGATCCGCTTCGGCGGCTCGATGGCCGAGCTGACGGCCGACGCTTCCCTCCGCGAACAGTATCTTTCGGTGTAGAGCATGCATGAATTCACTACGGGAGCGCGGGCCTCCGGTCCGCTCATGAGCGGGCCGGAGGCCCGCGCTCCCAGAAGACGGCGCTAGTCATGGCACCGCGCTTCCTCACGGTCGGCATCGATGTCGGCGGCACCTTCACCGACCTGCTGGCGATCGATCCACGCTCCAACACCGTCAAGCTCGCCAAGGTGCCGACCACCATCGACAACCAGGCCGTCGGCTTCATGGCCGCACTCGCCGCGGCCGAGGCCGATCCCGCTTCCGTGCAGGCCCTGGTGCACGGCACGACCACGACCACCAACGCCCTGCTCGAGCGCAAGATCGCCAAGGTCGGGTTGATCACCACCAAGGGCTTTCGCGACGTGCTGGAGCTCGGCCGTCGCACGCGGCCCCAGCCCTATGGCCTGCGCGGCACCTTCAATCCGCTGATCGATCGCGAGGTCCGGCTGGAAGTGCCCGAGCGCATGGACGCCGACGGCAAGGTGATAACGCCGCTCGACGAGACGGCCGTGGCCGAGGCGGCCAGGAAGCTGCTCGCCATGGGCGCGGAGGCACTGGTCATCAGCTTTCTGCATTCCTACGTCAATCCGGCGCACGAGAAGCGCGCCGCCGAGATCGCCCGCGCACTGTGGCCCAATCCCTTCATCTCGGTTGGCTCCGACATCCTGCGCGAGGTCCGTGAGTTCGAGCGCGGCACCACGGCGACCGTCAACGGCTACATCCAGCCGATCATGGCGCGTTATCTCGGCCGCCTGCAGAAGGAGTTGAAG
>WHTW01000047.1:23305-48001 GCA_009377525.1 Rhodospirillales bacterium
CCCAACGGCTACATCACGGCGGGCCACGCCATCCTGTCGGAGTACCGCGAGTACGAGCGCGGCGTGACGGCGGCGGTCAATGCCTCGGTGCAGCCCGTGCTCGACCGCTATCTCACGCGCCTTCGCCTGGAACTGCTAGGCAAGGGTTTCGACCGCGACATCCTGGTGATGCAGGGCAATGGCGGCACGGCGTCGTCGCAGTTCATCGCGCTGTCGGCGGTGAACACGGTGATGTCGGGCCCGGCCTCGGGCGTCATGGCGGCGGCCTATACCGGCCGCGCCTCGGGCCATCCCAACCTCATCACCTACGACATGGGCGGCACCTCGACCGACGTCGGCCTGATCGAGAACGCCGTGCCGACGGTGTCGGGCGAGCTCGAGCTGGAATACGCCATGCCGATCCATGTGCCGATGGTCGACGTGCACACGATCGGCGCCGGCGGCGGCTCGATCGCCGCGGTCGATGCCGCAGGCATGCTGCGCGTCGGACCCGAGAGCGCCGGCGCCCGGCCGGGGCCGATCTGCTACGGCCGCGGCGGCACCGAACCCACCATCACCGACGCCAATCTGGTGCTGGGCCGGCTCAATCCCGACCGGCTGCTGGGCGTCGACCATCCGGTGACCCTCGATCATGTGCGCGGCCTGATCGAGCAGAAGGTCGGCAAGCGCCTTGGCCTCGACGCTGAAGCTGCGGCCGGCGCCATCCTGCGCATCGCCAACGACCGCATGGCCGGTGCCATCCGCCTGGTCTCGCTGTCGCGCGGTCACGATCCGCGCGACTTCGCGCTGTTCGCCTTCGGCGGTGCGGGGCCGTTGCACGCCACGGCGCTGGCGCGCGAGCTCGGCATCCCGACCGTGCTGGTGCCGGCGCGACCCGGCATCACCAACGCGCTGGGCTGTGTGGTGGCCGACCTGCGGCACGACTATGTGCGCACCGTCAACAAGCCGTTGTCGGCGATCGACGATGCGACGATTGCGGGCGTCTATGCCGAACAGGCGGCGGAGGGCCGCAAGACCATCGTCAAGGAAAGCGTGCCGGTGCGCGAGCTGCGCCGGGTGCTCAGCGCCGACATGCAGTTCCAGGGCCAGAGCCACATCCTGTCGGTCGGCGTCGAAAATGAAAGCATCGGCGTCGAGGGACTGCACAAGGCGTTTGCCGCGGCCTATTGGCGCCGCTTCGGCATCGAATTGGCGGAGATCCCGCCGGTGCTGGTCAACCTGCACACCGCGGTGATCGGCGTGCGGCCGGAGATCTCGCTCGGCGTGCTGGCCGCGACCGAGCGCGCGCCGACGCTCAAGGCCGCCCAGGCCGGCGAGCGACGCGTGTGGTTCAGTGACGGCTGGCATCAGACGCCGATCTACATCCGGGACAAGCTGCCACTCGATGCCGCGTTCGATGGGCCGGCGATCCTGGAGCAGCTCGACTGCACGACGGTTGTCGAGCCCGGCGATCGCGTGACCCTCGACAAGCTCGGCAACCTGCTGATCTCGGTCCGTGTCTAGCCACGAGGATCTGCTGCGGTTGGTCCTGGCGCGCAGCTCGATTGTCGCGACGATCGTCGATCGATGGCCGGAAATCGGCTTGCCGGACTGCTGGCTGGTTGCCGGTTGTCTCGTACAAACCGTGTGGAACGACGCGTTCGGGCTGCCGGCCGCTTACGGCATCTCTGATATCGATCTCGTCTACTTCGATGTGGGCGATCTTTCCGAGAAGACGGAGGCCAACCATGCGGCGCGCATCCGCACCCTCTTCGCCGATCTGGGACTATGGGTCGACGTCAAGAACGAGGCGCGTGTGCACCTCTGGTACGCCGCGAAGTTCGGCAATGCTCTCACGCCCTACGTCTCGACCGAGGACGCTATCACGACGTTTCCGACGACGGCGACGGCGGTCGGCGTGCAGCCGCGCCCGGACGGGCTTCATGCCTTCGCGCCCTATGGCCTGTCGGATCTGCTGAGCTTGATCGTGCGGCCCAACAAGAAGCAGATCACGCAACCGATCTACGATGCCAAGGTGGAGAAGTGGCTGGCCCTGTGGCCGGGCCTGCGCGTGGTCGCGTGGGATGAGCCTCATGGCTGAGGACCCGGATGAGCTGGCCCGTCTGGCCGAGCGCTATCGCAAGTTCGCAGCCGACGAGGCTCACGGAGTCTCGCCGCACTACGAGCGCCTGGCGCGGAGCATCGCCGGTTCGGCCCCTATCCTGCGCTTCCTGAACGGCCTGCCGGCGCCGCGCCGCCAGCCGAACCTGCTGCTGGGCGCGGCGACCCTGATCGCCGGGCGGCCGCCCGATATCGCGTCGCTGACCGACATGGTCGCAAGCCGCGCCGATGAGCTTCGCGCCACGATGCTGAAGCGCAGCACCCAGACCAACGAGCCCGCGCGCTGCGCCGTCCTGTTGCCGCTGCTGGCGGCGCTGCCGCAGCCGCTTGCGCTCATAGAAGTGGGCGCGTCAGCCGGCCTATGCCTGCTGCCCGATCGCTACGGCTACGATTGGGGGCACGCTCGCCTTGCACCCGCCAGTCCCGGCGCGCCAATCTTCCGTTGTGCCGCGACAGGCCCGGTATCGCTGCCTGTCGCGCCGCCGCGCATCGTCTGGCGTGCCGGCCTCGATCTCAATCCGCTCGATGTCATGTCCGATGAGGACACGGCCTGGCTGGAAGCCTTGATCTGGCCGGAACAGGATGACCGCCGCCACAACCTGCAGGCCGCCCTGGCGATGGCACGCCGCGAGCCGCCGCGCGTCGTGCGCGGCGATCTTTTGGCTGACCTGGCGCCGTTGATGGCCGAGGCGCCCACCGATGCCACGCTCGTCGTCTTCCATACCGCGGTGCTGGCCTATGTGAGCTCGATCGAGGCGCGCACGCGCTTCGTCGATTCTGTACGGCAGTCGCGCGCAGTCTGGATCAGCAACGAGACGCCAGCGGTCTTCCCGGACATCGCCGCCCGGGCGCCGGCGTCGCCGCGCGGCAGGTTTCTCTTGGCGGTCGATGGTGAGCCAAAGGCCTGGACGGGCCCGCACGGACAGTCGCTAGACTGGTTCGCTCCGGGAGATTGAAGAATGAAGATTACCGACGTCGCCTGCCACATCCTGCAATGCAAGGTCGACAAGCCCTTCGTGTCGGCGCGCGGCTGGCTCTACGGCACGCGCTCGTCCTGCGTCGTCGAGATCTCGACCGACGAGGGCGTCACCGGCTGGGGCGAGTGCTACGGGCCGGCCGCCGTCGCCAAGACCTTCATCGAGACCCAGTACAAGGCACGCGTCGTCGGCCGCGACCCGTTCGACGTCGAGGCGATCTGGGAGGATCTCTACAATCGCATCAAGGATTACGGCACGACCGGCATGGCGATCTCGGCCATCTCCGGCATCGACATCGCGCTATGGGACATCATGGGCCGCTCCGTCGGCAAACCGGTGCACAAGCTGATTGGCGGCGCCTATCGCAGCGAGGTCGTCCCTTACGCCACCGGCCTCTACTTCATCGACATGGACCGCCTGGTCGAGGAGGCCGTCGAGGAGGCGCTGGAGTTCAAGAACGACGGCTTCCGGGCCATCAAGATGAAGATCGGCCTGGGCGACCTGAAGCTGGACGCGAAGCGAGTCGCTGCGGTGCGCAAGGCGATCGGGCCGGACGTGCAGCTCGCGGTCGACGCCAACCACTGCTTCTCGGTGCCCAACGCCATCAAGCTCGGCCGCATGCTGGAGGAGCACGACATCCTGTGGTTCGAGGAGCCGATCAGCCCGGAGGACCATGATGGCTATGTCGAGGTGACGCGGGCACTCGACATGGCGGTGGCGGGCGGCGAGAACGACTTCACGCGCTGGGGCTTCCGCGACGTCATCGCGTCCAAGGCGATGGACATCGTGCAGCCCGATCTCTGCGCCGCCGGCGGCTTCTCGGAGTGCCGCAAGATCGCGACGCTCGCCAGCGCCTTCGGCGTCGAGTGCGTGCCGCATGCCTGGGGTTCGGCGATCGGGCTCGCGGCCACGGTGCAGTTCCTGGCGGCCTTGCCGGACCAGCCGCCGGCCTTCCGGCCGATGCCGCCCATGCTGGAATTCGAGCAGACGCCCAACCCGCTACGCGATCACCTGGCGCTGGAGCCGATCGAGCAGAAGAAGGGCATCGTCACGGTGCCTACCGGGTCAGGACTCGGCATCGAGATCGATCGCGAGGTGTTGGGGAAATACAAGGTGGCTTAGACCCGTCGTCCCGACCAAGGCCCGAAGGGCCGCGCGGAGGGACCTTCTCTCCACGATAAGCTGCTAGTCGTAGAATGAAGGTCTCTCGACTTCGCCGCCCTGCGGGCGGCTTCGCTCGAGACGACGGAAGGGGAGCGCTCAATGAAAATCGTCGACGTCAAAGCCTATCCCACCTCCTTCCGCGTGCCGAAGGAGCAGCAGGTGTCGCTGGGCATCGGCACCATGACCAAGCGCGACTGCGTCATGGTGAAGGTGACCACGGAGGACGGCATCACGGGTTGGGGCGAGAGCCATCATGCGCGCTCGCCGGGCAGCATCGGCCATCTGATCAACACCACGTTGAAGGGCTTCGTGGTCGGCATGGACGCGACCGACACGGTCGGCATCTGGGCCAGGATCTACAAGTTCCAGCTCGGCAGCCACGGCATGGGCGCCGCCACCGCCATGGCGATGAGCGGCATCGACCAGGCGCTGTGGGACATCAAGGGCAAGGCCGTCGGCTGGCCGCTCTACAAGCTCTTGGGCGGCACAGCCAAGCCGGTGCCGGCCTATGCCGGCGGCGTCTCGCTCGGCTACCAGGCGCCCGATTCGCTGGTCGCCGAAGCGGTGCCCATGGTCGAGGCGGGCTACCGCGCGCTGAAGCTCCGCATCGGCGACACGGTCGCGGCCGACATTGCGCGCATGACGGCAATCCGCCGGCGCTTCGGCGACGACATCGCGATCCTGACCGACGCCAACACCGGCTACAGCGTGGCCGACGCGCGCCGCGTCATGCCGGCGATGGACGAGCTCAATATCGGCTGGCTGGAGGAGCCGTTCCCGGCGCATGACCATCGCTCCTACGCGATGGCCAAGGGCTTCGGCCGCACGCCGCTGGCCGCCGGCGAGAACCACTACACGCGCTTCGAATTCCATCGCCTGATCGAGGACGGCAACATCACCATCCTGCAGCCCGATCTCTCCAAGAGCGGCGGCATCACCGAGGTGCAGCGGATCGCGGCCGCCGCCTCGATGTGGAAGCTGCCGATCCATCCGCACAGCTCGATGACCGGCCTCAACCACGCCGTCTCGATCCACTTCCTGGCGTCGATCGAGAACGGTGGCTATTTCGAGGCGGACCTGTCCGTGGCCAACAAGTTCCGCGACGAGCTGGGCAGCGCGCCGTGGCAGATCGCCAAGGACGGCTGCGTGCGGCCGCTGGAAAAGCCCGGAATCGGCGTGGAGATCGACGAGAAGTTCTTGGCAGCCCATCCGGTGATCGAAGGACCGGGCTATGTGTGATCGCCAGAGCGGATCCCGATCAGATGGAACCGCTCGCGGTTCCATCTGATCGGGATCGCGCGCCCGGGAGTTGCTGATTTCACAGGGCATATTCCGTTCGGCTGCTTCCAGCCGAACGGAATATGCTTTAGGCCGCCAAAGATGGGCGTTTTCATGGCGATTTCATTGGTGTGATGAAACGCACATAACTCAGGGGCCAGCCCCCTTACTGATCGCACGCAATTGGGCCCCATGGAGGAGCCAATGAATGCGAGTTCAGTACTGGCCAATCTTCTCCGTCTCCGCATGAACGAGGCGCGGATGGCATCGGAGCTTCATGACGCCGACCAGCCGGTCCGGCTGCTGCCGGTGCTCGAGGCCGAAGAGCTGCCGCCGGAGTTCGAGGACATCCTGCAGATCCAGGTGCTGGGCTATCGCGAGCGGCTCACGCTCCTGCACGGTCGCCGCCTGCGCGTGCTCGACCCGGTGTGGACGCTGGTGCCGAGGAACTGAGGTCTTTGCTGGGAGCGCGGGCCTCTGGCCCGCCCTCATGATCGTGAGCGGGCCAGAGGCCCGCGCTCCAACCATGAGCGTGGTGAGCCGAATCGACCTTCGGTCGATTCGGCGTTGGAGGCCCGCGCTCCAGCAAACACTAAGCCGCCACGACCAACGTCGAGGCGAGCTGGCGCACCGACTTCACCATGGCCATGGCGACCAGCTTGCCGGTCTTGCGATTCTCTTCGCTGACGGCCACGTCCTCCATGAAGGTGAAGCGGCCGAATGCGCCGCGGGCTTCCAATTCGACAATGTGGGTGGTGATGGTGGGATCGGCGACGATCACCACGCGCGTTTTGTCCAGGCCGAGGCCGGCGATGGCGGCGGCGGCCGAGATGTTGACGTTCTGCGGATAGAGCCGCGCGCCCTCGCGCACCGGGCCGTCGAACACGGTGTGCGGCCCGGTGAGCGCATCGAGATCGACCAGCGTCTCGGCGACGGTACCTTTCCAGGCCGACGGGTCCTTGCGCACCGTCACGGTGACGCTGTCCAAACCGCCGACCGCGGCGCTGCTCAGGATGTCGAGCGCGCCGATGCCGGCCGAGGGCAGGATCAGGCGCTTGCCGTTGGCCCTGGCCGCGGCCAGCAGGCGCTCGAACAGGGCGGTGTCGGTGAAGGCGCCGACCGAGGTCACCAGCAGGTCGGCGCCGCGCTCGAGGACCCGCTGGCCGTGGCTGCACACGGCCTCGTGCCCGGCACACTCGGCGACGGCGTCGAAGGCGTGCGCGAAGAAGCGGTCGGGCTCGTGGGTCAGCAGTCCCCCTTGGGAGTTGGCATTGCGCGGTCGCTTCACCAGTGCGGCGACCAGCTCCAGGTTCTCGATGCTGCCCGCCTTGAGTGCCGCCTCGACATGCTTGCCGATGGCGCCGTAACCGATCAGGCCGAGCTTCAGGGTCACGAGAGCTTGCGCTCCACCCAGCGCGCCCAGGCGATGAGCTGGTCGTCCTTGTCGCGCGGGCCGATGAGCTGCACCGACAAGGGCAGGCCGAACGGCCCGGTGTTGAAGGGGAGCGCGATGCAGGGCGTGCCCAAAAGCGTCCAGAAGCGGTTGAAGAGGGGATCGCCGGTATTGCCCAGGCCCGACGGCGCCTCGCCCTTGGCCGAGGGCGCGAGCAAAATGTCGAACTTGCTCCAGGCGTCGTCGAGCTGGGCCAGGGCGCGGCGCTTGCGCTTGCGGGCATCGGCATACTGCCGGCGGCTGACGGCGTCACCTTCGGCCATGACGCCGTGCATGATCGGCGAGAAGAGATGAGAGAAGTGCCGGCGCTCCTTGGCGAAGGACCGCGTCGCCTCCTTGGTCATGATGCGATGCTGGGCCTGCATCAGGCCTTCCCAGCTCTCGGGCGCCCGCCATTCGCGCACGCGGGCGCCGGCGGCGCGCAGGGTGCGCGCAGCCTCCTCGATGTTCTTCCTGTTGTAGGGCTCGGCCACCTCCCACCACGGCGTGCGGATCAGGCCGATGCGCGGCGGCTCGCCCGGCGGATCGGCCGGGACATGGCCGTAGGCGGCGCGGATCAGCGCAAGGTCGTTGGCCTCGCGGGCGAAGAAGCCCAGCGTGTCGAGGCTCGGCGCATAGGGCTTGATGCCGGTCATGTCGGCCCAGCCGGAGCTGCCCTTGTAGGCCACGACGCCGTTGAAGGCGCCCGGCCGGATCACCGAGCCCGCGGTCTGCGTGCCGTAGCCCACCGGCGCCATGAAGTCGGCGACGGCCGCGGCCGAACCCGACGAGGATCCGGCCGGCGTGTGGCGCAGATTATGCGGATTGTGCGTCTTGCCGGCATGGCCGCCGGCGAATTCGGTGGTCACCGACTTGCCAAGCACGATGGCGCCCGCCTTCACGAGTTGCGTGACGCAGGCGGCGTCCTTGCCGACGACATGGTCGCGGTAGATCGGCGAGCCGCAGGTCGTGGGCATCGTCTTGGTGGCGATGATGTCCTTCACCGCCAGCGGAACGCCGTGCAACGGGCCGACCGGACGGCTGCGCCTGTCGAGCATGTCGGCCCGCTTGCGCGCGCCCTCGGGATCGAGCGCCTCCCAGGCATGGACCTGGCCCTCGCGTGCCTCGATGCGGTCGAGGCAGGCCTCGACCAGGTCGCGGGCTTTCAACCGCTGCTGGGCCATGCGCAGCACGGCCTCGCTGGCCGTCAGCCGATTGGGCGATTTCGCCATGCGTCTTCCCCCGGATATGTCCTTCGGGCCATGATGGCGGAGCACCGATTGGAAAGGTAGCCCGATGAACCCACCCTTCGCCGTCCAGAAGCTCGGCCACGTCGTGGTCAACGTCTCGGACCTCGAAGCCTCCAGGCGCTTCTATACCGAGGTGCTGGGCTTCAAGGTCTCCGACATCTATCCCGGCAACATGATGCCGGGCGGCATGGTGTTCCTGCGCTGCAACGGCACCATTGCCTGGCGCTGATCGGCGGCCTGCCGGCGGGCGGCGACGCCAGGAAGACGCTGCATCACATCGCCTTCGAGCTCGCCACGCTCGACGAGGTGTTCCGCGCCCGCGAGCATCTCAGGAACCACGGCGCCAAGATCGTGTTCGAGGGCCGCCGCCGCGCCGGCTGCCAGGTCTCGGTCGAGTTCCTGGATCCCGACGGCCATCATCTCGAGCTGTACTGGGGCGTCGACCAGATCGGCTACGACGGCCGCTCGCGCCCGGCCGAGGAATGGCGCCAGACGCTCACCCTGGAAGACGCCGTGCGCATCGCGCCGCCGGGCCAGGACACGACGCTGCACGACAAGGCGCTGGGCGACCGCATCGCCGCGGACTGAAGGAGGGCTTCATGCCGAACGTCATGTTCCATGACGGCAATCGCCGTCTGCAGGACCAGTTCGACAGCCGGCGCATCTCCGACCGGCTGGAAGAGAAGCTGACGCGTCAGGTCTTCACCGACCAGAGCGGATCCCGATCAGATGGAACCGCACGCGGTTCCATCTGATCGGGATCGCGCGCACGGGAGTTGCTGGTTTCATAGGGCACATTCCGTCCGGCTGATTCCAGCCGGACGGAATGTGTTCCAGGACCGCGCCTTCATCGAGAAGTCGATGTTCTTCTTCCTGGCGACGGCGGACGCCGAGGGCCGGCCGGACTGCTCCTTCAAGGGCGGCCGTCGGGGTTCGTGGCTGTGACCGGACCGGCCGAGCTTGCCTTCCCCGACTACGACGGCAACGGCATGTTCAAGAGCCTAAAGCATATCCCGTCCGGCTGGAATCAGCCGGACGGGATATGCCCTGTGAAACCAGCATCGCCAGTGCGCGCGTTCCCGATATGATGGAACCGCTTGCGGTTCCATCATATCGGGAACCGCTCTGGGCAACATCGTCGTCAATCCGGGCGTGGGCTGCTGTTCATCGACATGGGCAACAAGCCGCGGCGGCTGCGCGTGAACGGCACGGCGAGCGTCAGCCGCGACGATCCGCTGATGCAGCGCTTTGCCGGCGCCCAGCTCCTGGTGCGCGTGCAGGCCCGCGCGATCTTCCCCAACTGCCCGCGCTACATCGCGACGCCGGGCGGTGAGGGGCCGTCGAGGTACGCGCCGCGGCCGGACTACCAGCCGCCGGAGCCGGCGTGGAAGGGCTTCGACGACTTCAAGGACTACATCCATCCCCGGCAGCCGACGCCCAACGGAGAATGAGGAACTCGAAGTCCGGCGTGTGACAGCACTGCCAGCAGTCGGGTTGGGCCGCACAAGCCTTGGTATGACGGCGGCGTCGGCCCCCAATAGGCATCGACGCGCGACGGCGCCCTCGCATCTAAAAACCTTAGTCATTGACAAGCACGGTGGTTTTCAGTAAGGTTCGATCTCTGCCGCTCTATGCATCGTTGATCCGATCCATTCAGCCGGACGGGCGCATGCCCGTTCGGCACGCGGTGATGCGAGAGCTGATGAGAAACGAGACAAGGACGCGAGATGGCCAGCGAAAATAGCGAAATTCAAAAGAGGCGTAGATTCAATGGCTTGGCAGGCATCGGCCGGTCTGTCGCAAAGTAGCGTAATGTGTCTGAATTCGGCGGCGGCCCAACTGATAGGGGCTTCGGCTTCCTTCGACCACAAGTGGGTCGGGCGGAAACGGCGGGAACGGCGGAAACCTCGAGCACCACTGACTGCAGTGCATGCACCAAGGTCAGCGGGCACCAAACCCGTCAAAATCCCCTGTGAGAAACTAGTCTAGTGTCCCGGATCCACGACCTTATATTCGACCGTCGGCGGCTTCTTGCCCAGGCCCTTCACCTTTTCCCGGAAGGTCTGGAAGGCCACGTACAGGCCCGGGATCACGAAGATGCCGAGCATCGCGGCCGCGATCATGCCGCCGAACACCGCCGTGCCGACGGCGCGCTGGGTGGCGGCTCCCGCCCCCGAGGCGATGACCAGCGGCACCAGGCCCAGGATGAAGGCGAACGACGTCATCATCACGGCGCGGAAACGCAGGGCCGCGGCCGTGGTCGCGGCGCTCACGATGTCCTTGCCGTGCGCGCGCTCCTCCATGGCGAATTCGATGATCAGGATGGCGTTCTTGGCGGCGAGCGCGATCAGCACGACGATGCCGATCTGGGCGAAGATGTTGTTGTCGAGGCCGCTCAGGTACAGCGCCAGCATGGCGCCGAACAGGCCGACCACGACCGACAGCAGGGCGGCGATCGGGATCGCCGTGCTCTCGTAGAGAGCCACGAGGAAGAGATAGGCGAACACCACCGCCAGGCCCAGGATGAAGCCGGTCTGGCCGCTCGCCGCCTTCTCCTGCAGGGCCGTGCCCGTCCATTCGTAGCCGTAGCCCGTCGGCAGGGTGGTCCTGGCGAGCTGCTCCATGGCGGCGATGGCATCGCCCGAGGAAAAGCCGGCGGCGGGCGCGCCGTTCAGCACGACGGCACGCAGGTTGTTGTAGCGGATGATCGAGCTCGGCGCCGTCACCAGCTCGACGTCGGCCACCGCCTGCAGCGGCACCAGCTCGCCGCTCGAGGAACGCACGCGCACACGATAGACGTCGTTGACGGTGGCGCGGTCGGCCGCCTCGGCCTGCACCTTCACCTGCCAGGTGCGGCCGAACAGGTTGAAGTCGTTGGTGTAGGTGCCGCCCATCGCCGTCTGCAGCGCCGAGAAGATGTCGGAAATGCCGACGCCCAGCGTCTGGGCGCGCTCGCGGTCGAGCTTGAGGTTGATCTGCGGCGTCGACGCGCCATAGGTCGTGAACACGCTGTCGAGCTGCGGCACTTGCTGGGCCGCCACCATCAACCCGCGGGCCACGGCCGCGAGATCTGCCGGCGGTGCGCCGGCCAGCGACTGCACCACGAACTCGAAGCCCGCCGAATTGCCCAGCCCCATGATCGGCGGCAGGTTGAAGGCGAAGACGTTGGCCGAGGCGATCTGGCTGAAGGCGACGTTCACTTCCTGCAGGGCATGGAACACCGAGAGCTTGCGGTCCTTGCGCTCGGCGAAGGGCTTCATGGCGACCACGACCAGCGCGCGGTTGGGCAGTGCCAGGCCGTCGAGCAGGCTGTAGCCGGAGACGGTGAAGATGCTCTGCAGCCACGGCTTGCCCTCGATCGTGGCCTCGACCTCGTCGATGGCGGCGACCGTGCGGTTGGTCGAGGCGGCGTCGGGAAGCTGCACCTCGGCCATGAAGGCGCCCTGGTCCTCGTCGGGCAGGAAGCCCGACGGCACCAGGGCATTGAGGCCGCCGGTGGCGGCGACGAAGCCTGCGACCAGCAGCAGGGCGATGACGCCGCGCCGGGCAAGCGGCGTCACCAGCCGGATATAGCCGTCGCGGCTCTTGTCGATGCCGTTCTGCATCCAGGCCATGACACCGCGCGGCTTGCCGCGATGGCGCAGGATCAGCGAGCAGAGAGCGGGCGACAGCGACAGGGCGTTGATGGCCGAGATCACCATCGACACCGACACCGCCACGGCGAACTGCTGGTAGAGCTGGCCGGTGATGCCGGGAATGAAGGCCGTCGGGATGAACACCGAGAGCAGCACCAGGGTGATGGCGATGATCGGGCCGGTGACCTGGCCCATCGCCTTCTCGGTCGCCTGGGCGGGCGTGAGGTCGGGCTCGTGCTCGAGGATGTGCTCGACCGCCTCGACGACGACGATGGCGTCGTCGACCACGATGCCGATCGCCAGCACCAGCGCCAGCAGCGAGATGGTGTTGAGCGAGAAGCCCAGCGCCAGCATGACGGCGAAGGTGCCGATCAGCGCCACCGGCACGGCGATGATGGGGATGATGGTGGCGCGGAGGTTGCCGAGGAAGACGAAGACCACGATCGAGACCAGGACGAACGCCTCGATCAGCGTGTGAATCACGCTCTCGATCGTGGCCTCGACGAACACGGTCGTGTCGTACATCACGTCGTAGGCGACGTCGTCGGGGAAGCGCGGCTCCAGCTCCTTCAGCGCCTGGCGAACGCCCTTGGCGGTGTTGAGCGCATTGGCGCCGGGCAGCTGGAAGATCTGGATGCCGGAGGCCGGCTTGCCGTTGTAGCGGCCGATCGAATCGTTGCTCTTGGCGCCGAGCTCGACGCGGGCGATGTCCTTGATGCGCACCAGCGCGCCGTCGGGCTGGGCCCGCACGACGATGTTCTCGAACTCCTCGACGGTGGTGAGGCGGCCCTGCGTGGTGATGTTGAGCTGGAAGTCGACGCTGTCCATCAGCGGCGCTGCGCCGACCAGCCCGACCGCGGCCTGCACGTTCTGCGCCTGCACGGCCTTGACCACGTCGTCGGGCGTGATGTCGAGGCTCGCCATGCGCTCGAGGTTCATCCAGACGCGCATCGAATAGTCGAGCGCGCCGAACAGCGAGGCATCGCCGACGCCCGGCACGCGCCGCAGCGTGTCCAGAAGGTTGATGGTGGCGAAGTTGGACAGGAACAGCCCGTCCTTGCTGCCTTTTGGCGAATAGACGGCAACGACCTGCAGCAGAGCCGAGGACTGCTTCTTGGTGACGACACCGATGCGCTGAACTTCGGGCGGCAGCAGGGCCATTGCCTGGTTCACGCGGTTGGTGACGTTGACGGTGTTGAGGTCGGGATCGGAGCCGACATTGAAGCTGACGGTGAGCGAGTAGCTGCCGTCGCCGCCCGATGTCGACTTCATGTAGAGCATGCGCTCGACGCCGTTGACCTGGGCCTCGATGACCTGGGCCACGCTCTCCTCGACCGCCTGGGCCGAGGCGCCGGGATAGGTGGCCGACACGCGCACCTGCGGCGGCACGATGTCGGGGAATTGCGCCACCGGCAGCACGCCGAGCGCGATCAGGCCGGCGATGGTGATGACCGTGGAGACGACGAAGGCCAGCCGCGGCCGGCGGATGAACAGCGATGAGATCGTCATGGCGTCACTGCTTGGGCGCGGCAGGGGCCGATGGCGCCACGGTCGGCGTCACGACCATGCCGGGACGGACCCGCTGCTGGCCCTGCACGATGACCTTCTCGCCGGCCTTGAGCCCTTCGGTGACGGCGACGAGACCGTCGCGCACCGCGCCGGTCTTGATGCGACGCTGCTCGGCCACGTTCTTGTCGTTCACCACGTAGACGTAGGAGCCGGCCTGGTCGATGGCGATGGCGGCCTGCGGCACGGCGACCATCGATGGGACATTGGTGTCCTCGAGGACGACGCGCACCGTCTGGCCGTCGGTCAGGATGCCGTCCTTGTTGTCGAAGGTGGCGCGCACGATCTGGCCGTCGGTTTTGGGATCGACCGTGACATCGATGAAGTCGAGCTTGCCCTTCTCCTTGTAGAAGGTGCCGTCGGCCAGCCGCAGACGCACGGATGGCGGATCGCCGGCGCTGTTGTCGCGCCGCGCCTCCAGGAGCTCGCGCTGCGTCACCGGAAAGAGCACGCGGATGGGATGCTCGCTCACCACGGTGGCCAGCACGCCCGAGTCGGGGCTGACCAGATTGCCCGGCGATGCCGCGGCGCGGCCGATGCGGCCGTCGATTGGCGACTTGATTTCCGTATAGGAGAGCTGGATCTCGGCGTCGCGCAGCTGCGCCTTGGCGTCCTCGAGCTGCGCCTTGGCCTGCAGCTGCTCGCTGTGGCGCTGGTCGTAGGTCGCCTGCGTGCCGGTGTTGGTGCGCAGCAGCTCGGCGGCGCGCTTGAGCGAAAGATCCGCATTGGTGAGGGCGGCCTGCGCGGCGTCGCGCTGGGCGATCTTCTGGTCGACCGCGGCCTGGTAGGTCTCCGGCTCGATGGTGAACACGACTTGGTCCTTCTTGACCATGTCGCCGTCATTGAACTTGCGCGGCCCGAGAAAGCCTTTGACACGGGCGCGCAACTCGACCTTGTCGACGGCGGCGGCGCGGCCGATGAATTCCGCCTGACTGGCGATCGGCCGGGATTCGGCGGCCTGCACGAGCACAGCCGGCGGCGCGGCCTGCTGCGCGAAGCCGCCGGCGGCAAATGCTGTGACCATACAGGCCGCGACGAGCGCTGCGATCGTTGAGCGCCGTTCGATCATTGTCTTCGTCCCCGCCCGTAGTAACCTACGAACACTGCCTTAATTCGACAAAGCGGTCACGGCCTTTCCGAGTCAACGGGCCGCGGCGGAAAAAGGAGCTGCAGTGATCGTGTTGCGGTGGGTTGTTCTCGTACTGTCGCTGGCGCTTGTCGCCCAGCCGCCCGAAGCGGCTGGCCAGGCCCGCAGCAGCTTTGCCAATCCCGCCGAGTACGACAATTACCAAGCGGCGCTCAAGACGAGCGATCCGGCCAAGCGCGCCACGGCGATGGAGGTCTTCGCCGCCTGGTATCCCAACAGCATCGTGCGCACCGAATCGCTGGAGCACGCGATGGCAGGCTGGATGGCCGCGAAGCAGCCGGCCAAGGCCGACTTCATCGCCGGCAAGCTCCTGCAGATCGATCCCGACAATGTCCATGCGCTCGCCCACCGCGTCTATGCCGCCCGCGCCCGCGCCGTGCAGGGCGACAGGGCGGCGATCGAGCCCATGGTCGCCGGGGCCGAGCGCGGCGTTGGCGCACTGGCCAAGTGGCAGAAGCCCGCGTCGATCGACGATGCCGCCTTTGCCCGCGCCAAGGAGCAGATGAGCGCGGTGTTCAACGGCGCGCTGGGCTACGCCGCCGTGGCCGCCAAGGACTACGACAAGGCGCGGCGCTACTACCGCGAATCGGTGGCGGCCGAGCCCGACAATCTGCAGGACGTCTACCAGCTCGCCGTGTCGCAGCTCGAGGGCACGCCGCTCGATGCGCTCGGCTTCTGGTTCGCCGCGCGTTCCATCGCCATCGCGCGCGCCGCCAAGAACGAGACTGCCGCCAAGGACATCGACCGCTACGTGCGCTCGCGCTACCGCCTCTATCGCGGCAGCGAGGAGGGCTGGGACGAACTGCTGGCGCGCGTCGTCGCCGGCGAGAAGGCGCCGCCCGGCGGCTTCGTGAAGTCGATCCCGCGCGCGCTGACGCCCGCCGAGCTCGCCATACAGCTTGTCGAGGACAACGACCCCGGGTCGCTCAGCTTCGCCGATTGGGCGCTGATCCTGCGCCATCGCGACACCACGCCGGCCAATCGCGCGGTTGCCGAGAAGACGTGGAAGGCGATCGTCGACAAGCAGCAGGGCGGCGGCACGCGCATCAAGATCCCGGTTAAGGTGATCACGGCCACGCCCGACGTCATCGAGGCCGCCATCACCGACGAGGCGCGGGCTGGCAACGTCGCCGACCTGCACATCGCCATGGCGCGGCCACTCGCACCCCTGCCGGCGCGCGGATCGAAGATCGCCATCGTCGGCACGCTGAGCGATTACAAGCCGCAGCCCTTCATGTTCATGATGACGCGTGGCGAGCTTGCCCCCGAATCGCTGCCCGTGGCGGGCGGCCCGTGCGCCGATCCGCGGCCGCAGATGTGCACCCGCGACTACCGGCCGGCCTGCGGCCTGCATCGCGACGGCACCCGCAAGACCTACGGCAATGCCTGCTCGGCCTGCAGCAATCCCGACGTCGTGACCCAGTCCGCCGGCGCCTGCCCCTGAAACCTCTTGCCCAGCACTGCTGGCACCGGTGGCCAGGCACACAAGCAATGGCGTGGTCGCCGTTTCGAGGCCCTCTCCCGGGCCCCTCTACGGTGCGAAAAAACTCGCGAAAACGAAACTGCCGGATCGCACCAAAGTTATTGACACCATAAAGCACTTGAGTTATGTTGAGCTCGCCGCCGCGCTTTCAGGCGTCCGTTCTATGCATCGTTCATCCGATACCATCGCGCACGCGGACAGATACCGCGCGAGCCCGTCCGGCTGCCCCGTCGGAGGGGTGTGCCCGGATTCCCGATCGGTGAGGCCGGCCGCCTTCACCACCGAAAACCAATATCGAAACTTGCATAACTATCTTAATTCGACGGCAATCCCAATCGGTAGGGGGTTGGCTTGCGAAGGACCACTACGGAAGTACCGGCGGAAAGGGCGGAAAAGGCGGGAACCTCTCGAACCGCTGACGGCAGTGCAGGCAGCTGCGGCATGCTTTCCGATCGAGATCACGGTGCCGGACAACTAGGTCATAAAGACCAGGGCATAAACAAGGGCTCCGCCGAAGCCGATCACGCTGAGCCCGATGCCCACGCTCTTGAAGAAGCGGACGGCTTGGTGGGTGACGACTTCTCATGTTGGCGCGATGCGCGCTCGGAGCGCGTCATCTCCGCTCGCGCCGTGTGCTCGGCGGCGAAGAAGACGTCGCTGGCATGCGATGCCAGTTCGACCCGGCTGCAGGTAGCCCACATGAGCAGGCCGATAACCCCAATGATCAATGCCGTGTACATCTGGCAATTATCTCACGTTGGCTGCTCGTTGTCGTTTCGCCCGGGTCGGAGAAAAGCCCTTGAAAAATCGACGGGTCGCCAATAGTTAAGTGTATGCTTAACTATCAAGCGCCCCTCGATCTCGCCTTCCAGGCGCTGGCCGACCCGACCCGTCGCATCATGGTCGAGCGGTTGAGCCAGGGCCCGGCCTCGGTGAGCGAGCTCGCCCAGCCACTCGACATGACCCTGTCGGCGGTGGTGCAGCATCTCGCGGTGCTGGAGGCGAGCGGGCTGGTGCGGTCGGAGAAGGTGGGCCGCGTGCGCACCTGCCGCATCGAGCCTAAGGCGCTGCACTCGGCCGAGCGCTGGATCAGCGAGCGGCGCGCGAGCTGGGAGCGGCGCCTGGATCGGCTGGGCGCGTTCCTGGTCGAGACCGAACCCACTATCAAGCCACGGAGGAAGAAATGACCGACCGCAACACCAAGCACACCACCTTCACCATCGAGCGCGTCTATCCCGTGGCACCGGCCCGCGTGTTCGCCGCCTGGTCGAACAAGGAGCAGAAGACGGCCTGGGCCTACTGCCATGAGGAGTGGCCGGTGTCGGAACACGTGTTCGATTTCCGCGAAGGCGGCCGCGAGCATCTGGTGACGGGGCCGGCCGGCGGCACGCGGCATGTCTTCAATGCGCACTACTTCGACATCGTATCCGACCAGCGCATCGTCTACGCCTACGACATGCATCTCGACGATCGGCGCATCTCGGTCTCGCTCACGACCATCGAGTTCTTCGCCGTGGCCGGCGGCACGCGCCTGGTCTTCACCGAGCAGGGCGCCTTCCTCGACGGCTACGACGACATCGCCGGCCGCGAACATGGCACGCGCATCGGCCTCGACAATCTGGATCGGCTGTTCGGCCAGCAGCGTGCCGCGTAGGAGAACGCCATGATCGAGCGATCGACCAAGCACGCGACCTTCACCATCGAGCGCATCTTCGCGGCACCGCCATCGCGCGTGTTCGCGGCCTATGCCGACGCCAGGTCCAAGGCGCGCTGGTTCGTCGGGCCCGAGGGCCGGGAGAAGTCCAACCTCAAGCTCGACTTCAAGGTCGGCGGCCGCGAGAGCGTGAGCGGCGGCCCGCCGGGCGGGCCGACGCATTATTACGACGCGATCTACCAGGACATCGTGCCCGACGAGCGCATCGTGCTGACCTACGAGATGCACTTGGACAAGACGCGCATCTCAGTGTCGCTCGGCACCACCGAGTTCAAGCCAGCCGGTACCGGCACGCGCCCGGTCTACACCGAGCAGGCCGTATTCCTCGACGGCTACGACGATGCCGGCAGCCGCCAGCAGGGCTCGGGCGGCCTGTTCGACCAGCTCGCCAGGTTCCTGGAGCTGCAATGACGGCGCGCAGCGCGCAGCACGGCACGATCCGGCTGGAGCGGCGTTACAAGGCCGCGCCGGCGCGCGTCTTCGCCGCCTGGGCCGATCCCAGGGCGCGCGCCCAGTGGGACGTGCCGGGGCGCTGGGTGATCGCCGAGCAGAGCTTCGATTTCCGCGAGGGCGGTCGCGAGCTGAAGCGCTTCGGCCCGCGCGACGATCCGCGCTTCGTCGCCGACACGCTCTATCTCGACATCGTGCCGGCCCGTCGCATCGTGTTCAGCTATTCGATGACCAGCTGCGGCGAGCCGATCTCGGTGTCGCTCACCACGGTCGAGCTGTCATCCGACGGCGAGCACACGCGCCTGCTGCTCACCGAGCACGTGGCATTCCTCGACGGCAAAGACAATGCGGCCAACCGTGAAGAAGGGTTGGCCTCGATACTCGACAAGATCGGCGAGTCGTTCGCGTCGTCCTAATGCGCCATCAACAGCGGCACGCGGCAGGACGAGATCACCTTGCCGGTGGCGCCGCCCATGCCCAGGAAGCTCAACACCTGGCCGCGACCGTAGGCGCCCATCACCACGAGGTCGGCGCCCTTGCCGTGGGTGTAGTCGAGCAGCGCGCGGCCGCGGGCGCGGCCCGACACCGCGCCGGGATCGATGGCGTCGATGGTGGTCTTGAGCCCATGCCGGCCGAGATTGCGCGCGAGATAGGCCGCGCCGACATCGTCGGGCGTGCTGCCCACCACGAGGATGGTGATGGCCGACGCCTTGGCGAGGAAGGGCAGGGAATATTCGACGGCGCGGGCGGCCTGGAAGCTGCCGTTCCACGCCACGATCACGCTGCCGAAGCCGCCGCTGCCGGGGTTGGGCGGCGCGATCATGACGGCGCGGGCGCACTCGTGGATGGCGGCCTCGACGGTGGCCGGCGCCACGTTCTCGGGGTCCGCGCCAGGGCGGCCCAGCACGATGAGGTCCGAGCAGCGGCCCATCGCCACCAGCGTGTCGAGCGTCGCGGTCTTGGCCGCGGTATATGTGGCGCCCTTCACCGGCGTGATGATCTCGCTGTAGACGCGCTCGCTTTCCTTGGCGCGCGCTTCCAGCCGTTCGTCGTCGATGTTCATGATCAGCGGCATCGCCTCGCCGCTCATCGCCAGCCCGCCCACCATGCCGCCGGCCGGGCCGACCGGCAGGTGCAAGGCATCGACCGTGCCGTCGAACAAGGCGGCCGCGCGGGCCGCGAGCTTGAACGACATGCCGGCATCCGGTCCGCCTTCGGACACGGCCAGGATTGACTTGAACATCGGTATTCCCCCAAACAGACGGACGCGATTAAGAAGCGCCTGCGGCCGGCATGCAAGCCGAGACTTTCGCCTGTCGCTTCACGCTGCGGACCCACAGCACATTCCGCCCGGCTGGAATCAGCCGGGCGGAATGTGCCCTGTGAACGAGATGTCCGAAACAACGCGTTTCCAATCGGCTGGAACCGCGCGCGGTTCCAACCGATTGGAAGCCGCTTAGACGAGCTCGCGCTTTCTGATCCAGTGAATGAACGGAAGCGCCGCCAGCACCATCCAGAGCTTGCCGAGGATCTGGCCGGCCAGGAAGTCGAGGCTGCCGAAGGCCAGCCACAGGAACAGGACGCTGTCGGCGACAAGCCCGACCAGGCTGCTGGCCAGCACGGCCAGCACCAGACCGCGCGACTGCAGCGGCGTGTAGACCGCGAAGTCGGCCAGCTCCGACAGCAGGAACGCTGCGGCCGAGGCATAGACCAGCGGCGGCGGCGCGACCGCGCCCGACAGCAGGGCACCGGCGACGATGGCGGTGAGTGCGGGCGCGCGACCCAACCTGCGCTGCACCATGTCGCGCAGCACCAGCGCGAGGCCGATCAGCAGCACGCCCGACGGCGCCATCAAGGGCATGCCCTTGGGGCCCCACGGCCAGACCGGCACCAGGCAGGGGCCGTGCGGCGGGGCGCAGACGGTTCCGACGTTGCCAATCATCCAGTTGGCGGCCGGAATGCAGGCAATGAAGGCCAGGAGATAGACCAGCGCCTCGGCCTTTTGCCGGGGCGAGGACAGCGAAGGTGTGGGCGTCATTTCGCGCGCTCCTAGCAGGCCGCGGAGACGGGGAAAAGCCCATCTGGAATGCACAAATCGACGCTGGCGCACCTGCCTGACAAGTGATGGAATCGGCTGGACGGGGAAGGACGAGGGCCGATCGAGCGTCGTCTAGGAGGGCGTCTAGGCCCGCAACCTTTCTCCGCTGCAATACGTTGCTGTATTCGCCGTCGACCACACTTTGCTGAAGGGGGGAATCATGTTCGTCTCCGACATTCTCTCGCAGAAGGGCGGACTCGTCTTTTCGGTGACGCCGGGCACCACGGTGGCCGAGGTCGCCCAGCAGCTCAGCGACCGCCGCATCGGCTCGGTCCTGATCCTGAACGAGCACAGTTCGGTCGTTGGCATCGTCTCCGAACGCGATCTGGTGCGCGCGATCGCGGCCCACGGCGACAAGGCGATGGAGCTCGAGGCGCGCCAGGTCATGACCCGCGATGTCGTGACCTGCCATCCCGACGATTCGATCGAGGAGGTGATGCAGGCCATGACCAGCGGCCGCTTCCGCCATCTCCCCGTGGTGGATCGCGGCGAGCTTCTGGGCCTGGTCTCGATCGGCGACGTGGTGAAGGCGCGGCTCGAAGAGACCGAGCACGAAACCGAGGCGCTCAAGGCCTACATCGTCGCCGGCTGACGAGACCCCGAGTCGACAGCAACCGGGCGGGCTGGCAGTTTGCGGCGTTTCGCCGACTGCCGAGAGCCCGCCATGCCGTCACATCCTCTTCCCCTGCAGGGCAAGGTCGCCCTGGTCACCGGCGCGGGCCGCAACATCGGTCGCGCCATCGCGCTCACCTTGGCGCGCGACGGCGCGTCGGTGCTGGTCAACGGCCGTGCCGACAAGGCGGCGGTGGACGAAGTCGTCGGTGAGATCGAAGCGGCGGGCGGCAAGGCCGTCGCTGCCATGGGCGACATCTCCGATCCGCAGGTGCCGCCGCGGCTTGCCGACCAGGCGGCCCAGGTGTTCGGCGGCGTCGACATCCTGGTGAGCAACGCCGGCCTGCGCGGTCAGACCTCGTTCCTCGACATGTCGTTCGAGGAATGGCGCAAGATCCTGTCGGTGGCGCTCGACGGCGCCTTCCTGCTGGGCAAGGCCTTCGTTCCGCAGATGGTGGCCAAGGGGCAGGGCGGGGCCTTCGTGGCGATATCCGGCATCTCGACCCATGTCGGCACGCCCAACCGCTGCCATGTCTCGGCGTCGAAGTCGGGCCTCGAAGGGCTGATGCGCGCGCTCGCCGTCGAGCTCGCGCCGCATCGCATCACCTGCAATGCGCTGTCGCCGGGCGCGATCGACACGGCCCGAGCGGCGTCGGCAGGCCCGGCGCCGGCCAACCGCATGAACCGCCCGATCCCCTTGAAGCGCTTCGGCACGGTCGACGAGATCGCTGCCATGGTGCGCCTGCTGGTCGGGCCGCAGGGCACGTTCATCACCGGCCAGACCATCCATGTGAACGGTGGTGAGTTCCTGACGTGAGGAACCTCATCACCGACGTGCCCGGTGTGCTGGTCGGCAACGCCCATGACGCGCGAGCGGCGACCGGCGTCAGCGTGGCGGTATTCGAGCAGAGCGTCGTTGCAAGCGTGGCCACGCTCGGCGGCGCGCCGGGCGACCGCGCCGTCACGCTGCTCGAGCCCGAGATGACGCGCGGCATGATCGACGCCATCGTGCTCTCGGGCGGCTCGCTCTACGGCCTCGATGCCGCGGGCGGTGTCACCGCAGTGCTGTGCCGCCAGGGCAAAGGCGCGCAGTTCGGCGGCCTCACCCTGCCGGTGGCGGTGCAGGCGATCCTGTTCGACCTGATGAACGGTGGGGCGAAGGATTGGCTGAGCGAACCCGTGGAGAAGCGGCCGCCCTATTGGGAGCTCGGCCGGGACGCCACGCTCGCCGCCACACAGGATTTCACGCTGGGCACGGCGGGTGCGGGCTACGGCGCCACCACCGTCACCTCGAAAGGCGGGCTCGGCTCGGCGAGCGCACGGACGCGGCAGGGTTTCACCGTCGGTGCATTGGCGGCAGTGAACGCGGTCGGCTCGGCCTTGATCGGCGAGGGCCCGCATTTCTGGGCAGCACCGTACGAGCAGGGCGCCGAGTTCGGCGGCGTGGGCTGGCCGCAGAAGATCGCACCCGAGGCGCTTGCCGTGCGCTTCAAGGGCCAGCCGGCGCCGGCGACCACCATCGCCATGGTCGCGACCGACGCCACGCTCACCAAGGCCGAGTGCAAGCGGCTCGCCATCATGGCGAACGACGGCCTGTCGAAGGCGCTGCGGCCAGTGCACGCGCCCAACGACGGCGACACGGTGTTCGCGGCGGCGACTGGCCGGGCCGGTCCCCCTCACTTTCCCGTGGGCGGCGAGCCGCCGGTGCTGACAGAACTCGGCACGGTCGCGGCTGATTGCCTCGCCCGGGCGGTGGCGCGCGGCGTGTACGAGGCGACGGCGCTGCCTTACAAGACCTCGTTGCCCGACTGGAAGACGCGTTTTGGAGGCGCTCGCGGATGATCGGATATCTCGTGGTGTTCGTAGGTGCGGGCATAGGCGGCGCGCTCCGCCACGGCATGAACATCTGGGTGGCGCACCTGTTCGGCACGCACTTTCCGGCGCACACGCTGGTCGTCAATATCGCGGGTTCGCTGGTGATGGGCCTGGTGGCGGGCTGGTTTGCGCTGAAGGGTGGCATCGATGGCCATGTGCGGCTGTTCCTTGCCACCGGCGTCCTGGGCGGCTTCACGACCTTTTCGGCCTTTTCGCTCGATGCCGTGCTCCTGTGGGAGCGCCATGAGCATCTGCTGGCCACGCTTTACATCGGCGGTTCTGTGGTCGGTGCCTTGGCCGGCCTGGTGTTTGGCCTTTGGATCATGAGGACCGCGCTGGTGTGAGCCGGCACTACGACGTCATCGTCGCGGGCGGCGGCGCCGCCGGCCTGATGTGTGCCCTGCGCGCCGGCCAGCGCGGTCGGCGCGTGCTGGTGCTGGAGCACGCCGACAAGGTCGGCAAGAAGATCCTGATCTCGGGCGGCGGGCGCTGCAACTTCACCAATCTCGGCAGCCGGCCCGAGGCGTTCCTGTCGGCCAATCCGCATTTCTGCAAGTCGGCGCTGGCGCGCTACACCCAGCACGATTTCATCGCCCTGGTCGAGAAGCACCGCATCGCCTGGCACGAGAAGACACTGGGCCAGCTCTTCTGCGACGGCTCGGCGAGGCAGATCGTGGCCATGCTGCTGGCCGAGTGCGATGCCGTCGGCGTCGATGTGAAGGTGGCGCATCGCATCACCGGCATCAACAAGGCCGACCGCTTCGCTGTAGACACGGACCACGGCGCCTTCGCGTCGCCATCGCTGGTGCTGGCGACGGGCGGGCTCTCGATTCCCAAGATGGGCGCGACCGGCTTCGCGCACGATGTCGCGCGCCGCTTCGGGCTCTCGCTCATCGAGATGCGGCCGGCTCTCGTCCCGTTGACCCTGAAGGTGCCGGAGTTGAGCGGCGTGTCGCTGGAGGTGGTGACGCGGTTCGGGCGAGCTCGCTTCCGAGAGGCTATGCTGTTCACCCATCGCGGCCTATCGGGACCGGCTATCCTGCAGATCTCGTCCTACTGGCAGGAGGGCGGGGCGATCGCCATCGACCTGCTGCCCGACCTCGACGCCCGATCGTTCCTCGTGGAGAGCAAGCGCTCGCGGCCCAAGGCGGAGCTGCGCACGATCTTGGCCGAGGTGATGCCGCAGCGGCTGGCGCAGCATCTTGCTGCCAAGGGCACGATGGCCGGCCTGCGCGACCGCGAGCTCGAGGCGCTGGCCGATCACCTGAAGGCCTGGACGATCGTGCCGTCGGCCACCGAGGGCTATGCCAAGGCCGAGGTCACGGTGGGCGGCGTCGATACCGACGAGCTGTCGTCGCGGACCATGGAGACCAAGAAGGTGCCCGGCCTGTTCGTGATCGGCGAAGCCGTCGACGTCACGGGCTGGCTGGGCGGCTACAATTTCCAGTGGGCGTGGTCGAGCGGCTACGTCGCCGGCCGGGGCGCGGCCGCACGGCGATAGACCACGTCCTCGTCTTGAGCGCGGCGCGGAGGATGCTCGCCAGCTGCCCCGGCGCGAGTCCTCGTGGCGTGTCGCCGCTCTAGCGCGTCGGCTTGGCGGGCGTCGCTGGTGGCGCGGTGCGGGCTGCGTCGCTCCGTGCGGCCTTCTGGCTGGCCTTTTGCTTGTTCGCCTTGGCGGCGCTCTTCGGACTCTTGTCGCCCATGATCGATCCTCCTCGAGGAACAGAACCGAGAGCGGATCGTACACCTGCTCCGCGAGCGTCGCGCTGCGCAAGTGCCGGGACAGGCACGGCCCCAAAGTCTCCAGCTGGCCAGACGTCCACCCGAGGAGCACCGTGGACCTGCGCTCCTGAGCCCGCGCGGGCGGAAGTGTCTACATGCTTCGCGAAAGGCGTAGACTGGATGCGCGGGCATT
>WHTW01000048.1 GCA_009377525.1 Rhodospirillales bacterium
CCGCGCGCGTCCCGCGCGCTCATGAGGCGCGCGGGACGCGCGCGGTCCGGAAGACGATGAGCCCCGACTATGACGCCAGCGACTCGATCGCCGCGTCCACGCCGCCCGGGCCGAACGGCACGCCGGCCGTCTTCATCGCGAGCTCGGTGGTGGCGAGGCAGCCCAGCAGCATGGGCTCGTTGAGGTCGCCCATGTGGCCGATGCGGAACACCTTGCCCATCAGCGGCCCCAGCCCGCCGCCGAGCGACAGGTTGTAGCGGTCGACGGCGGCCTTGCGCAGCGGGTCGGAGCTCGTGCCCTCGGGCATGATCACCGTGGTCACCGAGTTGGAGAGCCGGTCGGGCGACTGGCAGTAGAGCTGCGGGCCCTTGCCACCCGCACCCCACGCGCGCACGGCCGCGCGCGTCGCATCGGCGAGGCGGGCATGGCGCGCGAACACCGCGTCGAGGCCTTCCTCCTCGAGCATCCTGAGCGACTCCTGCAGGCCGAAGAACATGTGCACCGGCGCGGTGCCCATGAACTTCTGCGGCGCGCGGCCCCCCATCAGTTCCCAATGGAAGTAGTGGCGCGGCGCCTTGTTCTTGCGCGCCACGTCGAGCGCCCTGTTGCTCACACCGGTGAACGACATGCCGGTCGGCAGCATCAGACCTTTCTGGCTGCCGCCGACGGTGACGTCGATGCCCCAGGCATCCATCTTGTATTCCATCGACGCCAGCGAGGAGATGGTGTCGGACAAGAGCAGCGCCGGATGCTTGGCCTCGTCGATGGCGCGGCGGATGTCGGAGAGCGGCAGCACCATGCCGGTTGCCGTCTCGTTGTGCACGCAGAGCACGGCCTTGATCTCGTGCGCCTTGTCCTGGACCAGGCGCTCGCCGACCTTGCTGACGTCGGCGCCCTTGCGCCAGTCGGCGGCGATGGTCTCGACCTTGATGCCGAGATTGGTCGCCATCTCGGCCCAGCTCAGCGAGAAGTAGCCGGTCTCGACGATCAGCACCGTGTCGCCGGCAGCGAACAGGTTGGCCAGGGCCGCTTCCCACGCGCCGTGGCCGCTGGCGTTGTACATGTAGAGGCTCTGGTCGGTCTTCAGCACCCGCTTCACGCCCGCATGGCAGGCATGATGGATGGCCATGAATTCGTCGGACATGAAGTCCATCACCGGTCGGTCCATGGCCCGCAGGACACGGTCGGGGATGTTGGTCGGGCCGGGATTGTTGAAGAACTGACGGCCGCGCGGCTTGGTGTTCAAGGGGGCGTTCAAGGCAGGCTCCAGGCTTGCGAAAAAGTGGCGGACCATAGGGCCTCAGCCCTTGGCGAGGCAAGCGAGGCTTGCGATGCTCAGCCATTAGCAAAGTGAGGGCAAATGAGTAACGCAGCACCGACCAATTCAGCCATCGTGACCGACTACAAGGCCCGCACGCAGGGGTCCGGTGCGCTGTTTGAGCGCGCCCGCAAGGTGCTGCCGAGCGGCATCACGCACGATGCACGCTACCTCGATCCTTATTCAATTCATGTCGCCAGGGCCAAGGGCGCCCGCAAGTGGGACGTCGACGGCAACGAATACGTCGACTATTTCGGCGGCCACGGCGCCATGCTGCTGGGCCATTCGCACCCCGCCGTCGTCGAGGCGGTGAAGCGGCAGATGGAGCTCGGCACCCACTATGGCTCGAGCCATGAGCTGGAGGTGCGCTGGGCCGAGCTGGTGTGCGAGCTGATTCCGTCGGCCGAGAAGGTGCGCTTCACCGCGTCGGGCACCGAGGCCTCACACATGGCGATCCGCCTGGCCCGCGCCCACACCGGCAAGGACAAGATCGTGCGCTTCGTCGGCCACTTCCACGGCTGGCACGACCATGTCGCGGGCGGCGCCACCTCGCACTATGACGGCTCCTCGCCGCCGGGCGTACTGCAGAGCGTCACCGATCTTTCCATCCTGATGCCGGCCGACGACGTCGCGCCGACCGTCAAGCTGCTCGAGACGCGCGATGACATCGCCGCGGTGATGTTCGAGCCGTCGGGCGCGTCGTGGGGCCAGGTGCCCCTGCCGCCGGGCTTCGTGCAGGCGATCCGCGACGTCACCGCCAGGCGCGGCGTGGTCATGCTGATGGACGAGGTCATCACGGGCTTCCGCTGGTCGTCGGGCGGCGCACAGAAGGCGCTGGGCGTGACGCCTGACCTCTGCATTCTCGCCAAGATCGTGGCGGGCGGCCTGCCGGGTGGTGCGGTCGCAGGCAAGCGCGAGATCCTCGACCAGATCGACTTCGCGGAGGCGGCGGCCAAGAAGCGGGACAAGATCGCCCATCCCGGCACCTATAACGCCAATCCATTGTCGGCCGCCGCGGCGGTGGCCGCGCTGTCGCTGCTGCGCGACGAGGACCTGGCCGAGAAGGCCAACAGGACGGCGGCCGAACTGCGTGCGGCGCTGCGCCAGGTGCTGATCGAGGAGAGTGTGCCGTGGGGCATCTACGGCGATTCCTCGACCTTCCTGATCTATCCCAACCCGACCGGCGAGGCGGTCGATCCCGCGAGCTTCGATGCGCTGAAGCTGGGCTTCGCCAAGCTGAAAGGCGCCAAGTCGGGCGCGCTCACCGGCAAGATCCGCATGGGCATGATGAGCCACGGCGTCGATATCATGGGCGCGCCCGGCGGCTTCGTGTCGGCGACGCACGGCGGGGCGGAGATCGAGAAGACGGTGCAGGCGCTGCGGGCGACCGTGCGGGCGCTGAAGGTCGAGCGGGAGGTGAAGGCGGCGTGATCTCGTCGGACCGCCGGCCTCCAGGCCCGCTCATGGCCTTCGTCTTCCGGACCGCGCGCTGGGTCGCGGTTTACCGCGACCTCCCTGCGCGCTCATGATCATGAGCGAGCGGGACGCTCACGGTCCGGAAGAGCATGAGCGGGCCTGGAGGCCCGCGGTCCGGCAAGACTACCGCTTGCCCCTGCCGATGTGGGCGATCGCCTCGATCTCGACCAGGATTTCGGGTGCCGCAAGCGCGCTCACCTCGACCAGGGTGGAGGCCGGGAAGTCGCCGGTGAAGAACTCGCGGCGCGCCGCCCAGACCTTGGTGTTGTTCTTGATGTTGGTGACGTAGATCGTGACCTTGACCACGTCGGCTATGGCGCCGCCGGCTGCTTCGACCATGCCCTTGATCTTGTTGAAGATCAGCTTGGCCTGCTCGTACTCGTCCATGCCGGCCAGCACCTTGGGATCGGTGCCGCGGGCGGTCATGCCCGACACATAGGCGATGCCGTCCGAGACCAGGCAGTTCGACCAGCGCTCGGGCGGCGGCTCGGGCACGTGGGGCGATGTCACGCGGCGGATGGACATGGACGTCTCCTCGTTTCGTTAGTCGGGCTTGGCGCCGGAAGCTTTGACCACCGGCACCCACTTGTCGATCTCGGCCTGCGAGGCGGCGATGAATGTGCGGCGAGGGATCATGCGGTGAATATAGCGTGTGCTGCTTGCAGCGGCTGCTGTCATCCCGAGCGCAGCGAGGGACCTTTCGCGTTGCAGTAAAGGCCCTTCGCTTCGCTCGGGGTGACAGGTGTGCTGTAGTCCCGGCATGAGCGATCTTTTCAAGGCCCTGTTCGAACCGCGCCGCATCGCGCTGATCGGCGCCTCCGCCGACGTCGCCAAGACGACGTCGCGGCCGCAGCGCTTCCTGCGCAAGCACGGCTTTGCTGGCGAGATCCTGCCGATAAACCCCTCGCGGGTCGAAATCCTGGGGGAGAAGGCCTACAAGGACCTCGACGCCGTCACGGGCGACATCGACCACGCCTATATCCTGTTGAACGGCAAGGCGGCGGTCGACGCACTCGCGGCCTGCGGCAGGCGCGGCGTCAAGGTCGCCTCGATCCTGGCCGGAGGCTTCGCCGATGCCGGCGCGGCGGGCGCCTCGATGCAGGACGATCTCAGCCGCATCGTCCGCGAGACCGGCGTGCGGCTGGTCGGGCCCAACAGCATCGGCACGGTCAGCACCGACCCGGCGATGGCGCTGACGGCCAATGCTGCCTTCGCCGTCGACAAGCTCCGGCCCGGCAAATGGGCCGTCGTGAGCCAGAGCGGCAGCCTGATCGGCGCGCTGCTGTCGCGCGCCGACGCCCGCGGCATCGGCTTCTCGCGCCTGATCTCGGTCGGCAACGAGGTCGATCTCGCGGTCGGCGAGATCGCCGACCTCCTGGTCGACGATCCGAAGACCAACGCGATCCTGCTTTTCATGGAGACGCTGCGCGATGGTGAGCGCCTGGCGCGGGCAGCGCGGCGCGCGCATGCCGCCGGAAAGCCCGTGATCGCCTACAAGCTCGGCCGCTCCGACATCGGCCAGGAGCTCGCCAAGTCGCATACCGGCGCCATCGCCGGCTCCGACGCCACCTTCGACGCCTTCTGCCGCCGCCATGGCATCGTCCGCGTGTCGATGTTCGAATCCCTGGTCGACGTGCCGGCGTTGCTGGTCGACCGTCCACCGGCCGGCCTTTCAGGAAAAGGGGGCAAGCGGGTCGCCGTCGCCACCACGACCGGCGGCGGTGCCGCCATGGTGGTCGACAACATGGCGATGGCCGGCCTCGACATCGCGGGTCCGCCGCAGGCACTGGTCGATTGGCTGAAGCCGCTGGGCATCGCGGCCGGCGAGGGCAAGCTGGTCGATCTCACGCTGGCTGGCGCCAAGCCCGAGATCGTGGCCGGCACCATCGAGCGGCTGCTGGCCGACGACGCCAATGACGCCGCGATCTTCGTCGTCGGCTCCTCGGCTCAGTTCAACCCCGAGCTCGCCGTCGAGCCGTTGCTGAAGTTCGCCAGGTCGGCCAAGCCCTTCGCCGTGGCGCTGACGCCATCGGCCGAGAAGTCGCTGGCCCTGCTGACGGCGGCCGGCGTGCCGGCCTTCCGTCATCCGGAGTCCTGCGCCGAGGCGATGGCGGCCTGCCTGCTGCGGCCCGTGCCGCAGCCCGTGCCGGCGCTCGCCGAGCCGACGCGCCAGGCGCTCGATGCCCTCGAGGCCGGCCGCGTCAACGGCTTCGACGAGCGCCGCGCCGCCGATTTCTTCGGTGCGCTGGGTGTGCCGCTTGCCAAGGCGCTCGCCATCCCCGACGCCAAGCGCGTCGTCGCCGCCGTGACGGAGATAGGGGCGCCGGTGGTGCTAAAAATCCTGTCGCCCGACATTGCCCACAAGACCGAGGCCGGCGGTGTGGCGCTCGGCCTGCCCGACGGCCAGACCGCGGCACTGGCTGCGCGCGAGATGGAGAAGCGCGTGAAGGCGCACAGCCCGCACGCCAGGCTCGACGGCTTCCTGGTGCAGAAGATGGAGCGCGGGCTCGCCGAGGTGATCCTGGGCTTCCGCCGTGACCCGCTGGTCGGCCCGACCGTGACGGTCGGCCTGGGCGGTGTGCTGGCCGAGATCTACAAGGATGCCGCCACGCGCCTCGCGCCGGTCGACGAGGCCGAGGCGCGGCAGATGGTCGACGAGGTGAAGGGGCTCGCCACCGTCCGCGGCTATCGCAACCTGCCGCGCGGTGACGTTGCGGCGCTGGCCAAGGCGATCGCCGCCTTCTCGGCCCTGGCGCACAAGGCTTTCGCCGACGTTGAGGAAGCCGAGATCAACCCGTTGCTGATCAAGCGCGACGGCGAGGGCGTCGTTGCGGTGGATGGCCTTGTCGTGCTGCGGCAAGCGTAGGATCTCTACGGCGGATCAGGGCCGCTCCCCGAGCGTCTCGCTCGCAGCGAGGATCAGGCGCCGCAACCAGGCATGGGCCGGATCATTGTCGTTGCGGCGATGCCAAAGCATCGTCTCGTGGAAGGACGGAAACTCGATCGGCACGGGAAACGCGCGCACGCCCGGCCATTCCAGGCGACGCACGACACGCTCCGACAAGGTGGCGATCATGTCCGTGTTGGCGATTATCGCTGGCGCTGCAAGATGGTAGGGCAGGCTCATCGCCACGTGCCGCTTGAGGCCCCGTTCGTCGAGCAACCGGTCGACCACTCCCTTGAGATCGCCCACATGAGTGACGAGGAGGTGCGGGTATTTGATGAACAGCGCAAGGGTCAGCCTCTGCTTGATCTCCCGGTGCCGCGCGGAAACGAGAGACACGTAGCGTTCCTTGAAGAGAGGCGTCCGCTTGATCGCTGCCGGCGCGTCTGGAAGAGCTGCGAGCGCCATGTCGATGTCGCCGCGCTCGAGAGCGTTGACGAGCTCCCGCCTGTCCATCGCCCGGACAATCACGACGGCTCGGGGTGCCTGGCTGCGAACCGCGGCCATCACTTGCGGTAGCAGCTCGCAGGCCATGTGGTCCATGGCCCCTATGCGAAACGTGCGACCCGATCGCGTCGCGTCGAATTTTCCATAGCCGCCGAGCGCATCCTCGATCTGCCGAAGCGCGGAACGGATGGCATCGGCGAGATCGAGCGCCCGCTCCGTCGGCTTGACGCCATCGCCACTGCGCACGAAGAGATCGTCGCCGAACAACGTCCGCAGATGACCCAGCCGCTTGCTCATCGCGGGCTGGGTCAAGCCGATCCGCTGGGCAGCCCTGGTCACGCTGCCTTCGGTCAGCATCGCGTCGAAGGCGACAAGGAGGTTCAAGTCGATGGCCGCTAGATTCACGATGTGTCGCTTACATTTCCAGAGGTGATATAGACATATTATATATTCATTTGCCGCATGTAGAGAGGGCACGCGATCCTCAATCGGGCTTGGCCCAAGCATGGGGATCTCGATGCCTCTGACCATCGCCGAATATGCCCGTGGCGCCCTCTTCGGCCTTGCCGCGGTGAGCATCTGGTCGGGAGGGATCGTCGCGGTCGGGCTCGGTCTTCGCACCAGTCTGACGCCATGGGACATCGCAGCAGTTCGGTTTGCCGTGGCTGGATTGCTCCTGCTGCCCTATGTGCTGCGCAAAGGCCTCGCGCTTGACCGCCTCGGCCGGTGCGGACTGGCTGCGATCGTGCTCGGCGGTGGTGCGCCCGTCCTGCTGTCCAACGCAGGTCTGCTGTTCGCGCCGGCGGCACATGCCGGAGCGCTCTATCCCGGCGTGATGCCGCTGATGGTGGCGGTCCTCGCGGCAATCATGCTGGGAGAGTCATTCACGGCGACGAAAAGGCTCGGCTTCGCGTTGATCCTGCCTGGCGTTTGCGCGATCGGTTTCTTCTCGGGCGGAACCCTTGGCGCGCAGCAGAATATTGGCCATGCCTTCTTCCTTGGTTCAGGCATTGCCTTCGCCTTCTATACCGTCGCCATGCGCCGGGCGAGGCTCGATGGGCTGCACGCCGCTGCCATCGCGGCTGTCGGGGCCCTCCTGCTCTACATGCCGGTCTATTGGATGATCGTTGGGACGACGAGCCTAGCGAAGGCTGCCTGGACTGACATAGCCCTTCAGGCGTTGGTGCAGGGGCTCCTGACGGCGACGATCTCCTATGTCCTCTATGGGCGCGCGGTGGGCATCCTTGGCGCTTCGAGCGGCGCCGCGTTCGCCGCGCTCTGTCCCGCCATGACGGCCCTTATGGCCATCCCGGTGCTCGGCGAGTGGCCGGGGACCATAGACTGGGCGGCCATCATTGCGATCTCGGCCGGCGTCTACATCGTGAGCGGGGGACCGTTGGCAGGGCAGTGGGTCTGTAGTTGGGGAGGTCGCCCGCCCCCCGGGCGCTAGGCGACGCGCGTCTGCGCGGCCTCGAAGAGCTGGCGGAAATCGTCCAGCACGAAGTAGGTGTTCTGCAGCTTGTCGATCTGATAGGGCCGGCGCATGACGCTGGCCGCCTCGAAGGGCAGCCGCTCGACGCCGTCACCTGCGATCGCGTGCTTCACCTCGGCGGCGGATGAGAGAATGCCCGCACCGTAGATTTTCAGTCCCGCCGGCGTGCGGATCAGGCCGAATTCCACCGTGTACCAGTAGAGACGTGCCAGAAGGTCGATCTTGGCGCCGGCCTCCAGCGCGCGCTGGCCGTATAACTGCATGTAGTCGGCGAACACCGGATTGCTGAGCAGCGGCACGTGGCCGAAGAAATCATGGAACAGGTCGGGCTCGACCAGGTAGTCGAGCTCCGCGCGGGTGCGGATCCACACCGTCACCGGAAATCGCCGGTGCGCCAGGTGATCGTAGAACACCGCGTCGGGGATCAGGCCGGGCACGCCGACGACGCGCCAGCCCGTCAGCTTCTCCAGGCGCGCGTTCACGACGTCGAAGTTGGGAATGGAATCGCCGATGCCCAAGGTCTTGAGGCCCTGCACGAACTCATCGCATGCATGAACCTTGGCGAGCGCGGTCTGACGCTCGACCAACAGGCGCCACACGGCCTGGTTCTCGTCCGAGTAGTCGGCGTGCTGCGGCACCGTCCAGTCGGACGCCATGCTTTCGTAGTTGCCGCGAAGGTTTTCTAAAGGGGCGAGGTTCATGCCGCGAATATGGGGACGAGGGGCGTAGGGAATCCCGGCGAAGTTGGGCTGTTAGGTTGCCTCAGAAGGGGATAGTATCTACTAAATTGACATAATTTAGGGATAATCCCTATGACCAAGCTGGATGACATCGACAGACGCATCGTCGCCATCCTGCAAGCCGAAGGCCGCTTGCCGATCGTCGACCTCGCCGATCGCGTCGGCCTGTCGCCCACGCCCTGCCAGCGCCGGGTGAAGCGCCTGGAAGAGGAGGGCGTGATCACGCGCTACGCTGCGCTGGTCTCGCCACCAGCGCTGGGGCTTGGCCTGCAGGCGCTGGTCCAGGTGACGCTCGACGATCATTCGGAGAAGGTCGTCGAAGCCTTCGAAGCCGAGATCCGCGCGCGCCCCGAAGTCGTGGCCTGCTATGCCGTGACCGGCGACATGGATTTCCTGCTGCATGTGCTGGCGCCCGATCTCGCGAGCTTCAGCGATTTTGCGCTGAAGGCGCTCCTGCGCATGCCGGGCGTCCGCGGCACGCGCTCGTCCTTCATCATGCAGGCGGTGAAAAGCGACCTCGCCTGGGCGCCGACGCCTCAGGCGCCCGCCAAAGCGCGCAAGTAGAGCGGCCGGTCGATGTTGCCGCCGCTCAGCACCAACGCCACCCGCCTGCCGGCCATGCGTTCACGTTCCTGCATCAAGGCGGCCAACGCCGCTGCGCCCGCACCCTCGGTGAGCTGATGCGTGTCCTCGTAGTAGGCGCGCATGGCAATGGCGATCTCGGCGTCGCTCACCTGCACGATGCGATCGGCGCCCTTCAGGATGACGCTCAGCGCCTCGGCGTCGGGACCGCGCACGGCCATGCCGTCGGCCATGGTGTTGGCGCTGTTGGTCGGCACGACCTTGCCGGCGGCAAACGACAGCGCATAGGCCGGCGCCTCGGTCGACACCACGCCCACCACCTTGGTTGCGGGACTGAGCGCGTCGCGCATGGCGATCACGCCGCAGATGCCCGAGCCCAGGCCGATCGGCACGTAGACGGTGTCGAGCGGCGGCGCGCTGCGGAACAGTTCCAGCGCATAGGTCGCCACGCCGCGCACCAGGTCGCGATGGAACGACGGGATCATCGAGAGATCTCGTTCGCCGGCCAGCCGCTGGGCGACATCGCGGGCGGCATCGAAGTCGTGGCCGGCCTCGACCAGCTCCGCCCCGAAGGCGCGCATGGCGGCGTTCTTTTCCACCGAATTGCCCTGCGGCACGACGATGGTTGCGGCGATGTCCACCTTGGCGGCGCCGACGGCGATGCTCTGGCCGTGATTGCCGCGCGTGGCGCTGATCACGCCCTTGAGCCCGGGCTGCGTGCGCTTCAGCCGATCCATGTAGACCAGGCCGCCGCGCACCTTGAAGGCACCGGTCGGCGTGTGGTTCTCGTGCTTCACCCAGACTTCGCAGCCTGTGCGTCGGGCGAGCAACGGCCATGCATATTGCGCGGTCGGCGGCATGGCGGCGTAGACGACGCTGGCTGCGTCCTCGACTTCCTGCAGAGACAACATGGTGCCACTTTGCGCTAAGATGCCCGACCTTCCAACCGGAGTACCCGATGCCTGTTCTGCCGCGTTCGCTCGAGATCCAGGGCGAGATCGCCGCCATCCGCCGCGACATCCACGCCAATCCCGAGCTGGCCTACGAGGAAACGCGGACGTCGGACATCGTCGCCGCCAAGCTCACCGGATGGGGCCTCGAAGTGACGCGCGGGCTGGGCAAGACCGGCGTTGTCGGAACCCTGCGCAAAGGCAACTCGGTGAGATCCATCGGGCTTCGCGCCGACATGGATGCGCTGCCGATGGACGAGGTCAACGACTTCCAGCACCGCTCGCAGAATGCCGGCCGCATGCATGCCTGCGGCCATGACGGCCACACGGCCATGCTCCTGGGCGCCGCCAAGATGTTGAGCGAGAAGCGCGACTTCGAAGGCGCTGTGCACTTCATCTTCCAGCCGGCCGAGGAAGGCGGCGGCGGCGCACGCGAGATGATCAAGGACGGGCTGTTCGAGAAGTTCCCGTGCGACGCGGTGTTTGCCATCCACAACAAGCCGGGCGTGCCGCTCGGCCACATCGTCACCAAGCCCGGCCCACTGCTGGCTGCGGCCGACCGCTGGGACATCCGCATCACCGGCAAGGGCGGCCATGCCGCCCACCCGCATCTCGCGGTCGATCCCATGGTGGCGGGCGCCAACATCGTGCTGGCACTGCAGACCATCGTCAGCCGCAACATCGACCCGCTCGATGCCACCGTGGTCACGGTCGGCTTTTTCAAGGCGGGCTCGGCCTACAACGTCATCCCGGCCGACGTGCATATCGGCGGCACCACCCGCACCACGACACCGGCCAACCGCGAGCTGGTGAAGCGCCGCATCGAGGAGATCTGCCGCGGCGCCGAGCAGATGCATGGTGTGAAGATCGAGATCGAGCACCGCCCGGGCTATCCGCCCACGGTCAACAACGAGGAGCGCGTGCGCTTCGCCCTCGACGTGGCGGCGGGCGTCTGCGGCGATCATGCGGTGAGCGACAAGGTCCGTCCCAGCATGGGCGCGGAGGATTTCTCCTACATGCTGGAGAAGGTGCCGGGCGCCATGGTGATGCTGGGCAATGGCGGCGGGCCTGAGGCGGTCAGCCTGCATAACCCGCGCTACGACTTCAACGACATGGCGATCCCGTTCGGCATCAGCTTCTTCGTGCGCACCGTCGAGCGCTTCCTCGACAAGCGGCCGGCGGCCTAACGCGCCGGTTGCCGACCCTGACCAGGCCGTCGAATGGAATTCTTCCGCGTCTACGGTCGGGTCTCATCGGGCTGCTGTGCGCCGAATGCGGGCTCGCGATCGTGCTGGCGCTGGCCAACGTCGCGGTGGCGGCGCTGCAGTTCTACGAGCCGGTGCTGTTCGGCAAGGTCGTCGACCTTCTAAGCACGGCCCGCGACAAGCCGGTCGACGTCTTGTGGAGCGAAGCCCGCGAGCTGCTGATCCTGTGGGCCGCGGTGGGCCTGGGCGGCATTCTCGCCAACATCATCGTCTCCCTGCAGGCCGACCGCATGGCCCATCGCCGGCGGCTCGGCGCCATGGCGACCTTCTTCGAGCACGTGCTGGTGCTGCCCCTTCGCCTTCCATCACGGCCAGCATTCGGGGCGGCTGCTGAAAGTCATGCTGACAGGCGTCGATCACCTGTTCGGCATCTGGCTGTCGTTCTTCCGCGAGAACCTCGCGACCTTCGTCGCGCTCTTCATCATGCTGCCGCTCAGCCTGTTCATGAACTGGCGGCTCGGCCTGCTGCTGATCGTGCTGATCCTGTTCTTCGCCGTCGCCAACGCCTGGGTGGTGAGCCGGACCGACCGCCTGCAGCAGCAGGTCGAGGACCGTCACAGCGAGCTCGCCAGCCGGGCGGGCGATGCGCTGGGCAACATTCACCTGATCCAGAGCTTCGTGCGGCTGGTGCAGGAAACCGGCGAGATGCATCGCATCATCCGCGAGACCCTGGCGGCGCAGTATCCGGTGCTGAACTGGTGGGCGCTGCTCTCGGTGCTGACCCGCGCCGCCTCGACCGTCACCGTCATCCTGATCTTCGTGCTCGGCACCTGGCTCTACACCAAGGGCGAGGCCAGCGTCGGCGAGATCGTGAGCTTCATGGGTTTCGCCACCCTGCTGATCAACCGCATGGACCAGACTTCGGGCGTCCTCAGCCGCATCTTCTTCCAGATGCCGGCGCCGGCCGATTTCTTCCGCGTGCTCGATTCGCAGTCGACCGTGCCCGACAACCCGCACGGCAGGGACATCGGCCGCGCCAGGGGTGGCGTCGAGTTCGACGACATCAACTTCTCCTACGACGGCAAGCGATCTCTCGCTGGAAGTACCGGCGGGCACCACGATGGCCTTCGTCGGCCCCACGGGTGCGGGCAAGAGCACGGCGCTCTCGCTGCTGCATCGCATGTGGGACGCCCAGACGGGCGTCATCCGCATCGACGGCATGGGACCATCGCGACATCAAGCTGGAGTCGCTGCGCCGCAACATCGGCGTGGTGTTCCAGGACAGCACCATGTTCTACCGCTCGATCGCCGACAACCTGCGCATCGGCAAGCCCGACGCCACCCAGGCCGAGCTCGAGGAGGCGGCGAGGCTCGCCGAGGCGCACGACTTCATCATGCGCCAGCCCAACGGCTACGACACCATGGTGGGCGAACGCGGCACCACGCTGTCGGGCGGCGAGCGCCAGCGGTTGGCGATCGCCCGCGCGCTGCTCAAGAACCCGCCGATCCTGATCCTCGACGAGGCGACCAGCGCGCTCGATTCGGTGACCGAGGCGTGCATCCAGAAGGCGCCCAAGACGCTGATGGCGGGCCGCACCACCTTCATCATCGCCCATCGCCCATCGCCCATCGCCTGTCGACCATCCGCGACACCGACCGTGTCGTGGTGTTCGAGCATGGCCGCGTGGTGGAGCAGGGCAACTACCAGCAGCTCGTTGCCCAGGGCGGCGCCTTCGCCCGCCTCGTCGCCACCCAGCAGGCTGGCATGGAATCTGCCTGATATCCCCTTGGCGGATGTGCTTTGTCCGCCTAAGAGTCGCGGAACGGGGAACTCACGAGGGGCAAACGGACATGAGCAAATTCGCCAAATGGCTGGGCGGCGCGGCTGCCGTCGCGCTGGCGCTGGGCAGCCTGCCCGCCAATGCGCAGACGCCGATCAAGTTCACCTTGGACTGGGTGTTCCAGGGCCCGACCTCGCCCTTCCTGGTGGCGCTGGAGAAGGGCTACTACAAGGCCGAGGGCCTCGACGTCACGATGGATCCGGGCCAGGGCTCGGCTGGCGCCGTGCAGCGCGTCGCCACCGGCGCCTACCAGATCGGCTTCGCCGACGTGAACGCGACCATCGAGTACAACGCCAAGAACCCGGGCAAGGAAGTGCTCTGCGTCTTCATGGCCTACGACTTCGCGCCGTTCGGCGTCTATGCCCTGAAGAAGAGCGGCATCAAGGGGCCCAAGGACCTCAATGCCAAGAAGCTCGGCGCGCCGGTGTTCGATGCGAGCTTCCGGCTGTTCCCGGCCTTCGCCAAGATCAACGGCATCTCCAAGTGGGAGCACGTGAACCTCACCCCGCAGCTCAGGGAGCAGAGCCTGGTGCAGGGCACGGTGGACTTCATCTCCGGCCACTATTTCTCGTCGATGCTCGATCTCAAGGCGCGCGGCGTGAAGTTCGACGACATCGTCGCCATGCGCTACGTCGACTTCGGCATGGACGTCTACGGCAACGGCATCGTGATCTCGCCGGAGATCGCCGGCAACGAGAAGGCGGTGAAGGGCTTCATCGCCGCCACGATCAAGGGCTGGAAGGACGTGATCGCCGACAACAAGGTCGGCATCGCCGCCGCAAAGAAGCGCGATCCGTTGATCGACGAGGCGCTGGAGACCGAGCGCCTGCAGATCTCCCTGCAGACCAATATCCTGACGCCTTACGTGAAGGCCAACGGCATGGGCGACGTCGACCCGGCGCGCTTCGCGAAGTCGGTCAAGCTGGTGTCCGAGGCCTTCGGCCTGCCCGCCGCACCCCCGGTCGACAAGGTCTTCACCAACAAGTACCTGCCGCCCAAGGCGGATCGCATGGTTGCGAAGTGATGCTTCAAAGCTCCGTCATCCCGACCGGAGCCGAGCGTAGCGAGGTGTAGTGGAGGGACCTCTTCTGCTGTTGCATCGACAAAACAGGTCCCTCGACTACGCCGCCCTTCGGGCGGTTTTGCTCGGGATGACGAGCTGTTAATGGCCTTCGTCGATCTCAAAGGCGTCAGTCTCACCTACAGGATGGGCAAGGAAACCACGCTCGCCCTTGCCGATGCGACGTTCAGCATCGACAGGGGCGAGTTCATTGCCGTGGTCGGCCCCTCGGGCTGCGGCAAGTCGACCATCATGAAGCTGGTGACCGGACTCTTGCCGGCGACGTCGGGCGAGGTGCGGGTGGCAGGCGAGACGGTGAAGGGGCCGGTCAAGGGCGTCGGCATGGCCTTCCAGAACCCGACGCTGATGCCCTGGCGCACCACCATGGACAACATCCTCTTGCCCATGGAGGTGGTCGAGCCGCACAAGCGAAACTTCCGCCGCAATCGCGCCGAGTACGAGGAGCGCGCGATGAAGCTCCTGAAGACGGTCGGTCTCGCCGACTTCGCGCGCCGCTTTCCCTGGCAGCTCTCGGGCGGCATGCAGCAGCGCTCCAACCTCTGCCGCGCCCTGATCCACGAGCCCGAGCTTCTGATGCTCGACGAGCCGTTCGGCGCGCTGGATGCCTTCACCCGCGAGGAGCTGTGGGGCGTCATGCAGGCGCTGTGGCTGGAGAAGCGCTTCACCGGCGTGCTGGTGACCCACGACCTGCGTGAGGCGGTCTACCTCGCCGACACAGTCTACGTCATGAGCCGTCGGCCTGGCCGCATTGTGCTCACGCGCAAGATCGACGTCCCGCGCCCGCGCTCGCTCGCCACGACCTTCGAGCCGCATTTCGTCGGCATCGTCCACGAACTGCGTGATCGCATCTCGCAGGAGCACGCATGACCGACTTCAGGCGCGAGGCGCTCAGGATCGCCATGCCGTGGCTGGCGACGGCCATCCTGCTGGTCATCTGGGAGGTGGCCTGCATCGCCTTCGACATCCCCGAAATCATCCTGCCCAGGCCGACCAAGATCTTCACGGTGTTCGTCGCCCGCTTCGACATCCTGATGGCCTATTGCTGGGACACGCTGTGGACCACCGTGATCGGCTTCCTGCTGGCGATCGCGGGCGGCCTGCTGCTGGGGCTGGCGATCGGTGCCTCGCCGTTCGTCTATTCGGGCCTCTATCCGCTGCTGATCGCCTTCAATGCCATCCCCAAGGTGGCGCTGGTGCCGATCCTGATGATCTGGGTGGGCGTGGGCTCGCTGCCGGCCGTCATCACCGCCTTCGTCATCAGCTTCTTCCCCATCGTGGTGAACGTCGCCACCGGGCTCGCCACCATCGAGCCCGAGATGCGCGACGTGCTTAGAAGCCTCGGCGCCACCCAGACCGAGATCCTGACCAAGGTCGGCATCCCGCGCGCCATGCCCTATCTGTTCGCCAGCCTGAAGGTCGCGATCACCCTGGCCTTCATCGGCTCGGTGATCTCCGAGACGGTCGGCGGCAACAACGGCATCGGTTTCCTGATGCTGTCGGCCAGCGCCCGCAACGACGCGCCGACGACCTTCGCCGGCCTGTTCGCCATCGCCATCATGGGCGTGCTGATGTACGCGATCTGCGCCCTGGTCGAGAAGCGTATGACCCGCTGGGCGTTTCGCGGCGAGCTCGTGAGCTGACGTTCCCAACGTCCGCCGGCCGGACGGTGCATATTGCGAAATTACGATTGGGCCGGCGACGTTGTTGCGGCCTGAACGGCCGAGCATGTCGCGACAAGCTGCGCCGCCAGGTCCATCTTGTCGATCAGCGGTTGTTGGCGGTGACGCTCCGGTACGATCTTGGGATCGCAAGCCGTCACGAAGACGAAGGGGATGCGCTGCGCGCTGAGGGTGTCGGCGATCGTGAAGCTCAGTTCGGAGCCGAGCATGATGTCCAGGCAAACAAGATCAATGCTCTGGCTGCGCAGTTCGCTGAGCGCCAACGCCACAGACGATGCTGCGCCGACCACGACGGCGCCCGCGTCGCTCAACATGTCCTCAATCAACTCGGCCAGGAATTCCGAGTCTTCGACCACGAGGACCCGCAAACCGTTCATTCCCAATTCGGGTTGCCTCCCCCCGCGTCCGGAGAATCGAGCACCGATCACTCCAGCGCGACGAGCCACCTTGCACGCCCCACCGAAGTAGTTTTATCGAATTCATATCGAGTTGTTCCAGTGCGGGTTGTGACCATTCAGGAACCGCGGCGCTTCGGTCTCGCCTTGCGTACATCGTGCGCGCATCGTGTCGGCCGTGTGGGTGTTGGGGGCGGTGCAGCCGGGGGCTTGCTGCGGGTGCACTGCCTGAAAGGGGAAAACATGCGACGACAGGTGCGGCTCGCGGCCGCCTCTATGGCGTTTTGCGGCTTGGCAGCGTGCGTCACCGAGGATACCGCCTACAACTTTGCCTACTCTCCACCACCCTGGGCCTGCGCGCCGGCGAAGGCCGGCCGCAACCCGCCGTCGCAGGCCGATCCCTGCCCAAGCGATCCGCTGGAGAGCCCGCCTCTCGCCATCCTGCGGGGCGAGCCGGTCCAGCTCGACCCGCGCCAGCAGGAAACCGTCATCGTCGGCGTAACCAAGTGGCTCAAGGACAAACCCTCCGCAAGCTTCGGCCGGATGCAGGGGCTTCGCGATCCCCGGGGCGCGGTCGTGGTGTGCGGCTGGGTCGATGGCTGTAACGATGCCGGCGCCTATCGCGGCATGTCGCCCTACATTGGGGTGCTGACGGGTCCGAAAGATGCCGCCGAGTTCGTCGTTGTGGGAATAGGGGGGACTGCTCGCGAGCGCGCCGAGGTTCTCTCCCTATGCCAGGAGATCGGCGCAGCCCCGTCGCCGTAGGTCTTTGCCAAGAGCGGGGACCCTGTGATCTGGGTCCCCGCAAGAGAGCGAGAAGAATGCCTCTGGCAGGCCGACGCCCTGGGCGGTGCGCTCGTGCTGACGCATGTCGCTCGTGACGTCGACTGTCGTCGCACCGAGAGTGAACGCACCGGCGCCGATGGCGATGATGAAGAACAGCGGCATGGCATCCGCCTTTAGTTGTGCCGGTACTCAAAACGCCGGTTGGCGTGGGGCAGTGCCCGGCGGCGTGTGTGGCAAGACGAGGGTGCCATGCCACGGCCACGCAACCGCGGCGGCCGACGGGCGTTTGGGGCGGCCCTGCTCAGGAGCGAGTTCGTGGCCTGATTCAAGCTCCTCTCCCCCTAGCGGGCCCTAGCGGGGGAGAGGAACATGATTCAGAGCACCGCTTCGGCGACGACGCGCAGCGACTCGACCGTCACGCCGCTCAGCAGCATCGAGCCGACCTCGTGCCGGCTGCCGGCCTCTTTCCAGGCCTGCAGTCGATCCTTTATGCGCTCGGGGCTGCCGACCAGCGAGGTCTCGTCGACCAGGGCATCGGGCACCGCTGCGATCGCCTCGGCGCGCCGGCCGCCGAGAAAGGCGTCCTGGATCTTCACCGCGGCCGCCTCGTAGCCGAGCTTCTTGGTGAAGTCGTTGTAGAAGTTCCTGGTCCGCGCACCCATGCCGCCGATATAGAGTGCGAGCTCGGGCTTCAGCGCATCGCGGCAGGCCTGCAGGTCGGGGCCCATGTTGATCCGCACGAAAGGCGCCACGTCGAAATCGGCGAGAGTTCGGCCCGCCGGCCCGCGGGCGATGCCTTCGAGCAGCGGCTTGGTCACCATGCCGGCCTTCTCCGGCGACATGAAGATCGGCAGCACCCCGTCGGCCACCTCGCCTGCCGTCCGGAGCCCGATCGGCGTAATCGAGGCGGCATAGATCGGCATGGTGGGATCGCCATGCAGGATGCTTTTCAGCGGCTTGCCCAACCCGGTCGCGCCCGGGCCCTTGTAGGGGATCTGGTAGAGCTCGCCGTCATGCTGCAACGGCGCCTCGCGCTTCAGGATCTTGCGCAGGATCTCGATGTACTCGCGGGTGCGCGCCATCGGCTTGCCGAACGGCACGCCGTGCCAGCCCTCGACGACCTGCGGTCCCGACGCGCCGATGCCCAGCAGGAAGCGGTTGCTCGACAGCGCCTGCAGGGTGAGCGCCGTCATCGCGGTGCAGGCGGGCGTGCGCGCCTGTATCTGCATGATGCCGACGCCCGCCTTGATGCGCGTCGTGCGGGCCAGGATCCAGGCCGTCGGCGTCACCGCGTCGGTGCCGTAGGCCTCGCCGCTCCACACCGAATGGTAGCCCAGACGCTCGGCCTCCAGGACCTCGTCGAGCGCAAGGTGGTCGCCGTGATAGCGCAGAAGCATCCCGAGCCGCATGGTCATCTCCTGCCGCGCAAGCCGGCCAGCAGCGGCATCGCCTCGGCGGCGAAGCGCTCGATCTGCTGGTCGCGCTCTTCGTAAGGGCCGACGAAGTCGAGGATGATGTGCCGCGCGCCGGCCTGCTGGAACTTGAAGATCGTCTCGATGACCTGATGTGGCGGACCGAGCGCGCAGTAGCGTTCGGCGGCCTTGCGGAAGTCCATGGCGTAGCGCTGGCTGAGCGATACCGTCGCGGCGTCGAGCGCCTTTTCGTAGGTGTCGTCGATGCGTGTGAACAGGAGATGCGCGGTGCCGAAGGGACGGTCGAAAGTGCGGGCCGCCTCGCTCGCCGACGTGGCGATCTTCTCGAGGCCCTGGCGGAACATGTCGGGTGTCACGACATAGGACATCCAGCCGTCGGTCATGCGGCCGATGCGGCGCAGGGCGGGGTCGGAGCGGCCGCCGCACCAGATCGGCGGGCCGCCCGCCTGGCGCGGCGGCGGCTGCATCTTCACGCCCTGGAACTTGAAGAAGCGGCCATCGTGCGAGGCGGGCCCGCCGCTCCACAGCTTGCGCAGGACGGTGAGGCTCTCGCTCAGCCGCGCGCCGCGCTCGTTGATCGGCACGCCGCAGGCCTCGTACTCCTTGGGGAACTCGCCGCCGACGCCGACGCCGAAGATGAAGCGGCCTTCGGTCAGGTGGTCCAGGGTCGAGACCTGCTTGGCCACCGGCGTCGGATGGCGCAGCGGCAGGAGATAGACGCCCGTGCCGAAGACCAGGCGCCGGCTCACCACGGCCGCCTGCGCAAGCTGCAGCAGCGGGTCGAAGATCGCGATCGTGAAGGCTACGTGATCGCCAACCCACAGCGAATCGTAGCCGCAGCGGTCGACCAGCTCGACCAAGCTGCGCATTTCGTCGACGGTCGGCAGCCACGGGCCCGTCGCCGGCTCGGTGCGGCGGTGGATGGTCTGCACGCCGATGCTGAGGTGATCGTCCAGGGGCAGGTCCATGGCGCTAGGTTACCTCGCCCCGGTCGAAGAAGCTCTCGGCATCGTCGATTTCGACCAGCCGGCCCTTGCGGATTTCCACGAAGCGGTTGGCGACCGTGCGGGTGAAGTAGCGGTCGTGGCTGACGAACAGGCACGATACGTCGCTTTGCTCGAGCTCGTCCTCGAGCGCTTCCTGGCCCTCGATGTCGAGATGGTTGGTCGGCTCGTCCAGCAGGTACATGTTGGGCCGCAAGAGCTTCATCTTGAGGAACACCAGCCGCGCGCGCTCGCCGTGGCTCAGGATGGTGATCGGCTCGGGTGTCTTGGCGAAGGGGAAGCCCGCGCCGGCAAGCTGGCGGATCGCATCCCTTTCGGTGATGCCGGGCACCTCCAGCACGTAGTCGAGGATCGACATGTCGACCGGCAGGTCGCGCATGGTCTGGTCGAAATAGACCAGCCGGCAGGCCGGATTGAAGCGTATCGGCGAGAGGCTGTCGTAGTGCTCCAGCTCCGGATCGAAGGCTTGGGCCAGCGCCGACAAGAGCGTCGACTTGCCGGCGCCGTTGACGCCCAGGAGTGCGATACGGTCGCCGGCGGCGACGGCCAGCCGGTCGATGGCGATCAGCTTGCGCTCGCTGCCCGGCGCCAGGACGTCGAGGCCGGCGATCCGCAGCGCCACCTTGGCGTCGATGTCGCCGTCGGCCAGCTCGAGTCGCCGCTCGCGCGCGACATAGGCCTGGGTGCGGTCCTTCTCGATGCGGGCGATGCGTGTCTCCAGCGCTGCCTTGCGCTTGTTGAGGTCGGGGTTCTTGACCGCCCACACCTTGTAGCGCGCCGCGGCCTGCTCAAGCCGGCGGATCTCCTTTTCCTCGAGCTGCGCGCGCGCCGCCGCGGTCGCATCACGGCGCAGCAGTTCCTCGCGGGCCTGGCTGAAACTCATCTTGAAGGCGTGCATGCCGTCGCTGCGCAGGAAGAGCGTGCGCTCGGTCACGCGGTTCAGGAATTCGCGGTCGTGGCTCACGATCAGCATCGGCACGGGGAAGTCGACCGTGAGCCAGCGCTCGAGCGTGTTGATGTTGGCGAGGTCGAGATGGTTGGTCGGCTCGTCGAGGATCAGGATGTCCGGCTCCTCGAGCCGCGCCGCCACCGCGATCAGCAGCAGGCGCTGCCAGCCGCCCGACAGGGTGCCGAACGGCTTGTCGAGGATTTCCGGCTCGACGCCGATCTCGTCGAGCAGCACGTCGATGCGCCAGTAGTCGTCGCCCAGCCCGACCTTGGCGAGCGAGCGCTGCAGCACGTCGCGCACCGCGAGCGCGGCCAGGCCCGGCGGCACGTCCTGCGGCACGCTGCCGGTCCGAAGCCCGCGAGACCGGATCACCTTGCCGCCGTTGAGCTCGAGCTCGCCGGTCAGGCATTTCAGCAGGGTCGATTTGCCCGTGCCGTTCTCGCCGACCAGCGCGGTGCGCGCGCCATCGAGCAGGAACGTCACCCCGCCGAACACGCGGGCCGAGCCGTAGAAGAAAGAGGCCCGCTCCATTCCGAGCACGGCCTGACGCGTCGCCATGCCAAAATCCTGTCCAAGTCCCTAAATGCCAGGGACCAGTACGCCATCCTTGGCGACAATACGACCGGCTTTGATCACGAGCTTGCGCCGCGGCCGGGTGGCCATCCGAGGCCACAGTTCGGGCTTGATTGCTGTCGTTCCATTCGCGTAACTTTACCGACAGTTGTAGTGCCTACGCGTCCTCACTCGCTATTTGGGAGATGCAAATGAGCACTGAACCGACTTTCCTCGAACGCGAATATACGGAGCTGAACGCAAACTTCAGGCTGCTTTCAGATGTGCGATTCAAACTCCTCGCACTGGTTCCTATTTTGGGAGGAATTGCGGTCTTCGTTCTTTCGAATATCGGCCTTTCGGCGAACAGTTCAGCGGCGGCAGGCGCCCAGGCGTCTCAAGCCGTTGCTCCAGCCCAAGACTGGCTCCTGGCGCTTTTGGGTAGCATCTTTGGCTTCCTGGTGAGCCTAGGCATCGTAATCTACGACCAACGCAACTCGGAGCTATACAACGCTCTGATACACCGCGCGAAGTACATCGAGAAACTGAATGATCTTCCAACTGCGCCGGGTGGCCTGAAGGTCTCGGCAGGAAAGAAACGCCCAGAAGGAAAGAATGCGGAGATGGGAGGGCAGTTCAGCGAAAGGCCTCTCAAGCGGCGGCGCTTTGGACCAATCCTCGCCGGCCACGATTTGGCGCTCGCCTTTATCTACGGGCCGCTGCTTGGTGCGTGGTTCTTTCCGGGGGTTTACTCGGCGATGCTGCTTTGGGACCCCTCTCAGAAGGACGCAAGATCGACTGCGGTAATTGTCGTCGGCATTGCAGTCGCCTTAGCTATAGGCTGGCTCTCATGGCTCGATAAGCAAGACAGCGCCGCTTACAATATTGCCAACGTTGAGAACCCAGGCAATGCGGCGGCGTTGGCCGCTGCCCGCGCAAAGACCGAAGCCCGCGGGGAGGAGGACACGTCGCTGCAAGAAAGGCCGGTAAGCGCGTAGGTCGCTTCACTCGGCGGCCGTGACACCAGTAGGTAGGAAAAACCCGTCAGGAGACCAGTACGCCATCCCTGGCGACAATGCGGCCGGCTTTGATCACGAGCTTGCGCCGAGGCCGGGTGGCGACCGCTTCGGCTAGAGACCCCGCTTCGACCACCACGAAGTCGGCCGGTCGGCCGACGGCGATGCCGTAGCCGGCGATGTCCAGCACGTCCGCGGCTGTCTTCGTCACCATGTCGAAGGCCAGTGCCAGTTCCTCATCATGCCGGAAATTGGCGCGATAACCGATCATCATGGCGCGTTCGAGCATGTCGCCGTTGCCGAAGGGCGACCAGGCATCGCGGATATTGTCGGAGCCGCCGAACACGCGGACGCCATGCGCGCGCAGGAGTTTCAGCGGCGGGATCGTGGCACCGCCCGGGCCGTGGCTCATGATGGCGACGCCGGTCTCGGCCAGAAGGTCGGCCGTGCGCTCGGCCAGCTCGGTCGGCACCGAGCCCAGTGCAAAAGCATGGCTCACCGCGACCTTGCCCTGCAGGCCGGCCGCCCGGGTGCGTTCGGCGATGGCGTGGATCTGGGCCAGACCGCCTTCGCCGCCGTCGTGCAGATGGATGTCGATGCCCACGCCACGCCGGTCGGCGATGGCGAAGACCGGATCGAGATGGCCGTCGAGGTCGCCGTCGATACCCACGGGATCGAGGCCACCCAAGAGGTCTGCCCCCTCGGCGATGGCGGCGTCCAGCAACTCGGCGGTCCCGGGCGAGCGCAAAATGCCGCTTTGTGGGAAGGCGACGATCTGGATGGTGACCAGGTCGCGGAAGCGCTCGCGGACCTTCAGGATCTCGTGGAGGTTTTTAAGGCCGAGCTGGTTGTCGATGTCGACGTGGCTGCGCATGTGCAGCGTGCCGCTGGCGATGACCTGGCGGACGAGGTTGGCGCCGGTCTCCGATTCAGGGACGGTGCGGGCGGCGCGCACCGTGCGCTCGGCCTCGATGCGGTCGGCGACGCGATTGCCGGTCGCCTGGTTTGGGACCCAGGGCAGGCCGAGCAGGGTCTTGTCGAGATGGATATGGCCGTCGACCAGCGGCGGCAAGACCAGCGCGCCGCCGAGATCGAGGTCGCCCCTGGAAAGCGGAAGGAGGGACGGCGGGAGGAGGACGGCGATCCGCCCTCCCGAGACCTCGATGTCGTGCTTGCTGCCGTCGGGCAGCGTGGCGTTGGCGAGCCGCACGCCCTTACTTGTCGGCGACGGCGCCCGCTTCCTTGCGGGTCTGCGCGACCGCGGCGCGCGCGGCCATGGCCATCAGGCCGGAGTCGTTGGCGATGGTCACGAACTGGAAGCCCATGCCGATTGCCCGGGCAGCGTAGCTCGCCGTGCCGTTGTGGATGCCGGCGAACAGGTTCCTCTTCTTGATGGCCGCGACCAGCTTCTCGTAGATCTTGAGGACCTGCGGCTCCTCGCGGTCGAGCCGCGGCGCCAGGCCGAGCGACAGGCCGAGATCGCTGGGACCGATATAGATGCCGCTGATGCCGGGCACGTCGAGGATGGCGTCGATATTGTCGATTGCCTCCTGGGTCTCGATCATGGGGATGACCAGCACCTCGTCGTTCGCCGTCGCCTGGTAGGGCGTCGCCGCGCCATAGGCGCCGGCGCGGATCGGGCCGTTGCTGCGCTTGCCCTTGGGCGGATAGAGCGAATAGGACACCAGCGCCTTGGCCTCGGCGGCGTTGTTGACCATCGGGCAGATCACGCCCCAGGCGCCGCCGTCCAAAACCTTGCCGATGATGCCGGGCTCGTTCCACGGCACGCGCACCAGCGGCGTCACCGGATGCTTGTCCATCGCCTGGAAGCAGGCGACCATCGAATGGTAGTCCTGCACGCCGTGCTGCATGTCGACGGTGACGCTGTCCCAGCCACACTGCGCCATGGTTTCGGCCGAGAAACCGCTGGGGATGGCGAGCCAGGCATTGACGCAGGCCTTGCCGGCCTGCAGGCGCTTTTTCAGCATGTTCGTCGACATATCGGCGTTTCCTCTTCCATGAGCGAAGACGCCGGATCATAGGCAGGCCGGCGGCGCCTCGCCACGGTGTCCTGTCGCAGAGCGGGTTCATGTCTTCCGGACCGCGCGCGTCCCGCGCGCTCATGAGGCGCGCGGGACGCGCGCGGTCCGGAAGAGCATGAGTCAGCCCTTCACAGCGCCCGCCGACAGGCCCTCGACGATGTACTTCTGCAGCAGGGCGACCAGCACGACGGTCGGCGCCAGCGCCAGCAGGCAGATCGCCATCATCAGGTTGAAGAAGACGTGGACGTCGCCGACCAGGCTCGCGATCACCACAGGAAGGGTCATGAAGTTCGGCCGGGCGTTCAGGATCAGCGGGATCAGCAGCTCGTGCCAGGAGATGATGAACATGATGACACCGCACGCCGCCAACGCCGGGGTGGCGAGCGGCAGCACGATGCGCACGAAGGCGGTGAAGCGCGTGCAGCCGTCGATGCGGGCGGCCTCCTCCAGCTCGGACGGGATGGTGTCGAAGTAGGGCGCCAGGATCAGGATGGCATAGGGCAGCAGGAAGCCTGTCTCGGCGATGATGACGCCGCTCAGCGAATTCAGCTGCCCGACCGAGCGCATGACGATGTACAACGGGATCATCAGCACGATCACCGGCACGAAGCGCGCCACGATGTTGGCCTGCAGCAGGAACAGCGTCCATCGATAGCGCAGGCGGGCGAGCGTATAGGCCGACAGCGAGCCGAACAGCAGCGTCAGCACTGTCACCGAGATCGCCACGATCGTCGAGTTGGCGAAGGCGACGTAGAAGTTCTTGATGTTGTCGGGCAGGTACGTGACCTGCTCGAAGATGCGGCCCTTCTGCTCGCCCTTGGTCAGGATGACGGTGAAGTTGTCGAGGGTGAATTCGAGCGGCAGCAGGCGGCGCGTGTCGGCCTGCAGCGCCTTCTCCGACTGGATGCTGCCGATGAACACCGCCACCACGGGAAGCAGGATGAAGAAGATCACCATCAGGTTGGCGAGGTGCAGCATCAGCTTGACCGTGGGTGTCGTCTTGAACATCAGAGCGTCACCCTTCGGTAGATCAGGCGCAGGTAGACCAGCGCGATCGCTGCGATCATCAGGGTGAGGATGAAGGCCGAGGCCGAGCCCATGCCGAAGTTGTTGGGCGGCGCGAAGGTGATCTTGTAGCTGTACCAGGCGGCCACCCAGGTGGCGTCGCCCGGCCCGCCCTGGGTGATGGCCAGAATCTCCTCGAACACGGCGAAGGCGAAGGCTGTGCGCAGGATCAGGATGATGGCGATGATCTGCTGCAGCATCGGCCAGGTGATCTGGCGGAAGCGATGCCAGGCGTTGGCGCCGTCGATCGCCGCCTGCTCGTAGAGCTCGCGCGGAATGCCCTGAAGTGCTGCATGCACCAGGATGATGGCGAAGGGGAGCGTGCGCCAGATGTAGGGCACCGTGACGGCGTAGAGCGCGGTGTCGGGATTGCCGGCCCAGTTCACGGGATCGTCTATAAGTCCCGCGGTGAACAGGATGCGGTTCAGGAATCCGAACTGGAAGCTGTAGAGGAACGACCAGATCAGGCCGTTGCAGATCGGCGGGATGGCATAGGGCAGCAGGATCAGGAACCGCGTGATGCGCGACGTCCAGATGCCGGCCTGGTTGATCAGGAGCGCGATCGCCACCGCCAGCACGATCTCGCTGCCGACGGTGATGACGGTGAAGATCAGCGTGTTCTTGATGGCGACCCAGAACAGCGGGTCTTCCAGGACGCGGCCATAATTCTCCCAGCCGGTGAAGGCGAACTCGCCGCGTCGCAATTGCCCCAGCCCGACGCGATGGACCGAGAGGTAGGCGGCGTAGCCCACCGGATAGGCCAGCACCAGGCCGAGGCAGAGGAGCGTCGGCAGGTTCATGACCAGCGCAAAGCGGCCGGCCGACATCTCGCGCCGGAACCAGGGCGTGCGCGCCCGGTTCACGGCCAGTTCCTGGGCTTGTGCGGTCAGGGCGTCAGACCTTGCGCTTGGCGTCGGCGATTCCCTTGATCAGGTTGTCGCAGCACACATCGGCGGTGATCTGCCCGGTGAGGCACTTCTGCACCTCGATGTTGAGCTGGTCGGTCCATGGGAAGTGCCAGGGCTGATAGACCGACGGGCAGGCCTCGCCGATATACGCGGCCTTATCCCAGATCTTGAGGATCTCCGGCACGTCGCCCCATGGCGCCCAGCCCTGCTTCACGGCATCGCTGTTCATCACCGAGGTGTAGCCCGAGCCCAGCATGGCGTCCTTGGCGAGACTTATGGCCTGCGTGTAGTTGCCGTCCTTGGTCTTGCCGCCGAGATACTGCAGCAGCTTCCAGCCCCATTCCTTGTCGCGCGTCGCCGTCGACAGGAAATAGACATGGGTGACGCCGATCGTCTTGCCCTCGCCGGGCGAGCCCAGCACCTTGACCTTGCCGGCGATCGGCGACTGCGCCGGATCGTTGACGACGTTCAGGCCATAGTGATGGTTCGGCCCGCGATAGAGGTTCTTGCCGGCGCCGAACGCCTTGGCCGAGGTCGTGAACTGCACCTTCAGCGATTCGGGATCGGCGATATCGAGGCCCTTCTCGAAGGTGTTGGCCCACCATTTCAGGGTCTCGCGGGCGACCGAGCCCGGGCCGAGCTGATGATTGCCTTGCTTGTCGAAGAAGGTGCCGCCCTTGTTCCAGGTCATCTGGTACCAGGTGCCAGGCAGCTGCTCGAGGCCGACGCCCGCGACCCACAGGATGGGATAGCGCGACACGCCGTCCTTCTTGGCCTTGACGCAGTGCTCGATGAACTCTTCGTAGTTGGTGAACGGCTTGTCGATCTTCAGCTTCTCCAGCATGTCGGTGTAGTAGTTCCACACCCACACCGCGGAGAAGTAGGGCAGGCCCATGGTCTTGCCGCCGACCGTCGCCACCTGCTTGGTGAAGGGCGTGAAGTCCTTGATGTAGTCGGCCGCGCCGGGAAGGCTGTCGATCGGCTCGACCAGGCCTTGGCTGACGAAGTTGGGGAAGGAGAAGGGCGAGGATTGCGAGACGTCGATCTCCTCGCCTGCCGCGAACATGGTGGTGAGCTTGGTCGGATGATCGTTGAACGACGAGATGGTCGAATCGACCTTCACGCCCCAGTCGGCTTCGAACTGCTTGGCGATGCGCGTGTAGATGTCGCCGTAGGTCCAGACCACGAAGTTGACGCGGTCGACCTTGCTCTTGGGCGGCACGCTCCAGGGTCCGCTCTGCTGGCCGAAGGCCGCGCCGGACATTCCGGCCATCCCGAGTCCCGCCGCACTGGCGAGGACACGACGCCGGCTGAGCTCCCATTTGCGGATCAGGTCATCGCTCATGTCGTGTCCTCCGATGTGTTGCCGATGATGAAACCCTATCACCGCACCACTGGCGGATGTAGGGATATGCAGCAAAAAGTACGCCAGGGTGGATTGCACGCCCGGATGGCGTTAGAGGCAACGCCATGAGTTCCTTGTCCCTTCGCGCCGGCCGGCTTGGCGTCGAGCTTGCGCCCCAGGCCGGCGGATCAATCGCACGCTTCCGCCACGATGACGCCGATCTGCTGCGGCCGATGACGGCCGAGGCGATGGCGTCCGGCCGCGGCAACGAAGCCGCCTGCTATCCGCTGGTGCCGTTCTCCAATCGCATTGCAAATGGGCGTCTCGTTTTCGATGGCCAGGCGTTCAAGCTCGAGCCGAACTGGCCCGGCGTGCGCCATCCCATGCACGGCGAGGGCTGGGCGCGCGCGTGGGACGTGGCGCGTCACGACGGGCGCGCCGCGGAGCTTGTGCACGAGCATGACGGCAGGAAGGGCTGGCCGTTCCGCTATCGGGCACAGCTGTCGTTCCGCCTCGACGAGGTTGGATTGACCGCGACCATGGCGATCGAGAATCTCGAAAGCCGGGCGGTACCGGCCGGGCTTGGCCTGCATCCTTTCTTCACGCGCGACGCCGACAGCGAGCTTGCTTTCCGCGCGGCTGCCGTGTGGCTCGCCGACGAGGAAGTGCTGCCGACCAAGCGCGTCGCCGTGCCATCCGAATGGGACTACTCCAGGTCACGCAGGGTCGAGCCCGGTCTCGACAATTGCTTCGAGGATTGGGACGGGCGCGCCGTCGTCACCTGGCCCGGCCGCGGCCTGAAGCTCGAGCTGCAGGCCGCGCAACCGTTCCGCCATGCCGTCGTCTACACGCCGGCGAATCGTCCATACTTCTGTGTCGAGCCCGTGAGCCACGTCAACGGCAAGGTGGCCGAGGCACGGCTCGCGCCTGGTGCTACGCTTGCCGGCGAGGTCGCTTTCCGCGTTTCAACCCTGTGAGGGCTCCATGCCTCCTTTCGCCTCGTATCCCAGCCTGAAAGACCGTGCGGTGTTCGTGTCGGGTGGCGGCTCAGGCATCGGCGCATCGATCGTCGAGCATTTCGCCGAGCAGGGCGCCAAGGTGGCCTTCGTCGACATCGATGAGCCTGCATCGAAGGCACTGCTCAAGAAGATCGCGGGCGCCGGCCATCCCGAGCCGGCCTTCGCCAAATGCGACGTGCGCGACATCGCGGCCTACCAGGCGGCGGTTGCGGCACTGGCAGCGCGGCTGGGCGACTTCACGGTGCTCGTGAACAACGCCGCGCGCGACGACCGGCACACGATCGACGAGGTGACCGAAGCCTACTGGGACGAGCGCATGAATGTGAACCTTCGCCACCAGTACTTCGCCATCCAGTCCGTGGTGCCCGGCATGAAGAAGGCGGGCGGCGGCTCGATCATCAACTTCAGCTCGGTGAGCTACCACGCCATGGCGCCCAAGCTCTCGGTCTACGAGGGCGCCAAGGCCGCGGTTGTCGGCATGACGCGCGGGCTGGCGCGCGACCTCGGGGCCGACAAGATCCGGCTGAACATCATCACGCCGGGCTGGATCATGACCCAGCGCCAGATCGATCTCTGGTTGACGCCCGAGGCCGAGGTCGACCTGATGAAGGCGCAGTGCCTGAAGGAGAAGGTCTATCCGCCCGACATCGCCCGCATGGTGCTGTGGCTCGCCTCGGACGACAGCCGGCTGGTGACGGCGCAGAACTTCGTGGTCGACGGGGGACGGATGTGAACGCGGCTGCCATTCCGGGGCGGGTCGGCCGCCGCTTCGTCCATGCCTTCCGCCACATGCTGCCACCGACGCTGTTCTTTCTCATCTCCTTCAACCTCATCGTCTTCACCACCAACCTCCTGGTTCACGACTACTGGTTCAAGCTGTCGAGCTTCCTGCTCGCCACCACCACGGCGCTGGTCGTCGGCAAGGCGGTGCTGGTGGCCAACAACATCAGGCTGATCGACCGCTTCCGCGGCGCGCCGCTGATCCAGCCCATCCTCTACAAGACGCTGTTCTATGCCCTGGTCGTGCTGGTGGTGCGTCTGGCCGAGCGCTTCATCCATCTCGCCATCGACGACAGGGGATTTGCCGCGGCGTTGGACATGGCCGTCCACGACTTCTCCTGGCGGCGCTTCGCGGCGATCCAGATCTGGATCTTCACCTGCTTCCTGATCTACGTGACCGCGACGGAGGTGAGCAATCTCCTGGGCGAGGGCCAGATGTTCCGGCTGTTCTTCCGCCATCGCTCGAACCAGCACCGCCTGACGCGCCGACAGCATGTGCGCGCCCTGATGGAGCTCAGCCGGCTCGCCGAGACGACGCCGCGCGAGCAGCTCCTCAATACTGCGACCCCGCAAGGCCAGCGGCTCGTGACCATCGTCGACGCGTTGCGCCAGCGTCCCACATAGAGCGATGGATGAAGCTGCACGACCGCCACCACCTCACCCTGAGGAGCGGCCGCAGGCCGCGTCTCGAAGGGTGGGCAACAGCAAGGCAGGTTGCCCACCCACGCGCGGATTACCGCGCGCATTCGAGACGGGCGCTTCGCGCATTCACATGCGCTCCAGCGACGCTCCTCAGGGTGAGGTGATACTGTCGAAGCATGGCCCTCGATCGAAGCTGGCGGCGGATCTCCTGGGTCATCCTGGGCATTGGCTGCCTGTTCTTGGTCGGTGGCTTGGCGCTCGGATGGGGCAGCCTGCGGCATGTCCTCTACGCCGAACGTGCCGACGGCGAGGTGATCGAGATCCGCCGCGAGGGCGACATGTATGCGCCGGTGCTGCGCTTTCGCCTGGCCAACGACGAGATGCAGGAGGTCCAGGACTTAGGGACCGGCGCCCCCGACTTCGCGGTCGGCGACCGGGTGACCGTTCTCTACATGCCGGACGATCCCGAGGACTTCCGCATCGACACCTTCGAGCGGCTGTGGTTCTCGTCGATCTTCGTCCTGGTGTTCGGCTCCCTCTGGTTGCTCTTCGGCGCCGTTGCCTGGGGCCTCGCGCGCGGAGTCGAGTTGGCCGTGCTGGGCGAAGGCGCCTTCGCCGTGATTGCCATGGTGGCGACGATGCTCGGGGTCCTCGCTCTGTGGAGTGCCGTCGGCCTCTACACCGACGGCCTGCGTGCCGAGGGCATCGTGCTCGAGGTCCGTAAGACCCTGCGCACCGAGGATGAGACGGTGACCCGGTCCAACGGCAGCGAGGTGCGGCGCCGGGTCGAGCGGTCGTCCTATGCGCCGGTCGTGCGCTTCACCACGAACGAGGGCCGCGAGATCGAGTTCCACGGACGCGGCGGCAGCGAGACGTCGCTGGCCGAGGGTGACCGCGTGACCGTCATCTACGATCCGACGAATCCGATCCGCGCCTATATCGCGACGTTCCTCGACTTCTGGCTGCCGTCGGCCGCCGCCTTCGGCGTGGCCTTCCTGTTCGGCGGCTCGGTGTGGCTGTCGCGCTGGTCGCGGCGGCGGGCGGCGCCGTAGCACTTCCCTCCCCAACCTCATGTTCCTCTCCCCCGCTAGGTAGCGGGGGAGAGGAGCATGCATGATGTGCGAGGAAAGGGTGCCTACTTCCGGTCCTTGTACGGCGGCACGGGATAGATCGCCTTGGCTGTGGCGATCTCGGCCGGGTAGACGACCTCGACACCGGTCGGCGTGTTCTGCATCACCGCGAACTCGTTCTTGTACTGCTTGCCGGTCTCGTCGATTTCGTACGGTCCGGTGACGGTGACGATCTTGTTATTGAGCTTGAGCGCCGCCTCCTTGAGCTTGGCGGCATCGAGCGACTGGGCCTGCTGGATGATCTGCTCCAGCACGGCGCCGGCGCCGTAGGCCAGCGCCGTCTGGAAGTCGGCAGGGTACTGCGCGTTGGGGAAGAGCTTGGCATAGCGCTCCATCATCTGCGCGCGATTGAGCCCGCCGGTGACCTTCCAGTTGATGCGCTCGTTCAGCAGGGTCTGGCTGAAGTGGTAGAGGGCGTCCTTGCCGATGGCGAGGAACTGCGGCTGCGAGGCGTAGACGAAGTAGATGCCCTTGAAGTCGACGTTCATCTCGCGCAGCTGGCGCGCGATCGTCATCTGATCGCCTTCGTAGGCGGTCGGCATGAAGACGTCGGCGCCCGTCGCCCTGGCCTTCTGGATCAGGATGTTGAAGTCCTTGGTCCCCTTGGCGAACTTCTCGTTCATGGTGACGTCCATGCCGAGCTTCTTGGCCTCCTCGACCGCGCCGTTGGTCAGCGCCGCAGGGAAAGGCTCGTCGAGATAGGCGAAGGCGATCTTCTTGACGCCGAGCGTGTTGAAGAACTTCACGCCCGGCTTGCCGAGCAGCGTGCCGGCCTGCTGCGTCGCCGAGACGACATATTTGTAGCCCTGCTGGTAGATCGAATCGGCTGACGCCGACCAGATCACCATGAACTTGTTGTTGGTCTCGGTCGCATTGACCGCCGCCGCCGTGAGCGTCGAGCCGAACGGTCCGAAGCAGAGATCGACCTTCTCGTCCTTGATCAGCGTCTCGTAGACCTTGGGGATCACCGTCTTGTCGCTGCGGTCGTCGAGCTTGACCAGCTCGACCTTGCGCTTGGCGCCGCCGATCGAGAGGCCGCCGCGGCTGTTGACGTCGTCGACCCAGATCTCCGCGCCGCGCAGTCCCGACTGCGCCGCCAGCGCGAAGGTGCCGGTGGACGAAACGGTCATGCCGATGCGGATCGGCTTGGCGTCCTGCGCCCGCGCTCCGCCCGCTGCCAGAGCGCCGGCAGCCGTGACGATCAGGGTTCTCCTGGGCAGCTTGAATGTCATGATTTCCTCCCTTTCCCCGGTAGAAGCCTAGAGCATTATCCGTCCGGCTGGAACCAGCCGGACGGATAATGCCCTTTGACACTCCTGTCGAAACAAACGCGCTTCCGATCGGAAGCCGCTCTAGCAACCGCCGACAGGGCGGTCACGCATCGATGCGGTAGTCGACCCATTCGGCGATCAGGTCGCGCAGGCCGGCATCCTGCTGGAAGGCGCGGGCCGAGCCGTCGACCTTGTTCTGGCCGAGCTCGAGCACGTAGAGATGATCGGAGATGCGCACGCACTGGCGCACGTTCTGGTCGACCAGCAGGACGGTGATGCCCTGACCCGGCAGGCCATGGACGAATTCGTAGATCTCCGCGCTGACACGCGGCGCGATCATGGCCGTCGGCTCGTCGAGCAGCAGCACGCGCGGCCTGAGCGCCAGCGCCCGGCCCAGCTCGAGGAAGCGTTGCTGGCCGCCGCTCATCGAGCCGGCGAGGTCGCGGCGCTTGTCGCGCAGCATCGGGAACTGCACATAGGCCCGCTCCAGCGCCTGCTCGACGCGCGCGCGGTCGCGGCGGAACGACCAGCAGGCCAAGCGCAGGTTGTCCTCGACCGAGAGCTCGTTGAACAGGCTGCGCTGTTGCGGCACCAGTGCGATGCCGTTGTCGATGAACTTCCAGGGCGGCAGGCCGGTGACCTTGCGGCCGTCGATCAGGACGTCGCCGGCGACCGGCTTCAGGAGCCCGTAGAGCGCCTTGAGCGCCGTCGACTTGCCGGCGCCGTTGGGCCCGATCACGCCGGTGATCACTCCTGGCCTGACCTTGAGCGACAGGCCGCGCAGGATGCGGATGTCGCCGTGATAGGCGACATCGACGCGATCGAGCTCGAGCACCGCATCGGCCATCGTCACGTCCCCAGATAGGCTTCGATGACGGCGGGATTGCCGCGGATGTCGTCGACGCCGCCCTCGGCGATGATGCGGCCCTGGTTCAGCGCAATGACGCGCGTCGACAGCCGGTAGATCGAGGTGAGGTCGTGGCTGATCAGCAGCACGGCCTTGCCGGCGTGGGCCGTCTCCTCGATGCGCTCGATCATGAACTTGCAGAGCACGGGATGCACGCCGGCGAACGGCTCGTCGAGCATGACGATCGGCGGATCGGGCATCAGCATGCGGGCCATCTCGAGCAGCTTCTGCTGGCCGCCCGAGAGCTCCTCGGCGTGGTTGTGCCGCAGGTCGATCAGCTGCATGCGCTCCAGCATGGCCTCGGCGCGGCCGATCAGCTCGGCATCGGGTGCCTTGCGGTCGAGTACCGGCACGAGGAGGTTGTCGATCAGCGACATCCTACGGAATACCCGCGGCACCTGGAAGGTGCGGCCGATGCCGCGATGGGCGACGACGTGCGGCGCCTGGCCGGTGACCCGTTCGCCGCCGACGAACACGTCGCCCCCGTCGTCGGGCCGGTAGAGGCCGCAGATGCAGTTCATCAGCGTGGTCTTGCCGGCGCCGTTGACGCCGATGATGCCCAGCGTCTCGCCGGCGGCGGCTCTGAGGTCGACCTTGTCGACCGCGACCAGGCCGCCGAAGCGCTTGGTCAATCCGCGGGTTTCGATGGCGACCGTCATCGCTTGAACCTGACGCCCAGGATGCCGGAGGGCCGGAAGAAGATCGTGCCGACCAGGATCACGAAGCCGACGATCTGCGCCATGGCCTGCGGCAGGAACACCGTCGCCATCTGCTCGGCCAGCCCGAAGAGCACGCCGGCCAGCAGCGCGCCCACGGGATTGCCGAGCCCGCCCAGCACGACGACGATGAAGGCGATGATGGTGTATTCGGCGCCGGAGAAGGGGTTGAAGGCCGGGAACACCAGCGCGATCAGCACGCCGGTGACGCCGGCCAGCGCCGCCGCCAGCGCGAAGGCGAAGGCCGACAGGCGCACGATGTCGACGCCCATGATCTGGATGGCCTCGGGATTCATGATGGCCGCGCGCAACGCCTTGCCCGGCAGCGTCTTGAACAGGAACAGCGCGAGGGCGATCGAGACCACGATGGTGATGGCGAGCGCCACCAGCCGCGCCGTCGAGACATAGATGGGCCCGACCTGCATGGAAACCGGCGTGAAGGTGTAGTCGATCGTCCGCGAATCGGCCTCGAACAGCAGCAGCAGCAAGGCGGCCGCGGCGATCGACACGCCGTAGAACATCAGGAACGACATCAGCTCGGGATCGTCGCTGCGCGCCAGCCGCGGGATCAGCACGTAGTAGAGGCCCCAGCCGGCGGCGAAGAAGACGACGGCGGCGATCGGCACGGCCAACAGCGGCGGCACGCCGAAGCTCGAGAACAGCACGAAGGCCAGGAAGGAGCCGGCGATCACGAACTCGCCGTGCGCGAAATTGACGACCCGCAGCACGCCGTAGAGCAGGGTGAGGCTGACGCCGACCAGGGCGTAGATGCCGCCGACGATCAGTCCGTTCACCAGGCCGTTCAGGATCAGGAGTTCCATGGGGCAGCTCCTACGGGATGTAGCGCCGCCATTGCGGCTTCTTGCGTAAGAGGGTGCCGACGATGCCGCGCGGCAGGAACAGCACCAGGATGATGGTGGCGAGCCCCAGGATCAGAAGGTTGAGCAGCGGGAACTGCCGCCAGATCAGCTCGTCCAGCCAGACCATCGCCACGGCACCCAGGATCGGTCCGGTGACGGTGCCGAGCCCGCCGGCGACGGCATAGATCACCGTCTTGGCGGTGGTCAGTGTGTTGAAGGCGGTCTCGGTGTCGACGACGTTGGTGTACCAGGCTTCTACGCCGCCACAGACCGCGGGAAAGAAGGCCGAGATCAGCCAGCCGTAGAGCCGCACGATCGGCACGTTGACGCCCATCATCTCGGCGGCGTCGGCATCGTCGCGCGTGGCGCGCAGCGCCTTGCCGAGGCGCGAGCGCGACAGCCACAGGATGGTGGCCAGCGCCACCACCATGACGGCCATCATGACGTAGAAGCTCTGGACCGGATGGGCGCGGCTGCCGAGCTGCAGGCCGAAACTGCCGCCAGTGAGCTGCTCGGGCATGTTGGTGATCACCAGGCGGCAGATGCCGGCCAGCGCCAGGCTGACGATGCCGAAGTAGATGCCGGAGAGCCGCAGCGTCGGCGCGAACAGGAGCGCCAGCACGATGCCCGCCACGCCCGACAGCGGCAGCGCCAGGAACAGCGGGAAGGCGGCCTTCTTCACCAGGATCGCCGTGGTGAAGGCGCCGATGCCGTAGAACGCCACGTAGCCGAACGGCATGTAGCCGGCGAAACCCGATGCGACGTTGAAGGCCGAGGCCATGGTGATCCACAGCATCAGGTAGAAATGGAACGCCACGTTGAGGCCGAGCAGCGGCACCGAGGCGAAATAGACCAGCAGCACGCTGCCGATGAGGGCGGCGAGGGTGAAGTAGATCCGATCGGCTGAATCGAGAGCGCGAGAACGGGCAGCCATCAGATGTCGCGCAGGCAAGGCACGTTCAACGATAGGCCACGATGGCCCTCAGGACAACGCCCGGCGCGGCTCAGGGAATTTCGTAGACCGCCACTTCGGCAGCGACACCGCGCAGGGGATGGCTCTGCGCCAGTGGCTTCTGGCCGTTGTTGCCGAGCACCTCGGCGCTCTTCGGGTTGTCAACGACCGGCGCCGTTGCCAGGATCGAGCGCGTCTGGGCCAGGCCCTGCACGCGCGAGGCGATGTTCACGGTCTGGCCGAAATAGTCCTGCCGCTCGTTCAGGTTCACCGCCAGGCAGGGACCCTCGTGGATGCCGATCTTGAGCAGCAGGTCCTCGCGGCCGTGCGTATCGTTCAGCCTGCGCATGGCCTCGCGCATGCGCAGCGCCGCAGCGAGCGCATGGTCGGGCGTCAGGAAGGTCGCCATCACCGCGTCGCCGATGGTCTTCACGACGGCGCCGCCTTCGGCCGCGACGATCTCGTTCAGGGTACGGAAGTGCTCGCGCACCAGGTCGAAGGCCACCAGATCGCCGACCCGCTCGTAGAGCTCGGTCGAGCCCTTGAGGTCGGTGAACAGGAAGGTGAGGCTGGTGATCTTGAGCCGCTGGTCGACGTCGAGCGTGTCGGTGCGATAGATGTCGCGGAACGTCTGGTTCGACAGCAGGCGCTTGGCGGTCAGGAACGGCCGGCGCTTGCCGACCGCGGCGAGGAACTTGTCGTCGACGACCCAGACGGTGGGCAGCGTGCGCATGGCCGTGCGATTTTCCAGCGACAGCCGGATCGTCCCGGGGCGCAGGCTGATCTCGCCCGTCGGCGCCCGCAGGTTGTTGTAGACCAGCGTCACGTTCTGCCGTTCCTGCGTCGGCTCGCCCGCCACGTTGATGAATTGTGCGGCGTGGGTCACGGGCTCCAGGACGATCACGAAGCCGGCCGGCAGTTGCAGCGACAGGAACGCCTTCTCGCCGGGCGGCAGTTCGACGGCGTCGAGGGTAACCTGCTGCATCGCCGCCTCCAGGCCGTCCTCGGGCAGGTCGACGCCTCGGCCCCAGAAAACCTGGCGGTAATATTCCCAGAGCGGAAGCTGGTCGGGACTGTGCGCCGCGATCCGCCGCACGCGCGGATTCACCGTGAAGCTCACCTCGACCATGTCGTCGAGCGTCGGCTCGTTGTTGAGATTGCAGAAGGCGCAGTAGTACTCGTCGGAGCGGACGTTCTTCAGCGATGTATTGGCGTCCAGCACGCCGCTGCAACTCGGGCACAGCACGTTCCACGACATGTCGAGCAGGCCGATCTGCGCGGCCTGCAGGAACGCGGCAATCGTCCGTTCCTCGTCGAGCCCCTCGTGCTGGGCAAAGTCGAGCACGTTGATGCGGGCGAGCCGGCGATCCGATGCATCACGCACCAGCCGTTCGAGCGAGGCAACGCAGCCGGCGTCGGCCGATTGCCGCAAGACTGCAAACAAGGATTGGGCTTCACTCATGGTTGGGGACCTCGCCCAGACGAGATGGCCCGAGAGTAGGCCGGTTCAAGGCGAAAGACGCCTCAAATTACCTCATGTGTCAGAGGCGCGCTTCCTCGATCCAGCCTGCCAGCAATGCCGTCAGTTCGCGCGGGCGCTCCAGCGGTGCCATGTGACCGCAATCCTCCAGGGTCGCGAACCGCGTGCGCGGCAGGTGCCGCGCCATGCGCTCGGTCTCGGCGAAGCTGCGCAGCCGGTCCTGGCGGCAGGCCACGACCAGGGACGGGCAGGTGATGCGTTCGAGATCGGCATAACCGTCGAGGCGGACCAGCGCCGCCTGGCGCGCCCGCACCTCGCGCCCCAGCCGGCGCTGCATGCCGCGCAGGCGCTCGAGCAGCACGGGATCGTTCTCGCGGTCGGGATGCAGGCCGCGCGCCGTCGCGACATCACCTGCCGCGCGCGGTGGCCGGTCGCCCGGACGGTAGCCCGCCTTGCGTCGCTCGGTTTCTTCCTTCGAGTAGCCGCGCGCCGACGAGGCGACGAAGGCGACACCGGTCACGCGTTCGGGCGCCATCAAGGCAAGGACTCGCGCAACGAAGCCACCCATCGAGAAGCCGACCAGCACGAAGCGCTCGGGCGCGGAGTCGAGCACGCGCTGCGCCATGCCTTCGAGCGTGGAATCCTCGTAGACGTTGCCGTGGTGGATCGTGCCCAGCATGGAGAGACCCGGGACCATGTCGATCCACAGATCCTTGTCGCACATGAAGCCGGGCAGCAGGACGAGTTGGCGCAAACGCTTGGCTATTTCCTCAGGGCCTTCAGTATCTTCCCCGAATCAGTGACGAAGCCGAAGCACTTCTTGAACTTATGCCCATCATCTCTGCCGAGCCCTGCGAGTACAGCTTCGCCGCCGGCAGGCTCGGCCTGATCGAGATGCAGTGCGACTTCGTCGAGGAGGGCGGCTTCGGCACGGTGCTGGGCAACGACGTGCGCGCGCTCGCCAAGATCGTTCCTACGGTGCGCTGCCTGATCGACGGCTTCCGCGGCGTGGCTGCCGGTCATCCATACCCGCGAGGGCCACAAACCCGATCTCTCAGATTGTCCGCCGTCCAAGCGCGCGCAGCCGCGGTAGGCTCACCTCGGCGACGAGGGGCCGATGGCCGCATCCTGGTCGATGGCCAGCCCGGGAACGATCTTTGTGCCCGAGCTGGCGGCCCGGCCGGGTGAGGCGGTGATCGTGAAGCCCGGCAAGGGGGGGGGTCTATGCCACGCGGCTCGACGACATTCTGAAGCGCGACGGTATCGGCCATCTGGTGTTCGCCGGCGTCGCTACCGAGGTCTGCGTGCAGAGCACCATGCGCGAGGCCAACGATCGCGGCTACGAATGCCTGCTGGCCGAGGACGCGGCCGAGAGCTACTTCCCCGAGTTCAAGGCGGCTACCATAGCCATGATCCGCGCCCAGGGCGGTATCGTCGGCTCGACAGCGCCGACCGACACGATCCTCAAAGCCCTCAAGTGAGCGACTGCGGCGCCTTCGTTCCCGGTCCCCGGGCACGCTTTGCGCCGCGGGGATCGGGCCCGCTCGACGGCCTCAGCTTTGTCGCCAAGGACCTTTTGGATGTCGCCGGATACGTGACAGGCGGCGGCAATCCTCTGGTAGACCTTCATCTTAGTCCGCGCAAAGGGGGCGGGTATCGAATTGCGGGATTGCAGGCTGTGATGAATGCATTGATGTGGTGCTGCAACTGCTCGACGGTGGTTTACCAGCGGCGGACAGCCCGACGATAGTCGGTGAGAATGGTCCTACCCTCCTCGCCCACAGACTCAGCCCAGCGTTGGATGTCTGGTTCGGCTGCCGTGCGCAATGTTGCCAACACGTCGGCAGGAGGTTGCGCGGCAGCTGATACCCCTCGCGCGGCGATTTCCTGGTGTTCGTGGTGCACGAGTTGCCTTTGGAGCTTCCACTGGGAAAGCTCGGTATATCGACCTGTCGCAATAAGGACGTGTCGCTCCGCTTCACTCAGAGATTCGAACACCTCACGGCTTATAGTCAGGAAATTGAGCGGTGCTGCCAAAAAGATCTCGGTGAAGAACGCGAATTCTTGAGTGAATTTCATGTTTGTGGTGTAGCCGCTAGAAAGCATGATCTCCGCCTCGGAAAAAGAAGCACGCCGTGCACCTAGCCTGATGAAGGTACTCCCCCATCCTGCGTTCTCGCCGACATACGATGATATGGGCAATGCACTGCCCTGGAGGTCGGCAACTGACCGAATGCGAAAGGTGCTCCATAGCGCAACTGGCCGCCAGGGCTGTGTCATAAGCAAAATCTGGTCATGTCGGGCAAGAGCAGAGCCGTAATAGGGTCTCGCGACCCGAAGGAGGGATTCGGCCTCGTCGAATGTTGCCGTGACCATGGGCAGTGCTGAAAGGCCAAGGATAGGTTCGATGTTCGCAAACTCTGGTGCACAATAGTGGGCAATCGCCGACACCTTGCTCATTATCTGGAAAGGCACCCAGGGTGGTATCGCCTCCAGTGAAATCCGAACCGCTCCGGCCGAATCCTCGGCCACCTTGTCCGCAAAGAGTTGCGCTCCATTTACTGAGCGATCTTCGTAGGAAGCCAACTCCAATTGCTTAAGTTGGGCCTTGCTGGAGACGCTGCAGACTGACACTGGAAACGCACCGAGAAGAGCAAGCAGTCTGCGGCGCGTCTCAAACGTGTTGCGCTTCATAGGGCTGGCTTCGTGCTATCGTTTCGAGGAACGAATGGCAGGTCGACACCATCGAGAAGCCTTCGCGCCCGGCAAACCTGGAGAGCGACTCTTTTGCTCGCCACGAGCAGTCGCGAAGCGTTTTTCATGGGGCCTTTTCCCTAGTCGTTCAGCCTCGATGTTGGGATGCCGCACGGACTGACGCGTCGCGCAATTGCAGGACAAATGGAGGATTCGAGCGAAAGCACCGAGGCGCTTCGCAAGGTTTGCGGGTTGTGGGGCAATCGCCGGACGAGCCTTCCAGTTGGAAGCCCTAGCCGCAGCGCAAGCGGTCTCACGCGATAAAGTTGCTGCTTGTCCTACAATCGAGGGACAACGGCTTCTCTCTGAGCAGCTAGTGCTCGTTCAGGTCGGCGACAACCCGCCGAGCTGGAAGCGCTTGCTGAGGGAGAGGCAATGATTAGCGGCCGAGCTCACTTAACATTTTTCAAAGCTTGCATTGCCGCTGTCTTCGCCGCTGCTTTTGCGTCCTCATCAGCCTTGGCGGGAGAGTTGCTAGGTTTCAAGGGTAGCAAGCTGAGGGGCTCTATATCCTGCGTTCATCCCAACCTGACTCGCGATCTGTTGGATCGCATTGGTAGCGAAGAAGACTATACAACCGTAGCGCGCCTCTACATTCAGCAAGGCTACTGCGTCGAGGCCGACGTTCCCACAGTGCTCGTGAAACCCCTCGCAGATCAGCGCTTCCCGACCTGGAGCGGACATCAAGCGGAAATCTGGGAGACGACTCTGGTCCTCAAGGAAGCTGATGGGACGAGCCAGTCCATTAGCTCGTTCAGCATCGTCTTCCCGGTGGAAATGGACGACGCCCTCAGCCTTTAGGAAAACCGAGGGACGTACCGAGCCTGCTCCAGCAATTCGTACCTCACAAGGAGACCTAGATGCCCAAGCCCGAACGACACCTGCTTCCGAGCGTTATCTTTACAAGTATCTCGCTGATGGCTGGCCAGTCGCTGGCAAACGACTGGCTACCAACCACTGTCAGCGAGGTGCTGCGCGGGCGACAGGGCAGCGTCGCCGTCATGATCGGCGGCATGTTCGACAACGGTGGTCGAGAGTACACGGGCACGCTGTCAGCCTATTGCATGGGTCAAGCGACGGTGGTCGGCATTGAGTCAAAGACCCTTCACTTCGGCCAGGCGCCGGTGAGAGTTCAGTACGCGTTGGACGCTGGCCCCTCTCAGACAATGGATTGGGAAGGCTGTGCCGACGGGGCATGTATCGGACTGTGGAACGGGCAGAGCGTTTCCTTTCTGAAAGCTCTCCTCGGCAAGCGCGAGCTGAAGATGTCGATCGACACGCCGTTCGCTGGCACCATCCACGCGACCTTCTACATTCAGGGCGCCAAGAGCGGGCTCGAGCCCATCGGCCAGAAGTGCGGCTGGATGGATCAAACGAACTGAGATTACCCGCATTCCTGACAAACGAAATTGGGGGAGCAATGCGCAACACCGTTGGTCTGGCCACACTGATTGCAATTGGTCTATCGAATGTTGCCGCCGCCGAAACCTGGAAGGCAGATCTGGTATTGATACCTGAAAGATCTCTGCAGCATTGCTCCCAGGGCGATGTTTCCCGGGCGACTTGGACGTTCAAATTAGAAGGCGACGCCTTTTCGGGTGTGGCAGCTGCCGGTCGGAACTTCACCACCAAAGCCAATCCTGATGGTTCCATTCGGGTCACGTACCCTACGAACGCCGGCGAAAGCTTAATGACTGGGAACGTGAAAACGAAACAGCTGGAGATCTGGAACGGGAAGTTCAGTTGCCGCTACAAGCTCGTGCCATTGCCGTAGCCGAGGACTTCCGCCTCGATGCTTGCCTGATGCGCTAGGTCGTCCGTCCGGATGGGCAACGCACTCCCCGCCTGAATCCCTTGGTGAGGTCCACCAATCTCGGCAGTTTCGCATCTCCTATTATGAACGGGGCAGCGTCGGCGCAGCGAGAGCGCCCAGCGAGCGCGCCATGACGAGGACGAGTTCGACTTGGGATCGCGTGCCCGTTCGATCCATCGCACGCACCAACAGCGTTCGTATCGTGTTGTAGGAAAGACCAACTTCCCGGGCAAAGTCCGGTGGAGCGATCCCATTCAGCAAGGCCAGGACGAGTCTAGCCTCCGACGGCGGAAAGCCAAACAGCTCCTTGAGGATCGCCAGGTCCGATACCAGCTGTTGGGTGGGGTCAGAGATAAATAGGAGCACGGCAGCCGAGTTTTTGCCAGTCGCCAGCCCGGGTCCCGGAGCCACCATCACAGCATAGGCCTGACCGCAAGAAGGTCGGCTGACCCGAACGTGGCCGCCGGGCACGTGTGCCGCGCTCATCAACCCGCTTGCGCGACGCGCACCCACAATCAGCTCTTGCAGCCGCTTGTCGTCCTGTTTGGCCATGGCACGAATGCCGTCGGGAACGCGCATCAGACCATCGCCGCCACGCAGGATGGCATCCGCCGCGGCATTCACGTGCAGTAGTTTGCCCGTCGGGCCCATGAGGACCACACCCAGGCTGAGGCGATCGAATGCGGCGGTGGCAGATTGGCCGATCGTTTCGGCCTGGCGAAGCCGCTGTCGGATCTCGAGCGCGCGCTGAAGGTGGGGCAACAAGAGACCCAAGCGCCGAACCTCCCCAGGGTCATAATCCTTGGCGGCGCGCGGCCGATGAACGCCGACCACAACATGGTGACCATCGTCCAGAGGCAAGATGGCGCCCACGAGATGGTGCATATTGAGCCGCTGGGGCCCTATGAACTCGTTGTAGATGAGGCTGCGCTCCAGCACGCGATCCTCAACGACCTGGGAGCCCGCCAAGGCCCTACCGAAAAGGCGCTGCTCGACCGCCCCAAGGGCCCAAACATCGTGGCGGGCGTAGTATTCGCCGTACATTCGAAGTTGCTGGGGTGACATGCCTAGCGTTGATACGACGTCGACTGCCGGATGCTTTTGATGATGGACTGACAACATCAACGTGAGTCCGTCCAGGTTGCTCACAAGGCCGCGCCCGACCTCCCCCCAAGACCGGTGTCCTAGAGCAGCATCATACAGACTTTCGACAACGCCATTCTCGCTTGCCAACGACATGACGTCTTTCCCCGGCAGCAGCTCCAATGTTTAGGGTTCTAACTAAAGCTGTCCACACCCCCGCCCGAAGGGCGCCCCCAGGGTGAATAGGCGTCTCACTGTGCCTCGTCATATGGTTGCAGGGCAACTGGAATGTTAGCGCGTTTCGGGTTCCCACTCCCGTCGTCACTCAATTCCGGAATGCGCGCCTGTCGACAGATTGAGTTTACGGGCATCCGCGCGGCGAGTTTCCACCCGACAGGCGCCGAGCACCGCGCCGAGGCGCCGTGAGGCGGCTCTTTCTGAATTGCCATTTAGTCCAAGGGCGGCGTCCATGACCCACGGCACCAGACCGCCGGCCAGCTTCACGGGTTGATGTAATTCCATGAGGATCCCGCACCCCCCGTGACGCGCACGGCCAGCGTTGTCATCCAATTGGATGACATCTGAGAGCCGCTCGCAACCTATAGTTGGTCACGCCGAAGGCAAAGGCCAAGGCGAACTGAATAGTAGAGTAACCAAGAAGGACACATTTCTACGTTTGGTGGGGGAGTTGTTGGGGGCCTTTGCGCGTCTGCTGTGGCTTGCGCTGGTGAGCGTCGGGGTCGCGCTGTCTGCGGCTGCCCAGCCGGCGACGGAGAGCCAGGAGAAGGAATATGACGCGGCCTTCCAGGAGACGCTTCGCCAACCCGGCAATCTCGACGTGCTGTTCAGGTTCGCCACCGTCGCCACGCAGACCGGCGATCTGGAAGGTGCGGTCTCGGCGCTCGAACGCATGCTGCTGATCGACCCCAACCTGCCGCGGGTGCGCCTCGAGCTGGGCGTGCTCTACTTTCGCCTGGGCTCCTACGAGCTGGCCCGGACCTACCTGCAGACCGCCCTGGCCTCACGCAACATTCCGGCCGACGTGCGGGCCAAGGCCGATCAGTACATGGCCGAGCTTGACAAGCGGCTGACACGCTCGCGCTTCTCGGGCGAAGTCTTCCTCGGCATGCGCTACCAGTCGAATGCCAACCTCGGTCCCGGCAACTCTCAGGTCCGCCTGTTCGGCCAGGTCGCCAACTCAACCAGGCCGCCCTTGGCACGGCCGACTGGGGTGCCGTCAGCACCGGCCAGTTCCGCCACACCTACGATCTCGAGACGCAGGACAAGGCGGTCATCGAGAGCCAGTTCACCTACTACGCCACCCGCCAGTTCCAGCTGCAAGCGGCCAACGTGTCGCTGATCGACTTCACCACCGGTCCACGCTTCCAGGCGTTCCGCGAGACCTTCGAGGACGTGATCGTGAGGCCGTTCGTTTCCGCCGGCTACATCTGGGTCAACGACACGCCCTACTACGGCAGCTATGGCGCCGGTGTCGAGACCGGCGTGCTGCTCTCCGACGCCCTGCGTAACGTCTCGATCTTCAGCTGGCGCCAGCAGAACTATCCCAGCACCTGGTACCTGCCGACCAACAGCCAGTTCACCGGCACGCAGTACTCGGCCACCAGCACGTTCCAGTACCAGGTCAATCCGCTGGTCTCCCTGTTCGCCGTGGCCAACGCCCAGCGCTACCAGACGCAGCAGACGCCGCAGCAGAACTACGTGCTGCTGGGCACCGGGGCGGGCTTCGCCTTCCGCTTCGCCGATCCCCTGTTCCGCTCCGACCAGCCGTGGACGATCAGCCTGTCGGCCAACCTGCAATGGTGGCAGTACGATCAGCCCGACCCGATCGTCGACCCGGACGTAATCCGCTACCAGCAGGACACGATCGTCAATCTGCTGCTCGCCGTCCCGTTCGACGAGCGCACGACCTTCAGCCTGTCGCTGTCGCGCTTCAACCGCGCGGCGAGCCTGCCCAACTACGAGTTCACCAACAACAGCGTCATGTTCGGCGTCAACTGGCGGTTCTGACCGCGATCGAGGAGGCGAAAATGGCGAGCTTTGCAATCGACGGACTTTCCATCACCCGTGCCGCCCTGCTGGCGACCAGCGCGCTCGTCCTGTCGGCCGGCGTCGCCTCCGCCCGGGTGGGCGTCACCTCGGCCACCGACGGCGATCCCCTGGGCAAGCCGCCGAGCGACGCCGAGCGCGTGCTGCGCATCGGCATCGACGTGCAGGCCAACGAGCTGATCACCACGCGCGCCAACGACCGCGCGCACCTGGTGTTCCTCGACGGCACGTCGCTCACCGTGGGGCCCAACGCCCAGCTCACTATCGACAGGTTCGTGTTCGATCCCAACACCAAGACCGGCGAGCTCGCGATCAACGCCAGCAAGGGCGTGCTGCGCCTGGTCGGCGGCAAGATCAGCAAGACCCAGCCGATCACCATCACCACGCCAGCCAGCACGATCGGCATCCGCGGCGGCATCACCATCCTCACGGTCGAGCCCAACAAGACGACCTCGACCTTCGTGTTCGGCAAAGGCATGACGGTGAGCGCGGCCGGCCAGACGCAGACGGTGACGCGGCAGGGCACGCAGGTGACGACCAATACCGGCACGCCGCCGGGCCAGCCGACCGTCGTGCCGGCCGGTGGCTATTCGAGCGAGCTGAGCCAGCTCGAAGGTGGCGGCGGCTCAAGCAGCAGCTCGGGCGGATCGGGCGGCAGTGGAGGCGGTGGCCAACAGGCGGCAACTGGCGGTACGACTGGCGGGGCGGCCGCGGCCGGCGGCGCCATGGGCGGCGGCGCCGACCAGAAGGCGCAAGCCTCGGGCTTCTCCGGGCAGAACTCCTCGCAGACGCCAGCGGCGGTGCAGCCGCCGACGGTCAACATCACGGCCGGCTCGCCGGCGCAGAATGTCGCCAACGCCAACATCGTCAGCAATGTGCTGAGCAACGCGGCGACCGACCAGCAGCAGCAGCAGGCCGTGCAGCTGCAACAGCAGCAGAGCCAGACGACGCAGACCGCCCAGACCACGCCGACGCCGACCGCCACACCGACGCCCACGCCGACGCCGACTCCCGTGACGCCGCCGCCGACCACGGTCATCGTCACGCGCGGCCGCTTCTCGCAGGAGCCGGCCTACACCAACTTCAACAACCAGACGCTGGGCGCCACGCCGGTCGCCGCCAACAACCGGGCGCTGATGCCGACCGGCACCCTGACCAACGGCCTCGCTACCATGACCCTCGATGACGGCCGGTCCTTCACGGTACCCTGGCAGCCCGGTGGATCGCCCTACACCATCTCTCTCGTCCATCCGACCCTGGGCCCCCTGAACGGCACCGGTTACGTGACGCCGACCGGCGATTTCTTCGCCTTCGTCTTCACCGATTCCAGTAGCAAGAAGCTCGGCTTCGCCGGTGGCACGCCGACCACATTGGCGCAATTCCCGACCTCGGGCTTCGCCACCCATGTCCTCACGACCCTGCGCAACACTGGGGCCCTGCCGTGGGCGCCGCCAACGGTGGCCAACGATTCGGCCCTCAAGGCCGCAGCCAATGCTTCGCCGCTCTACTCGGTATACAGCCCCAACTCGAACCCCGTGATCGGTGGCCCCGCCCTCTCTTCGCAGGGCGCGGACGCCACGCAGACCACGGTGGCCATCGCCGGCGTGGGGGCAGCCCAGAAGTCCTACGTCGGCACTTTCATCGGCGACTACTTCAAGGACTTCAACACCAACAGTACCTTCAATTCCGGCGCCTATTACGGCACCTACCGCCTGGCGTCCGGCGAGACGATCAGCCGCGCGGTGTCGGCCGGATCGACCTTCGACACCGGCGGTGCCCATTCGGTCTTCGGACCGAATGCCGAGACGATGCTCTATTCGGCCAGCAGCTACCGCTCCACCACGACGACCAGCGGCGGCACCATCACGTCCGGCACCACGACCGCCACCTACCAGGCGAGCCTCGATCAGCCCCACAACAACCTGGCGGGCGTCGATTACCGGCAAAACACACTTGCGACCAAGGTCGACAATCCGGCGGCGCTGAACGCATCGCGCACGTCGCAAAACTTCACGGGCGGCTATGTCGGCGGCATCGTTGAACAGACGACCTCGGGCGGCGCCCAGTCGACGCGCACGATCGGCGTCGACGGCGCCTTTCCGGCTCAGGTCTTCATGCAGACTGATGCCGCGGCGAACCGCGTCTTCGCCACCATCACCGTGAGCCAGTGGAACGGGCCCAACACCTCGTCGACCTTCAACCTCGGCGGCACGTCAGGCCCGCGCTTCTCGACCCAGACCTTCATAAACGACCAGATCTACGCGCTGCGTGACCGCCCCACCGACAGCTTCTCGACCCAGGTCGCCAGCGTGACCATCAACGGCAATACCTCGACCGGCACCGACATCGCCGCCCGCACCAACATGGTGAGCTACGGCGCCGCGCCGGTCGCCAACTTCTTCGCTGAGCAAGGCGTGACGCCCTGCGCTTGCGAGTTCATGACCTGGGGCTGGTGGAGCGGCGAGGTGCGCTACGGCAACAACAGCGTCTACAATCCCAATGGCCGCGACAGGTTGCACCTGGCTTCCTACGTCGCCGGCAACATCACGCCGACCCTGCAGATGCCGACCACCGGCACCGCCACCTTCACCGGCCACGCCATCGGCAACGTGCACAATGGCGCCAATGCTTATGTCGCGGCGGGCAGCTTCACCAAAGTGTGGAACTTCGCCGCTCAAAGCGGCAACGTGACCATCGGAAATTTTGACGGCGCCACCTACACCGGCGCGGCCACTCAGCTCACCGGTCCGGGTGTACCGGCCTCGCAGTATAACGGAACGATCGCAGGCGGCGGCCGCACCGGTAACCTCACCGGTTCGTTCTTCGACGCCGGAGCGGTGAGGGCGAAGGGTACGGGCGGCTCCTTCAACATCAATGGTCCGGGCTACAAGGCCGGTGGAATCTTCGCTGGGCAACGGCCGTGAGCGGCCGCTGGCAAGCAGCTCGATCGCGCGGTGGCCGGTCACCGGCTTGTACGATCGCGATCGCGGGTGTTCTTGAGGGCGGCAAGCTGTGGCGAAGGCGGAACAGGTTGAACAGGTCTATCCATGAAAGCGAGTCGGCACCGGATCTTTCGACAACTCAGTACAAAATGCACTCTTACATCGAGTTCCATTGAGAACAGCATCGGACTGCGCGGAATCGCACACCTCGGACTAGCCGCATCCCTGCGACTACCAAGCTGCCACTAGTGGCTCGTCACAGGGATTTTGACGGGCCGAGCACGAGCTGATCGAGGTCGTGGCCCGCAGGCGGAGACCGGTGACGGCACTG
>WHTW01000049.1 GCA_009377525.1 Rhodospirillales bacterium
CTTCCATGGCCGCTACGAACGCGCTGTTGGCCTTCGGCGGGATGACCCATTGCTGACGGCGATGCGGCTTGAGAGTGTTTTTTTAGAACCCGTCCGATCGTTGAGTCGCTGGCGCGATCGACGATGCCGAGCTCCACAACCTTGTTCTCCAACAGCCGCAAGGTCCAGCGCACGCGTCCCTTGGGAGGCTTGGAGCAAGCCAGGGCAATCAGCTTGGCTTCCTTCTCGCCGTCAAATATCCGTGGCACGGCTGGCGTCGCCCGCGGCTTGCGGCTCAACACCGCCTCGAAGCCTTCTTCCACCAGTTGCTTGCGCACCCGGTAAACCATCGACGCGCTGGTCTCCAGCGCCTCGATGATCCGACTGTCACTCCACCCTTCGCCGGCCTCCGAGACATCCGCCTTCAACAATATCCGCGCCTTCGCAAGGCGCTGTGCCGGGCTCTTTCCTTTGCCGATCAGGGCTTCGAGGCGCTCCCGTTCATCGGCGCTCAACCGCACCACATACTTCTTTACCGAAATCTCCTTCGCCGCCATGTTGCCTCCGTCGCCTGTCTGGCGGCGCAAGCGAATCACAAAATCGAACTCTCTTCAAACTGGGTGAAGCGGGCGACTAGTCTCATTGCTGGGAGCGCGCCACTCCGTGGCGCGTCTTCTCATAATCCCATAAGTTTCCACCGAGGGGCGTTCGCCCGCCCGTCATCATGAGCGCCACGGAGTGGCGCGCTCCCGGCAATGAGGTGGAAATGCAGTCGCTCAAGGATCGGCATGTCGTGGTCACCGGTGGCACGGGCCAGCTCGGCGCGGCCGTCGTACGGGCCTTCATCGAGGCTGGTGCCACCTGCCACATTCCGGCGATCGAAAGCGCGCCGCCGACCCGCAATCTGCCCGACAGCAAGCAGATCAGCATCGCGCCCAACATCGACCTGTCGAGCGAAGCCTCGGTCGACGGCTTCTACGCCGCGCTGCCGCCGCTCCATGCGGTGGTGAACATCGCCGGCGGCTTCGCCTACGCGCCGATCGCCGACAGCCCGGCCAAGGTGCTGCAGCAGCAGCTCTCGATGAACGTCGTTTCCTGCGTCCTGAGCTGTCGCGCCGCGGTCGCCAATTTCCGCAAGGGCGGCCCAGATGGCGTCAAGAGGGGCGGTCACATCGTCAACATCTCCGCCCGACCCGCCCTCAATCCGCGCCAGGGCGCCAACATGACCGCTTATACGGCCTCCAAGGCGGCGGTCGCGGCCTTCACTGTGGCGCTGGCGGAGGAACTGAAGAACGAGGACATCTCGGCGATTGCGCTCGCCCCCTCGACCATCGACACCCCGGCGAACCGCAAGGACATGCCGACCGCCAAGCACGACACCTGGGTCAAGCCCACGGCCATCGCCGAGCTGATCGTGGCGCACTGCAGCCTGTCGGAGACGATCAATTCCGGCGTGGTGATGCCGGTCTACGGAAAGGCCTGAACTTCATACGGACCGCCGGCTTCCAGCCGGCTCATGATGCCGGCCGGAGGCCGGTGGTCCGGAAGACCCTGAGCGCTCCACAGCCGACCTCTGCTAACCAGACGGCTATGGCCGCTTGGTACAGCCTCGCCGATCTCTTCCTGTCACGCCTCGACGCCGAGGCCGCGCATGGGTTGGCCTTGCGCGCGCTCAAGACAGGGCTGTTGCCGTCGGACCGGCGGCCCGATTCACTATCACTCGCGGTCAAGGCCTGGGGCCGCACCCTGCCCAACCCCGTCGGGCTGGCGGCGGGCTTCGACAAGAATGCCGAAGTCGCCGACGCCATGCTTGATCTGGGCTTCGGCCTGGTCGAGATCGGCAGCGTCACGCCCCGGCCGCAGGAGGGCAATCCTCGGCCTCGCCTGTTTCGTCTTGCCGAGGACCGTGGCGTCATCAATCGTATGGGCTTTCCCGGGCAGGGCCTCGACGCGGTGCGCTCGAGGCTGGCCACCCGTCCGCGCCGCGGCTTCGTCGGCGTCAATGTCGGGGCCAACAAGGACAGCACCGACCGGGCCGTCGACTATGTGGTCGGATGCAAGGCGTTGGCGCAATACGCCGACTATCTCGTCTGCAACGTCTCCTCGCCCAACACGCCCGGGCTGCGCACTCTCCAGGGGCGCGCTCAGCTCGCCGATCTGCTGAAGCGCGTGCAGGACGCCATTGCCGCCAAACCGGTGCCGCTGCTGGTCAAGATCGCTCCCGACGCCACCGACGACGACCTCGACGACATCGTCGCCGTCTGCCGCGATCTTCGGATGGACGGAATCATTGTCGGCAACACAACGCTGTCGCGGCCGCCGACGCTGCGCTCGACGCGACGCGAGGAAGCCGGTGGTTTGTCGGGTCCGCCGCTGATGGCGCTGTCGACTGAGGTGCTGCGCCGTACCGCGCAACGCACCGAGAATCAGTTCCTGCTGGTCGGCTGCGGCGGCATCGGTTCGGGCGCCGACGCTTACGCCAAGATCCGCGCCGGCGCGACCCTGGTGCAGCTCTATTCGGCGATGGTCTATGACGGTCCGCCGCTGATCCGGCGCATCAAGCACGAGCTCGCGACGCTGCTGGCACGCGACGGCTTTGCGACCGTGGCCGATGCGGTAGGCGCTGATCTGTAGGTTCCTTCTTGTTCCTCTCCCCGCTAGGGCCCCTAGCGGGGGAGAGGAGCCCTGATCAGGTTGGCTCGTCGAGGAACTGCCCGGCGTCGAACTTCACGTAGGCGCCGGCCTCGTCGAAGGCCACGCCGACCGGATCGCCACCCGCCGCGACGATGTCAACCTGCTTGCGCAGCAGGTTACGCAGCATCGACACGCCCTGGTCGGACGACATCAGATGCTCCTCCGAATGGAAGGTGATGGCGCCCTGGCCGACCTGCGCCTCGGTGTCGCCCGGGAACTTCTGGTGCTCCTCGGGCGTGAGCTCGGCCCAGGTCTTGCCGTTGTAGCGAGACTTGAACTTGGCGAGCTCGCCCTTCTCCTTCACCCGGCCGGCGACGTAGATGCGGTAGTGCGTGTCGTCGATCGGCAGGGTCCAGCCGATCGATTCGACCATGCCGTACTGCGCCACGCGCGGATTGGCGACCAGACGCAGGGTCGGCACGACGGCCTCGGTGATCCGGCGGAAGCGCTTGCCGTTGGGACCCGGCCGGACCGACGTCGCCTTCACGCCGCGCGGGCCGTACTCGAACTTCACCTTGGGAAAGGTCGCCATCTGCTCGACGAACTGCGGGCCGCTGAACGTGCCGTGCAGGATCGGCACATGGTACGGATCGACCACGTTCTCGAAATGCTGCAGCCAGTTGCAGGGTACGACGACGATGCCGCCGCTGCCGATCGAGGAATCGTCGGCCTCGACGAACTCGCCCGGCCCCATCACCTCCAGGCACTCGTAGCGCGGCAGCACCGGCTTCTTCTCCGGCGGGCCGAGATAGGCGAAGACCAGGCCGTATCGTTCCTCGACCGGATACCAGGGCTGGCGCACGCGCTTGCATTGCGGGCCCGTTGGGTTGGGCTCGCAGGGCATCTCGAGGCAGTGGCCTTCGACGTCGAACAGCCAGCCGTGATAGCAGCAGCGGATGCCGCGCTCCTCGATCTTGCCGTAGTACAGCGTCGTGCCGCGATGGCAGCAGCGCGGATAGACCAGGCCGGGCCGCCCCTGCCCGTCGCGGAACAGGATCAACTCCTCGCCCAGGATCTTCACCGGGCGCGGCGTGGCGGCGGCGTCGGCGCTCAGGCCCACGGGATGCCAGTAGCGGCGCAAAAGCTCGCCCATCGGCGTACCGCGGCCGACTTCGGTCAGCTTGGCGTTGTAGCTGGGCGGCTTGCGCGAATAGGCGGAATGGATGTCGCCGAGGCTCATGGCTACTCCACCCTGGCGCCGGACTGGCGGATCAACTCGGCCCAGATCGGCGTCTCGCGCGCCAGGACGTCGGCCAGCTCCTTGGGCGTCGAGCCGACCGGAGTCTGGCCCTGGGCGATCATCTTCTCGGCGACCGTGGGCTCAGCTATCACGGCTTTGATCTCGCGCGACATGCGGTCGACGATCTCGGCCGGCGTGCCGGCGGGCACATAGGCCGCGACGAACAGGCTGAGGTCGAAACCCGCGACCAGTTGCTCGGCGAAGGTCGACAGCTCGGGCATCGAGGCCGAGCGCTTGGAGCCGGCGACGGCCAGCGGCCTGACGCGGCGGGCCTCGATCTGCGGCTTGGCGCTGGTTGGGCTCGCCCAGGTGATGTCGAGCGTGCCGTTCGCCACATCCTGGATGGCCGGCACGTCGCCGCGATAGGGCACGTGGCTGTACTTGCCGCCCAGCGCCTGCTCGAACATCAGGCCATAGAGATGGCCGCTCGAGCCGATGCCCCAGCTGCCGTAGGCGGCGGGCCGCCCCAGCTCCTTCACCCACTTGGCCATGCCGCGCAGGTCGCTGAACGGTGCGTCGGCCTTGACCAAGACCAGGATGGTGCCGAGCGACACCAGTGACACCGGAATCAGGTCCTTGGCGGGATCGAACGGCAGCTTGGCGTAGAGCGTCGGGTTGTTGGTGTGGGTCGAGTTGGTGGTGATCAGGAAGGTGTAGCCGTCGGGGGCTGCCTTGGCGACGATCTCCGAGCCGACGATGGTGTTGGCGCCGGGCTTGGGATCGACCAGCACCTGCTGGCCGAGCTTCGCCGTCAGGCCATCGGCGATGACGCGCACCAACGCATCGATCGCGCCACCCGGATTGAACGGCACGACGATGCGGATGGGCTTGGTCGGCCAGGTCGACTGGGCGTGGGTCGCGAACGGCAGGGCGAGTGTGCCTGTGAGCACGGCGCGTCTTGCCGGACCGCGGGCCCGATGGGTGACCGCGCCGCTGACGGCGGGGCCGACCAGCTCGGCATGCTTCCTGGCCATTTGCGCCCTATCTCCCCGGAAACGGCCGGGACTTTAACTCATCCCTGCGGCCGATTCATAGGCGCACCGTCAGACCTTCTGCATCCAGTAGGCGTCGACGCCGAGGCTGGCCCGCCACTCGGCCGTCGCCTCGGCCCTGGCCGGCTCCAGGGGGATGCCTGAGCCGTCCGCCACGCGGGTGATGGCATCGAAGCCGGCAATCACCGCCGCGGCGTCCGTCATCGCGTCGCTGCCCAGAACGGCCACGAGTGCCGAACGCGTTTCGTCGACATGACCGGCGACCCCGAGGGCCGAGTCGGCGAATGCCAGCAGCTCGGCTTCATGAGCGACGCCGCTGCCGCCATTGCCGTCGACGATGCCCTCGAAGCGATAGTCCGTTCCGCTGTGCCTGCCGCTCCCCCGGAGCAGGTGCAAATGAGCGGTGGTTCAATAGGCGCACTGGTTGCGGACGGCGACGCGGGCCGCCAGCATCTCGATCTGCGCATGATCGATCGCGCGGTACTCGCGGCCGAAGTCGCGCATGGCGTCCTGCGGCAGGTACATGGTCTCGAACATGTCCCAGAACTGCATCATCGCCTGTGGCACGAGGCTGAGCGCACGATGCACGTTGCCGCCGATGCGGCCGGCCTCACTGTAGAGCGGTGGATCGTCGGGCGTGACGTCCTCCGGCGCCAGCATCGGCATCCAGCCTAATCCCGGCTTCGCCCCCTTCGGACGCCGCCGGCTCGGTTCGCCGGGCGTCGCTTGCGGGAGTTCCCGCAATGTCGTGCCGAGCGCGCGATCGAAGGTGTCCACTGCCGTCGTGATCGCCACCACGGCGAGCAACTCGACATAGGCCTCGTCCGTCAAGCCACCGGAGGTCGTGCGGCGGTACCACGCATCCGACAACCGTCCTGGATCGCTGACGATGCGATGGATGGCCTCGATCGCCGACGGTGCCAGGTCGGTCGCCATGTCGTGGCGGCCGACAACGGCATGCGGCGACAGCGCCGTCTTGCGCTCGGCGCAGAGAGCGCAGGCACGGGCCGCTCGCGCTTCGCGAACGGTCTTCAGGCGGTCTGCACCGGTCCACCACACGCCCGGTCTGCCCAGCTCGGACCAAGCCCTCCGCAGGGCATCGCTCAGCTCTTGTCGCATCGTGAAAAACTAAACCGCAGACGCGGCGCCGTCGAGACCATAAACTCCGGCCAAGGGAGTGAACTGCGTGCCGCTCTGGATACCGATCACCATCTTCGCTGCGCTGTGCCAGAACATCCGCACGACGATGCAGCAGAAGATTCGTGGCGTGCTGAGCGTCGATGGCGCCAATTTCGTCCGCTACCTCTATGGCGCGCCGCTGGCCCTGGGAGCGCTGGCCTTCCTGGTGTTCGGCACCGGCCGGCATGTGCCGACGATCACGCTGGCCTTCCTCGGCCTGGTCACCATCGCGGGCGTCGCCCAGATCGTGGCGACCTCGCTGATGATCCACGCCTTCTCGCTGCGCAACTATGCCGTCGGCACGGTCTATTCCAAGACCGAGACGGTGTTCGTGGCCCTGTTCGCCACTTTCATCGCCCATGAGCCGCTGCGCGTCGGCGCCTGGATCGGCATCCTGATCTGCCTGGGCGGCGTGGCGATCCTGAGCGTGCGCGGTTCGTTCGCCAACATCAGGAGCGTGCTGGCCGACCTCACGCACAAGGGTGCGCTGTACGGCATCCTGTCGGGCGCGATCTTCGCCATTGCCGCCGGCACCATCCGCGAAGCCTCCAAGCTCCTGCCCGAAGGCGACTTCTGGGTGCGCGGCATCACGGTGCTGGCCTGCATGAACACCATCCAGGTCGTGCTGATGGGTCTCTACCTCGCACGCCGCGACCGCCCGCAGCTCGGCAAGGTGTGGGTCAACTGGCGCTCGTCGATCTGGGTCGGTATCTTCAGCGTGCTGGGCTCGGCCGGCTGGGCACTCGCCATGACCCTGGAGAACGCCGCCTTGGTGCGCTCCGTCGGCCAGATCGAGCTGGTATTCACCTTCATCGCCTCGCACCTCGTGCTCAAGGAGCGGCCCTCGGCCGGCGAATGGCTGGGCAGCATCCTGGTGGTCGGAGGCGTCGTCCTCATCCTCATTGCCCGGTGATCAGAATGACCGAAGCGAACAACAGACCGCTGCACGGCGTGCGCGTGCTCGATTTCTCGACGACCATCGCAGGCCCCCATTGCACGCGCCTGTTGGCCGACATGGGTGCCGACGTGATCAAGATCGAGGCGCCCGAAGGCGACCTGATGCGCAGCCGGCCGGTGCAGCGCGACGGCCAAGGCACCATGTTCGGCCAGCTCAATGCCGGCAAGCGCTGCATCGTGCTCGACCTCAAGAAGCCCGAGGCGATCGCGGCGGTGAAGGCGCTGGTGAAGACGGTCGACATCGTGGTCGAGAATTACCGGCCGGGTGTCATGAAGCGGCTCGGCCTCGACTATCCTGAACTGGCGAAGATCAATCCCCGGATCATCTACGGCGCCATCTCGGGCTACGGCCAGACCGGGCCCGCCGCAGGGCGGCCGGCCTATGCGCCGGTCATCCACGCCTCGACCGGCTATGACATGGCGCATCTGTTCTACCAGCAGGGCCGCTATCATCAGGGACGTGGGCGGCCGGACAATTGCGGCATCTTCGTCGCCGACTATGCCAGCGGCGCCTATGCGCTGGGCGGCATATTGGCGGCGCTGCATCAGCGCCACGTCACCGGCAAGGGCCAGATGGTCGACGTGTCGATGTTCGAGGCCCTGGTCGGCATGCTTCTAGGCGAGGTCAACCGCGCGCAGTTCGACTTCGAGATGCCGTCGCGGCCGATGTACGGGCCGGTCGAGGCCAAGGACGGCTTCGTCATGCTGGCGACGGCGAGCGAGCGCACTTTCCAGGACATGGCGACGGCGGCCGGCCGGCGCGACTGGCTGACCGATCCGCGCTTCGAGAAATACGCCGACCGGCGCATGAACTGGGACAAGTTCGTCGACGAGTTCGAGGCGTGGTCCCGAACGCTCACCGTCAAGGAATGCGTGGCCGCGCTCGAGAAGCACGGCGTGCCCTGCTCGCCCTATCTCACCGTGACCGAGGCGCTAAAAGACCCACAGGTCGAGCATCGCGGCTCGCTTTGCACCATCGAGGACAGTGCGGGCGTCTACAAGTCACCGGCGCCGCCCTTCCGCTTCTCCGGTTCGCCGGTGCAAAGCGGGCCGAAGGTCGCCGGTCACGGCGAGCATACGAAGAGCGTACTGGCAGAAGCAGGCCTGAGCGAAGCGGAGATCAAGGCACTGGCCAGATGATCGATCCGCGTACGCCCATCCTTGTCGGCTGCGGCCAGATCACCGACCTCACCGGTAAGCCCTCCAGCGACCGGTCGAACGTCGCCTTCTGCGCAGAGGCCGCCGGCATCGCGCTCGCCGATAGCGGCGCGGCGATCGGCGCCGCCGCCCTTGGCCGCAAGATCGATGCCGTTGCGGTGCTCGAATTCTTTCCCGCCATCAGCCCGCGTTTCGCCTCTCCGTTCGGCCGCTGCAGCAATCCGCCCAAGGCGGTTGCCAGCCGGCTGGATGCCGCGCCGCGCCAGCTCCTCTACACGCATTCCGGGGGCAACATGCCCCAGTACCTGGTCAACCGCTTCGCCGAGGAGATCGCCAAGGGCGAGACCGGGCTCGCCCTGGTGTGCGGTGCAGAGCTGCTGCGCTCGACCCAGAACGCGCGCAAGGCCGGACTTGAAATCGACCACAACGAGGATCCCGGCGGCGAGCCGACGCGCATCGGCGACAACCGCTTGGGCTTCTCCGACGAGGAAGCCCGCCACGAGCTGCGCGCCGCCATCCACTTCTATCCGCTGCTGGAGAACGCCATCCGCGGCGGTCTGAAGCGCGATGTGGCGAGTCACATGACGGCCATGGGCCGTCTGTTCGAGCGCCTGGCGGCCGTCGCCAAGGCCAATCCCCTGGCGACGCGGCGCGAGGGGTACAGCGCCGAGCGGCTGGCGACGATCTCCAACGACAATCGCTGGATCTGCTTCCCCTACCCGCGCTTGATGAATTCCAATGCCATCATCGACCAGTCCGCCGCCGTGCTCATGACCTCGGTCGAGAAGGCGCGCGAATGGGGCGTCCCGCAGGATCGTTGGGTGTTCCTTCACGGCTGCGCCGACGGCACCGATACCTGGATCGTGTCCGAGCGCGAGCGGCTCGACGCGTCGCCCGCGATCAGAGGCTGCGTGCGCATCGCGCTCGACATGGCGGGCAAGACGGTGGTCGACGTCGCGGTCTTCGACCTCTACAGCTGCTTCCCCTCGGCGGTCGAGGTGGCGATGAAGGAGATCGGTATCGACGACGACGATCCGCGCCCGATCAGCGTCACCGGCGGCCTCCCTTTCTTCGGCGGCCCAGGCAACAACTACGTGACCCACTCGATCGCCGAGATGATGAACGTGGTGCGCAAGAAGCCCGGCTCGTTCGGCAAGGTGACGGCCAACGGCAACTACCTCACCAAGCATTCCGCTGGCCTCTACTCGACCGAGCCGACGAAGGGGCCATGGCGGCGCGAGGATCCGAAGAAGTTCCAGGCCGAGCTCGATCAGCGGTCGAAACAGCGCGTGAACCTGACGCCGACCAGCACCGGCACGATCGAGACCTACTGCGTGGCTTACGGCAAGGAAGCACCGGAGAAGGCCTACATCTTCGGCCGCCTCGACGGCTCGGGCGAGCGCTTCGTCGCCATGGCGGGCAACGAGCCAAGTCTGCTGGCCGACATGTCGGCACGCGAGCAGCTTGGCCGTCGAGTGATTGTCCGCGAACGAAGCGGGAAAAACGTCTTCCAGCCGGTATAGGCTTGGTATGCTTGCACGGCTGTATCTTATAAGATACAAATGACGAGTGGCTGAGTTACGACAGATATCGGTTTTTTGCCAAGTGGCTCGGTGGCCTGCGTGACCGACAGGCGCGGGCTCGCATTCAGGTGCGCCTGGATCGACTGGCGCTCGGGCTGGCTGGCGACGTGAAACCTGTCGGCAGTAGCGTCAGTGAACTTCGCATCGACTACGGTCCGGGATATCGCGTGTACTTCAAACGGAAAGGGGACGATGTCGTCATCCTTCTGGCCGGAGGCGACAAGCGGACTCAGGATCGCGACATACGGCGAGCCTTGACGTTGGCTCGCGATCTCTAGGAGGGTGACATGGCCCGCAAGAAAGTCCAGACAACACGATATGACAATGCCGCGTTGCTCAAAGACCCGCGTGACGTTGCTGCTTACCTCGAGGCTGCCTTGGAAGACGGCGACCATCGCGTCATCGCCGAAGCGCTCGGTAATATCGCCCGCGCGAAAGGCATGAGCCAACTTGCACGAGAGGCAGGTGTCGGAAGAGAAAGCCTTTATCGGGCGTTGTCGCCCGACGGCAATCCGGAACTCGGCACTGTGCTGAAAGTCGTGCGGGCTCTTGGTCTGCGCCTGCACGCGGCCCCCGTGAATCCTTCAACAAGGTAGGATAAGCTAACCCTACGGGATCAGGAAACGAGCCATGCCCAACATGCTGAACGCCACGCAGACGGCCGAATTCAATGTAAAGGGCTTCACCTATGCGCGCGGCCTCTTCGCGCCCGACGAGGTCGATCTGCTGACGCGCGCCATGGAGGAGGATCCGGCGGTGCGCTCCAGCATCCTCGACCGCCGCGACGGCGAGGGCCGCTCGACACGCATTGCGCTGTGGAACCGCGCCGGCGACAGCGTCTACGGGCTCGCAGCGCGCTGCCGGCGCATGGTCGACACGTCGGCGGCGCTGCTGGGCGGGCCGGTCTATCACTACCAGTCCAAGCTCACGGCCAAGGAGCCCGAGGTCGGCGGCGCCTGGGAATGGCACCAGGATTACGGCTACTGGTACTACAACGGCTGCCTCAGGCCCGACCTGCTGTCGGTGATGGTCGCGCTCGACAAGACGACGCGCGAGAACGGATGCCTGCAGATCGCGACAGGCTCGCACCGGCTCGGCCGCATTGACCATACGCCGCTGTCGCCGACCCAGAACGAGGTCGATCCCGAGCGCATGCCCCATATCCTCGAGAAGTGCCCGATCGAGTATTGCGAGCTCGACAAGGGCGATGCGCTGATCTTCCACTGCAACGCCATCCACCGCTCCGACGCCAACCGCTCGGCCAACCGGCGCTGGACCCTGCTGATCTGCTACAATCGCGTCGACAACGACACGATCATCAGGACCGACGATCGCTACTTCGTACCGCTCGACGTCGTCGATGATGAAGCGCTGCGCCGCGCCGGCTTACGCTTCGCGAGCGCCGACAACCAGGAGCACTTCGCCAGCCGGCCCTACGTGCCGGACCTGCGCAAGGCATCATAGCCGGATCGCCGCACTTGGACGTCCGCAAGGCCGAGACGACAGACATCAAGGCGGCCGTCGAGCTGGTGGAACGAAGCCGCCGGCAGTTTCAGAAATATCAGCCGACCTTCTGGCGCAAGGCGGCGAACTCGGCGGCGGCAACCGAGACGTTCTTCACCGGGCTGCTGGCCGAGCCCGACACGTTCTTCCTGGTCGCCATCGAGGGCAGCCGGCTGGAAGGCTTCCTGATCGCCCGCAAATTCCCCAGCCCGCCGGTCTTCGATCCAGGTGGCGATACCTATCTGATCGACGATTTCTGCGTGCTCGAGCCCCTGCTCTGGCTCAGCGTCGGAGAGGCGCTGCTGTCCCACGTCTCCACCCTGATCCACGAGCATGGCGGCGTGCAGATCGTCGTGGTATCGGCGGACCGCGATCTTGCCAAGACCGAGATGCTGCGCCGCTCGGACCTCAGCATCGCCTCGAACTGGTGGACCAAGCCGCTAGGCTGAGGGCCGGCGCGCCTCGTAGGTCCTGGCCCGGTACTTCGGCCCGTCGGTCTCGCCGGTCGGTGTAAAGCCCAGCCGCGCCATCAGGCGGTGCGAGCGTTCGTTCGGCAGGTCGACGCCCTCCAGGATGCGATCGAGCTGCAGCACCTCGAAGCCGTGACGCATGGCGGCCCGGGCCGCTTCGAAGGCAACGCCCCTGCCCCAGCAGCGTTCGCTGACCACGATCATCAGCTCGCGATCGCCGTTCACCGGCCGTAGCGACGTCAGGCCGACGATCACGTCATCGAGGCATATGACCCACGCCTCATGGCCGCACGCAGCTTCGACGTGCTTCTGAGTCTCCTCGTGCGTCAGCAGGATGTCGTCGAACAGGTACTGCCGCACACCGGGCTCGGTGAAGATGGCGTGCAGCGCATCGCCGTCGCCGAGGTCGACCGGCCGCAGGACCAGGCTCAAGCGCCGAGCCGTTCCAGCGCCGTGCTGAGGCGGGCGCGGGTCTGCTCGGCCTGCTGGCGGCGCTCGCGCTGTTGCTCGACGACCTCCTCGGGGGCGCGCGAGACGAAGGCGGCGTTGCCGAGCTTGGCGTCGATCTTGCCGACCTCGTCGCCGAGCTTCTTGATCTCCTTCTGGAGCCGCGCGCTCTCGGCCTTGAGGTCGATGACGTCGCCCACCGGCAACGCATAGGTCGCCTCGCCGACCACGAGCTGCAGCGCGGCCTTGGGCGCCGACGTCGCGGCCTCGATGCCATCGATGCGCGCCAGCCGCTCGATGGCGGCGCGGTGCATGTCGATGCGCTGTTTCGTGGTGTCGTTGGCGCCGACGACCAGCAGTTTCAGCTTGGCGCTGGCCGGCACGTTGAGCTCCGAGCGGGCCGAGCGGATGTCGGAGATCAGCTTCACCAGCCAGCCGATCTCGGCATCGGCCGCGGCGTCGGTCGGCGCGGGCTGCGGCCAGGGCTGGCCGATCAGCATGCCGTGTTGGCTGCGATGGCCGAGCTTGTCCCACAGTTCCTCGGTGATGAAGGGCATCACCGGATGCAGGAGCTTGGCGGTCTCAGTGATCACGAAGGCCGTGACGGCACGGGTCTCGTCCTTGGCGGGGCCGTCCTCGCCCTGCAGGACGGGCTTGCTGAGCTCGACATACCAGTCGCAGACGATGCCCCAGATGAACTCGTAGAGTGTGCTCGCCGCCTCGTTCAGCCGGAACCCGGCGATCGCCGAGTCGATTGCGCTGTTGGCACGGGCGAGCTCGCCCAGCACCCACTTGTTGATGGTGAGCTTGGCCGTGGCGGGATCGAAGTCCTTGGGCAGCGCCGCGCCGTTCATCTCGGCAAAGCGCGTGGCATTCCAGAACTTGGTGGCGAAGTTGCGCGAACCTTCGACGCGCGCCGGTGCCAGCCGCAGGCGGCCGGCGTTGTTGGCGGCAAGCGACGCCATGGTGAAGCGCAGCGCATCGGCGCCGTACTTGTCGATCATCTCCAAGGGGTCCATGGCGTTGCCCGTGGACTTGGACATCTTCTGTCCCTTCTCGTCCGTCACCAGGCCATGCAGGTAGACGGTGCGGAAGGGCACGTCCTTCATGAAGTACATGCCCATCATCATCATGCGGGCGACCCAGAAGAACAGGATGTCCCAGCCGGTCACCAGCACGTTGGTCGGATAGTACTTCTTGAGCGCGATGGTTTCCTCCGGCCAGCCCAAGGTCGAGAACGGCCACAGCGCCGAGCTGAACCAGGTGTCGAGCACGTCGGGATCGCGCTCCAGGGCCACGTCCTTGCCATAGTGGGCGCGCGCCTCGGCCTTGGCGTCGGCCTCTGACATCGCCACGAAGACCTTCTTGTCCGGGCCGTACCAGGCCGGGATCTGGTGGCCCCACCAGAGCTGGCGCGAGATGCACCACGGCTCGATGTTCTCCATCCAGCGGAAGAACTCCTCGCGGCCGCGCTCGGGCACGAAGCTGACGCGGCCATCGCGCGCCGCGGCGATCGGCTGCTCGGCGAGCTTCTTGGCGTCGGCGTACCACTGCTCGGTCAGGAACGGCTCGACCGGCACGCCGCCGCGATCGCCGTAGGGTACGGTGTAGGCGTGCGGCTCGATCTTCTCCACGAGGCCCGCCGTCTCCATGTCGGCGACGACGCGCTTGCGCGCCTCGAAGCGGTCGAGGCCGCGGTATTTCTCCGGCGCCTTGTCGTTCAGGCGGGCGAACTTGTCGAAGATGCTGATCGCCTCGAGCTTGTGGCGGCGGCCGACCTCGAAGTCGTTGAAGTCGTGCGCCGGCGTGATCTTGACCGCGCCTGAGCCCTTCTCCGGGTCGGAATATTCGTCGGCCACGATCGGGATGCGCCGGCCGACCAGCGGCAGGATGGCGTGCTTGCCGACCAGGTGCTTCCAGTTGGGATCGTCGGGATGCACCGCGACGCCCGTGTCGCCCAGCATGGTCTCCGGCCGCGTCGTGGCGACGATGATGTGCTCGTCGCTGCCCTCGATCGGGTACTTGAAGTACCAGAGGTGGCCCTTCACCTCGCGCGATTCGACCTCGAGGTCGGAGATCGCGGTCCGCATCTTGGGGTCCCAGTTGACCAGCCGGTTGTCCTTGTAGATCAGGCCAGCATTGTAGAGGTCGACGAACACTTTCAGGACGGCGGCCGACAGGCCCTCGTCCATGGTGAAGCGCTCGCGGCTCCAGTCGCACGAGGCGCCGAGCCGGCGCAGCTGGCCGGTGATGGTGCCGACCGACTGCTCCTTCTGCTCCCAGGCCTTGGCCAGAAACTCCTCACGGTTCAGTAGCTTCTTGTTGGCATCGCCCGGCGTGGCGCCCTCGACCGCCAGCCCGATTCCCTTCTGCTCGAGGCTGCGTACCACGACCATCTGCGTGGCAATGCCGGCGTGATCGGTACCGGGCTGCCACAGCACGTCGTCGCCCTTCATGCGGCGCCAGCGGATCAGCACGTCCTGCAGGGTGTTGTCGAGCGCGTGACCGATATGCAGGCTGCCCGTGACGTTGGGCGGCGGGATGACGATGCAATAGGGCGGCTTGGGCGACTCGGGGTGAGCGCGGAACGAGCCGCTCTTCTCCCACTCCGGGTAGAGGCGGGCTTCGATCTCCTTGGGGTCGTAGGTCTTCTCGAGCATTTGTGAGCCTTATAACGAAAAACGCCACGGATGGCGCCGTGGCGTTGGGTTCCTCGGGGCGCCTAAAGCACATTCCGTCCGGGCTGGAAGCAGCCGGACGGAATGTGCCCTGTGTAATCAAGATCTCCAGTGCGCGCGTTCCCGATTGAATGGAACCGTAAACGGTTCCATTCAATCGGGAACCGCTCTAGGGGGTCAGCGGCGGGTCAGCCGGACGATCTCCCGTTCAACGTAACGCTCGACGAGCTGTGGCAGGTTGTGGTCGAGCCACTCCTTGAGCATTGGCCTGAGCGTTTCCTTGACCAGCTCCTCGACCGTCTTGCCGCCGATACCCACCACCGGGCCCGGATCGGCGGCGTCCGGCGGCGGCACGCTGGCCTGGACAGCCTGGTTGAGGCGGGTGAAGGCCGAGGCGGTGCTGCCGGCGACCCCGCCGCCAACCAGTGACGAATCGCTGGACCGGGCCGGCTCGATCGAGGGCTGCGGCATCTCGGCGGCGCGCACCGGATCGATGCGCGGCAATGGGATCGGCGGCGGCACGGCGTCCGACTTGGGTTCCTCGATGAGGTCGGTGAGCAGCAGCACGTCGTCGCGACCGGCGGCGTGCAGCTTGTGTTCGCCGTCTGGCCCGATACGGGGCGGCGTCACGGCCGGCCGACTGCCGGACTGAGCGGCGGCCTGCTGACTGCTGACCTGAGCGCGCGCCTCGTCGTCGGAAATGATCTTCCGGATCGACGCCAGGATGTCATCCATCGACGGGTCGTTGGCGCTCTTGGGGTCAGTCATCGCTTACTCCCGAAGCCACCGCTGGTCGTGGTCGTCGGGGCCGGCGCCGGCGGCGGGCCCTGCGTCTCGCCGGCGGTCCCCCAGCCGATCCAGCGGGAGCCCACCTCGTTATAATAGCGCTCTTCGTCGTAATACTCGACCGGCAAGGCCATGCTGCGCGCCGTGAGCCGGCCGATGCCGGCCAGCACACCGTAGTACGACACCTGCACGTCGCGCCGCGCCTGCACCAGACTGACCTGGGCGTTCAACAGCTCCTGCTCGGCGTTCAACACGTCGAGCGTGGTGCGCGAGCCGACCAGCGCTTCCTGGCGCACGCCGTTCAGCGCGACCTCGTTGGCGCGCACCTGCGCCTCGAACGAGGTGACGCGCGAGCGCGACGAATCGAGCTGGCGCCAGGCGCGGATCACGTTCTCGGCCACCGTGCGGCGTGCACTGTCGAGTTCGTTGCGGCGCTGGGCGACCACCTCCTTGGCCTGGCGGATGCGCGACCATTCGCTGCCGTTCTGGTAGATCGGCACCGTCGCCTGCAGGCGCACGCCGTAGGTGTAGTAGCGGTCGGTCGGGACCTGCAGGTCGAACTGTTGCTGGACGACGCCGACCAGGTTGACCTGGGGCAGCAGGTCGCCGACGGCGGTGTTGACCATGTAGTTTGCGGCGGAGATCCGATACTGCGCCGACACCGCGCGCGGGCCCATGTCCATGGCGAGCGAGATCGCCTCCTCCTCGCTGACCGGCAGGCCACCGATCAGCGGCATCTCGCCCAGCCGCCCCGGCTTCTGGCCGATGGTGCGCTGGAACGCGGCCTCGGCGATGCGCACCTGGGTCTCGGCCTGCACCAGGTCGGCGCGCGCGCCTTCGAGCCGGGCCTCGGCCTGTGAGACGTCGGTGATGGTCAATTCACCGACGCGGAAACGCTCGCGCGTGGCGTCCAACTGCTGGAGCAGCACGCGGACGTTGTTGCGGCGCGCATCGGCGATGGCGATGTTCTGCACCAGGTCGGCGTAGGACGTCACCGCCGCCAGCAGCACGTTCTGCTCGGTGTCGGCGAGCGCGGCGCGCTGGGCCTGGATATTGGCCTGGGCCGTCTTGGTCTCCGAGATGGTCTTGCCGCCGCGGAAGATCGGCTGGGTCATCGTCAAGGTCGTGAACTTGCCGTTCAGGATGAAAAAGCTCGGCGCCGTCCGGATCGGATACGAATCCTGCTCGATCTTGTTGTACTCGAGCGACAGCGTGATCCTCGGCCGCCAGTTGGCGACGGCCTGGGCAAGTGATTCATCGGTCTGGCGCAGGAGCGCCCGGCTGGCCAGCAGGTCGGGATTGCTGTTGTACGTGGTCGACAGCGCCTCGATCAGGCTCTGCGACCAGGCATTCGAAGCGGCCCCCACCCCGGCCGCGAGGGCGCACAACGCTGCTGCGCGCGCGAGCCTCAACCTGGGCCGGATACGCATTCAAGAACCCTCATTTGTGGCCAATAGCCTAACACTGGTCAGTTTCGATTTCCTAGTCCTAGAACTGACCGGTCGCGGCGATCAGAAGGTGAAGCGCGGCGGCGGCGCGAAACCCGGCAACGGGGGCGTTCCGGCATCGAAAAGTGGCCGGCCGGAGGCCACACCGCCCTCTTTCACGAAGAGTTGCGCGCTTCCCAGCGCGCCCGGCGGGCCGGCGACGATGGTCGCCATCCGGCCGCCATCCACAAGCTGCTCGAAGATGGTCGGCGGGACTTGCCGAACGGCGCCTTCGATCAGGATGATGTCGTAGGGACCCGAGGCCGCTGCACCCTCCTCCAGCGGTCCGGCCTTCTGCTCGATGCCGGTGAGCCCCAGCTCCTTGGCCGTGCGCTCGGCGGCAGCAGCCAGCGCGGCGTCGCTCTCGACGGCGACCACCGACTTCACGAGCCGTGCCAATAGTGCCGCGCCATAGCCGCGGCCGGACGCCACGACCAGGGCGCGGTCGGTCTCGCGCGGCTGCAGGGTCTGGATAAGTCGCGCCAGCACCATGGGCTCCATCAGGAAGCGGCCGTTGCCGAGCGGCACGTCCTCGTCGGAATAGGCCACCGAGCGCAGCCCGTCGGGCAGGAAGCGCTCGCGCGGCAGCGCGCCGATCACCGCCAGCAGCTGGCTATTGGTCACGCGGTTGGGCCGGAGCTGGCCTTCGACCATGTTGCGGCGTGCGAGCGCGAAGTCCGTCATCCCCTGCCCTCTAGATGTGGCGCGTCTTATAGGCGGTGGCGCACAATAGCGTCAAAGGCGCTCTGGTCGCGGCCGCTTGCCCTTGCCGCACGGCATGGGTATAGCAGCCGCCGCTCCTCGTGCGGCCTGGTGGCAGAGTGGTGATGCAGCGGACTGCAAATCCGCGTATGCCGGTTCGATTCCGGCCCAGGCCTCCATGACTTGAGCGACCCATAGGTCTTTGTGTGACCCAGGCGTTCTTTGAGGCCTTGCATGCCTCGGGACGCTCTGCCACAACACCGCGCCTTCGCGCCCGGCATGCCGCGCCGGCGCGGGCTTGTTGATCCGGAGTAGCTCAGCGGTAGAGCACGCGGCTGTTAACCGCTAGGTCGGGGGTTCGAATCCCTCCTCCGGAGCCAATTTGAGAACAAGGGGTCAGGTGGCGTCACCTGGCCCCTTTTCCATCAGCACCAATGCGCCCTCACGCCCCCCGTACGCCGCCGCCAAGATACATCGCGCGCACGTCCGGATTATCGAGCAGTTCCCCGCCCGTGCCTTGGTAGCGGTTGCGGCCAAGCTCGAGAACATAGCCGCGGTCGGAGATCTCCAGGGCTCGCGCGGCATTCTGCTCCACGAGCATGACGGTCAGGCCCCCGCGCGCCATCGCCACCGTCTTGTCGAAGACCTCGTCGACCAGGCGGGGCGACAGCCCCAGCGAGGGCTCGTCGAGCATCATCATCTTCGGCCGCATCATCAGGCCACGGCCCATGGCGAGCATCTGCTGCTCGCCGCCGCTCATAGAGCCTGCGACCTGGCTCGGGCGCTCGCCGAGCCGCGGGAATAGCGTGAAGACATAATCCATCGCCTCCTTGATCCTGGACTTGTCGCGCTCGAGGTACGCACCCATCTCGAGGTTCTCGCGCACGGTCATCTGGCCGAAGACGACGCGGCCCTGGGGGACGTAGGCGAGTCCGAGCCCGAGGATACGGTCGGGCCGCAGGCCCACCAGGTTGTGGCCCAGGTAGACGACGTCGCCGCCGAGGTGATTGATAAGGCCCATGATCACCTTGAACGTCGTCGATTTCCCGGCACCGTTGGGACCGATGACGGCGACGATCTCGCCTTCGTCGATATGAAGCGACACCTCGTGCAGGATCTGGATCGGCCCATACCCCGCCGAGACCTCGCTCAGCGACAGCACCGGAGCCCGCCCGCTATCCGGCATGGACCACTCCCGACTGGCGGCGGCCGAAATATGCCTCGATCACGCGCTCGTTGCCCTGGATCTCGGAGGGAGGGCCCTCGGCGATCTTGACGCCGTAGTCCATGACGAAGATGCGCTCGCAATGGTTCATGATGACGTTCATGTCGTGCTCGACGATCAGGATCGTCTTGCCGGTCTCCTGAAGCCGGTGGATCTGCTCGAGGAGCTGCTGGAGCAGCGTGCGGTTCACGCCGGCCGCCGGCTCGTCGAGGAGGATCACGTCCGGGTCCGTCATGAGCGCGCGCGCGAACTCGAGAAGCTTCTGCTGGCCGTACGACAGACGCCCGCCGTACTCGCCGCGCAGGTGGGTGAGATTGACCAACGCGATCAGCTCGCCCGCGCGCTCCCGCGCCACCCGGTCGGGAACGGCCAGCCCCGTCACCGACAGCATGTTCTCCAGCACCGTCATCTCGCGGAAGACGCGTGTGATCTGGAACGTCCGCGTGATGCCCCGGCGGAAAATGCGGTAGGGCTTCAGGCCGGCGATGTCGACGCCGTCGTGGAGGACCTGGCCCCCGTCGGGCTGCGCCAGCCCGGTCAGCAGGTTGAAGGTCGTCGTCTTGCCCGAGCCGTTCGGGCCGATGAGCCCGCAGATCTTCCCGCGGGGGACGGCGAAGCTGCAGCCGTCGACGGCATGAACGCCGCCGAAAGCCTTGCGCAGGTCCCGCGCCTCCAGCGCGATGCCGTTTGCGTCAGGCATCATCAGTGGACCATGCCTTTGCGGACCCAGCCGCGGTCGATCGCGAACCCGATCAGGCCGCGCGGCATGAACCGCGCCACGACGATGATGAACAGCCCGTATGCAATCAGGTGAGCCGTCGGGAAGTTGACCCAGGTCAGCTCCTGCGCCGTGTAGAGCAGCACCGCGCCAATCACCGGTCCGATCACCGTGCCCTTGCCGCCGAGCATCGACATCAGCGCCATGGCGATGGTGATCTGCACGAAGAAGACCGCCTGCGGCTCGATGTAGAGCACCTTGTAGGCCTGGATGCCGCCCGCCGCGGCGGGGAAGACGGCGGAGAGGACGAAGGCCAGTAGCTTGTACCGTGTCACGTTGATGCCGAGCGCCTCGGCGGCAACCTCGTCCTCGCGGATCGCGTTCAGGCGGATGCCGAAGCGCGAGTGGGCCACGAGGTAGGCCACGGCGATGGTGATCAGCATCAGCACCAGCATGGCATAGTAAGTCGAGGTCGAGTTCTCGACGCTGGGGAAGCTGATGCCGAGACCGCCATGCGTCAGGCCGTCCCAGACGGTGGCCACGACGCGGGTGCCCTCCGCCATTCCCAGCATGGCGATCGCGAAGTACGGACCCTTGAGCCGAAGCACCGGATAGCCGATCGCCACCGCGACAAGCCCGGCGACGAGCGCGCCCGCGAAGAGCGTCGTCACCCAGGACCAGCCATGGTCGACGACCAGGATGGCGCACGCGTAGGCACCGATGCCGTAGAAGGCCACGTGCCCGAACGAGGTGTAGCCGGTGAAGCCGCTGATGATGTTCCACGACAGGGCCAACACGACGTACATCATCGTAAACAGCGCGAACGACGTCAGGTAGACGCTCAGTCCCTGGGGCAGGGCCAGGAGGCCGAGGGCCAGCAGCCCGAGGAGGGCGAGGTTGCGGAGGTGCTCGCGCTGCGTCATTGGACCTGCTCACCCTTCCTTCACGCCCATGAGGCCGCCAGGGCGAATGAGCAGCACCGCGATGAGCAGGCCGTACGCGGCCAGCTCGACCATGGCCGTGCCGTTCGGGATCATCAGCGAAACCAGGCTCTCGAGGACGGCGAGCATGAAGCCGCCGATCAATGCACCGAGGTAATGCCCGCGGCCGCCCAGGATGATGATGGTGAAGGCCTGCAGCGTGTAGATGATGCCGGTCTCGGGGTTGAACCCGAACTGGATGGACACCAGTGCGCCTCCCGCCACCGCGAGCGAGGCGGCGATGCCCGTCGTGATCAGGTAGATGAGGCCGACATTGACGCCGCAGACCATGGCCACCTCCGCGTTGAGGGCGGTCGCCCGGATCGCCTTGCCGATGCGCGTGAGCTTGAGGAGGAAGTAGACCCCCACCGAAATGGCAAGCGCCATCGTGAAGCTGATCAGCTTGTTCTGACTGACGGCGATGGAGTCGGTGATCTGCACGGAGTGCGGCGCGTAGGGGATGGTCCGGAAGTCCGTCGTGAAGATCAGCTCCGCGACGTAGATCATGGTCAGGCCTAGTCCGAAAGTGACCAGGAGCCCGGTCAGTTCGGGTTGGCCCACGACCGCGTTCAATAGGAGCTTCTGCACCACCATGCCGAAGACGAACGCGATCGGCAGCGTGAAGACGAGAGACAGCAGTGGGTCCACGCCGAGGTAGAAGAACGCGGCCCAGGTGAGGTAGGCGCCCATCATGACCCACTCGCCGTGGGCGGCGTTGATGATGCGCATCACGCCGAAGATCATCGTGAGCCCGACGGCGAACATCGCGTACACGCCGCCCTGGAGAAAGCCGGAGAGCACGACGGTCCCCAGGTAGCCGAGCCATTCGGCATCCCAGCGTACCGTGCCGTACCGGATGCCGATCACGAAGGGCAGGGCGTAGGCCGCAACCAGGAAGGCGGCCAGGAGATAGAGACTCCTGACCTCGCTCCGCTCCATCCATCCCCGGCCGCGCCGACGCCCGACGGCTGGGGCGACGGCCGGCGCCGTGTCGGCAAATGGCCGCGAGAACGCCGTCTCCCGGCCTGCCTTCTCCGGGCCTAGCATCTCGGCACGATCGTCCACGCCGGCTCTACCGCTTGCTCCACTCGGGTATGGGCAGCTTCGCCTTCGTCTCCGCCCACTGCTCCGGGAACACGACGCGGCGTTCACCCTTCAGGATCTGGAAAGTCAGCCCTTCGTGGTCGTTCATCCCTTTGTCGTTCACCTTGTAGCGGCCGAAGACGGTCGTGGTCTCGATGGAGGCGAGCGCGTCGCGAAGCTTTTGGCTGTCGAAGCTGCCCGCCTGCTTGAGGGCGGCCTCGGTCACCTGCAGCGCACCGTACGTCCCGCCGGCGTGATAGTTCGGCTTCTCGCCGTAGCGCTTTTCGTACTCGGCAATGAACTCCTTCATGCCGGGATGCTTGAGGATGTCCGGCAAAGGCTCCCACTGGCTGAAGCCGAGGATGTACTCCGCGCTGTCGCCAAGCTGCTCGGCGAATTGCGGCAGGCCGGGTCCGACAGTCCCGGAGAACAGCTTGAAGTACAGGTTGAGCTCGCGCATCTGCCGGACTTGGGCGGCGGCGTCGGCGAAGTAGCTGTTGGACATGATCGCCTCGGCACCCGCTGCCTTGATCTTCTGCAACAGTGCCGTAAAGTCGGTCTGCTTTTGCGGGTAATTCTCCTGGAGGACGACCTGCAGGCCGAGCTTGTCCGCCCACTGCTTGGCGCCGATGCCGGACTGACGCGGGAACAGGCTGTCCTCGCCGATGATCGCGATCCTCTTGACGCCGATCTGCTTGGCGAGGTGCACCGCGCCCTTCTGGTAGTCCTCGGCGATGGCGACGATGCTGAAGATGTACTTTCGGCCCTTCTCCCAGATCGGGCTCGACGCCGCGCCGTAGGCGACGAACGGCATCTTGTAGCGTTCGTTGATGTTGGCGACCGCCTCGGTGATGGCACTCGAGTACGGCGCAAGGAGCACGTCGACTTTGTCCTCGGTGATCAGCTTCTCATAGAGCTTGACGGCGGTCTGGGTGTCCGACTTGTCGTCGAGGAGGACGAGATTGATCTTGCGGCCAAGCAGGCCTCCCCGGCTGTTCACCTGGTCGACCCACATCTTGATCGCGTTCACCTGCCGGCCGGCTGGTTCGGCGAAACGGCCGGTTTGCGAGATTGCCCCGCCGACCAGCACCTCGTTTTTCGGCCTGTCCTCTGCCCTGCCGGCGGGCACAAGGACCAAAAGCGCCATGAGCGCGGCAACGGCTCGGAGTACGCATTGCGTCATCGCTGGACCTCCCGTAATCGTTGAAGAGACTCGGGACTACGCGTTCGCAATTGTTCGTCAGGCGAAAGAAGCAATATCGCATACCGACTGTCAAGTGTGAGCGACCTCGAATTACGGCAAATTGCGGGCGCACGCGACAGGCTCGATATCGAACTGTCGACCGCTGGATAGCTGGCACTTCATACATTCGGAGCCGATATGTCGTCGCGCGCCCTGCCCAATGAAACCGTCGAACTGGTCGACCATGTCGTGGCTTACCAGGGCCGCTTCCGCGTCAGCCGCTACCAGTTTCGCCACGGCCTCTACGAAGGCGGCCAGAGCCCGGTCCTCAAGCGCGAAGTGTTCGAGCGCGGCACCGCCGCCGCCGTTCTGCCCTACGATCCGCGGCGCGACGAGGTCGTGCTGATCCGCCAGTTCCGCGCCGGCTCCTACGTTGCCGGCCGCCATCCCTTCACCTGGGAGATCGTCGCCGGGATCATCGAGGATGGCGAATCGCCGGAGGATCTGGCCCGCCGCGAAGCGGTCGAGGAAGCCTCGCTCGAGGTCCGTGACGTGATCCCCATCCACGACGTGATCCTCAGTCCCGGCGCCTGCTCGGAAGGCTGCGTGATCTTCCTCGGCCACGTCGACACGACCAACGCGGGCGGCATTTTCGGTCTGGAGTCCGAAGGCGAGAATATCTTGGTGAAAGTCCTGCCCTTCGCAGAAGTCCGCACCATGCTGGAGCATGGCGAGATCGACAACGCCATCGCCGTGATCGCCCTGCAGTGGCTGGCGCTGCATCGCGACGAAGTGCGCGCGCGCTGGCGCTAGCGCAACGGGCGCGATACGGTCCGGCCGGGGATGCGCAGGGTCAGCAGAGCGAGCATGTCATGGACGTCCGGTCGGGTTTCATCGATAGCATCGGCAACACGCCGCTGATCAAGTTGATCGCCGCCTCCGAAGCGACGGGCTGCAACATCTACGGCAAGGCCGAGTTCCTCAATCCCGGCGGATCGGTCAAGGATCGCGCGGCGCTGGCCATCATCGAGGACGCCGAGAAGAAGGGGAAGCTCCGGCCCGGCGGCGTCATCGTCGAGGGCACCGCGGGCAACACCGGCATCGGCATCGCGCTGGTCGCCAATGCGCGCGGCTATCGCTCGGTGATCGTGATGCCCGAGACGCAGAGCCAGGAGAAGAAGGACATGCTGCGGCTGTGCGGCGCCGACCTGCGCCTGGTGCCGGCCCTGCCTTACGCCAATCCCGGCAACTACGTGCGCTATTCCGGCACGCTTGCCGACGAGCTGGCCAAGACCGAGCCGAACGGCGCGATCTGGGCCAACCAGTTCGACAACGTCGCCAACCGCGACGGCCACTACCGCACGACCGGCCCCGAGATCTGGGACCAGACCGAAGGCAAGGTCGACGGCTTCACCTGCTCGGTCGGCAGCGGCGGCACCCTGGCCGGCGTGGCACGCGCACTGAAGGAGCGTAATCCCAACGTCAAGATCGCGCTCAGCGATCCGATGGGCTCGGTCCTCTACAATTGGCACGCCAAGGGCGAGCTCAAGGCAGAGGGCAACTCGATCACCGAAGGTATCGGGCAAGGTCGCGTCACCGCCAACCTCGAGGGCACGCCGCTCGACATGGCCTACCAGATCACCGACGAGGAAGCGTTCCCCGTGCTGTACGACCTGATCCAGCACGAGGGCCTGGTGCTGGGTGGTTCGACCGCCATCAACATCGTGGGCGCCATGCGGCTCGCGCGCGATCTCGGCCCGGGCAAGACGGTGGTCACCATCCTGGCCGACGGCGGCCAGCGCTATCAGTCCAAGCTCTTCAATCCGGACTTCCTGCGCGAGAAGAACCTGCCGCTGCCGCCCTGGATGACGTAGGCGGCGATGTCGGCTGGCGCGAGCAAAGCCGCGGCGCTCGACCTCGCCGATCCGCTCGGCGGCAAGCGCGAGTTGTTCCAGCTGCCGGCCGGCGTCATCTATCTGGACGGCAATTCCCTGGGGCCGCCTCCCAAGGCTGCCTTCGCCGAGCTCGAGCAGGCGGCGCGACAGGAATGGGGCGAAGGCCTGATCCGCAGCTGGAACGCGGCCGGCTGGTTCACCCTGACCGACACGCTGGGCGATCGAGTCGGGTGCTTGATCGGCGCCGACGCCGGCGAGACGGTGGTGACGGACACGACCTCCATCAACGTCTTCAAGGCGTTGCACGCAGCCCTCGCGCTACGGCCGGGGCGCAACGTCATTCAGGCCGAGCGTGACAGCTTTCCGACCGACCTCTACATCGCCGAAGGCGTTGCCGCGTCGCGTCCGGGCACCGAGCTTCGCCTGGCAGCCGGCAGCGCCGACCTGCCCGCCCTGATTGACGACCGGACGGCCGTCGTGCTGATCAACCACGTCGACTATCGCACGGGCGCGTTGCGCGACATGGCGCAACTGACCGACCACGTGCAACGAGCGGGCGCTCTTGTCGTCTGGGATCTCTGCCACAGCGCCGGCGTCGTGCCGATCGAGCTCGACGCCCTCGGCGTCGATTTCGCCATCGGCTGCACCTACAAGTACCTGAACGGAGGACCCGGCGCGCCGGCCTTCATCTTCGCCAACCGAGGTCACCATGAGGGCCTCGTCCAGCCGCTTTCCGGCTGGTGGGCGCACGCGGCACCCTTCGCCATGGAGAGCGGCTACCGGCCGGCGGCCGGCATCCGCCGCCTGCTGTGTGGCACCCAGCCCATCCTGTCGTTGCGCGCCCTGAAGGCTGCTCTCGACGTGCTGGACGACATCGACATCGCGGCCATCCGCGCCAAGAGCCTCGCCCTGACCAGCTTCTTCATGGAGCTCGTCGAGCCGATCTGTCGCGATTTCGGCGCTCGCATCATCACACCGCGCGACGACGGCCGCGGCAGCCAGGTGGCGATCGCGCACGAGCAGGCCTATCCCGTGGTCCAGGCGCTGATCGAGCGCGGCATCATCGGCGACTTCCGCGCGCCCGACATCATGCGCTTCGGCTTTGCGCCGCTCTATCTCAGCTTCCGCGACGTCGCCGACGCGGTCGATGCATTGCGCGACGTGCTGGCAAGCGGGGCATGGCGCGATCCTAAGTTCGCGGCACGCGCCTTGGTAACCTGAGAGTGAGCGAATGAGCCGAGTGGTCGTCTGCGGCAGCCTGAACATGGACGTCGTCGTGCAGAGCACACGGCGGCCCGCGACCGGCGAGACCCTTTTGGGCGCCACGGTGTCGTTCCTGCCTGGCGGCAAGGGGCTCAACCAGGCGGTCGCGGCCGCTCGCCTCGGCGTTCCGACGGCGATGATCGGCTCGGTCGGCAACGATGCCTTCGCCAACGGCCTGCGCGGCTTTTTAGCCGACAGCGACGTCGACAGCTCCGGCGTGCGCGAGATCGATGGACCGGCGACCGGCGTGGCGATCATCCAGGTCGCCGGGAAGGACAACGCCATCACGGTGGCGTCGGGCGCCAATCTTCTCTTCAAGGCGCAAATGGTCAGGCAGGAGCCGCGTGCCGACGAGGTCTGGGTCGCGCAATTCGAGACGCCGATCGCCGAGATCCGGGCGATCCTGGCACGCGCCCGCGCCGCCGGTGCACGCACGGTGCTGAACCTGGCGCCCTTCCTGCCCTTCCCCGACAACCTGCTGAAGCGCGTCGACGTCGCGGTGCTGAACGAGATCGAGCTGTCGCAGGCAACGCGCGCGCCGCTGCGCCCCGCCAGCGCCTTGCGCCACGTCGTCGCCGCCTGCGAGAAGCTGCGCGCCAAGGGCGCGCGCGCCGTGGTGGCGACGCTGGGCGGGCGCGGCGCCGTGGTCGTCACGACCGACGGCGCCACCGCCATTCCCTCTTTCAAGGCCAAGGTCGTGGACACGACCGGCGCCGGCGATTGCTTCGTCGGCGCCCTGGCCGCCCGCATGGCCAAGGGCGCCACGCCGATCGAGGCTGCCCGCTATGCCAGCGCGGCGGCGTCCTGCTCCGTCGAGCGGCTGGGTGCGGCGCCGTCGATGCCGACCGCGCGAGAAGTCGCGGCGCGACTGGCGAAGTGCTGATCGGCCGACAGCCGGCGCGCACTCCAGAACGCGGCGTTGGCAAAGCGATGCTCCCAACCGTAGATCTCCGCTCGCAGCCGACGATACTCGTTGGCTTCGTCGGTAATCTGCTTCTGATAGGCGGACCGGTCACCGCCCAACAGCACGTCGGCGGCGGCCGAGGCGCTGCGCAAGGCGAAGTCGACGCCGCCTGACGACAACGGATCGACGGCGAACGCCGCATCGCCGACGGCGATCCAATCGTCGCCGACTGCCGGTTCGAGCTCGTGGCTGGCGCTGGTGGTCACGCGGATCTTCCCGCAGGGCACGCCGCAGGCGAGATCGCCGACATGTTCGGTCCGCGCCAACGCGTCGGTCCAACCGCCCACCGTCGCCAGACGCGACCGGAGGACTTCGTGGGCGTCGGTGAACAGGGCGATGATGCGGCGCTGGTCCGGCAACGGCGATGCGTACCACCAGCCGTCCGGTGCTGCCTCTATGAACGTGTCGCCGGGCGGCTCCGAGCCGATCGCGAAGACGCGCGCTGCACACACAAGCCTGTCGAGCTGCACGCGGTTGGCGCCGAGCGCCCGTGCGACCCGCGCCGTCCGCCCGGTCGCGTCGACGACCGTTGCGGCCGAGGCCGGTTCGGCGGCCTCGACCCGCAGGCCGGCGTCGGCTCGACTGATCTTGCCGACCCGTGCAGCACGCAGCACGCGCGCCCCGGCCTGCTCGGCGGCATCGACCAGCATGGCGTCGAAGCGCGCCCGATCGACGTGCCAGCCGTGGCCATACGGGCACAAGATGAACGAGCGGTCGGAAGGCTCGGCCGCACCCCAGGCGCTGGCCGTCGTCTGGTATGACGTCGTCGATTGGAGCGCGCCGAAGCGCTCCCACAGGCCGAGCTTGCACAGCAGCGGGTTGACCGACGGCGGCAGGGTCTCGCCCAGGCGCAGCGCGTCGTCGTGCGACTGCTCGTAGAGCACGACGTCGCGGCCGGCACGGGCCAGCAGGAGAGCGGTGACCGCCCCTGCCGGCCCGCCGCCGACGACCGCGACGTCGGCCCTGCCCGCCGCAATCATTGGTGCTTCCTGAGCGTCCGCGGCCGATCGGCCAGCTGACGAATCTGGTCCTGGACCGGAACCGCAATGCCGATTGCGGGGTGAATGCGGACCTCGGTGATTGCCATTGGAAATTCCTTCCGAAATGGCCGGCCCCTGGCGGCGGAACTGCAATTTTAAGCTGCTCGACGCGTCCACTGTGCTGAGCGCAGCTGAAGGCGGGCCGCATAGGGTGTGTCTGTACTGACAGCCAACCATTGCATGCGTCGGCTGGCTTGAATGTGTGTTACGTCACACTCCGCCTCTGCAAACACGCATACCACCTGAGGTCGCGCAACGCGTCGCAGGCGAACTCGGCGAACATCGCTCTGCGACCGATCCCGGAGATCAAGCCTTGAGCCGCACTGGGCTAGGCCCTAAATCCCCTGCCATGGTCGAAGAACTCTTCCGACAGGACGCCTATCTCAAGGACACCGCCGCCACGGTCACCGCCGTGGAGGAGCGCGGCGTGCGGCTGGACCGCACCATCTTCTACCCCACCGGCGGCGGCCAGCCCGGCGACAGCGGGGTGCTGCGCTGGGATGGCGGCGAGGCCAAGATCGTCGATGCGGTGAAGGCCGACGGCGGCGACGTGCTGCACGTGCTGGCGCCCGATGCGCCGCGCCCCGCGGTCGGCACCAAGGTGCAGGCAAGCCTCGACTGGGACCGCCGCTATCGCCACATGCGCATGCACACGGCGCTGCACGTCATGTCGGCGGTGATCAAGGGCAACGTCACCGGTGGCCAGGTCAATGCCGACAAGAGCCGACTCGACTTCAACCTGGAAGGCGACGTGCCGACCAAGGAGTGGGTCACCGAGGAGATCAACAAGATCCTCGCCGTCGACCGGCCGGTGACGCCGCAATGGGTGACCGACGAGGAGCTCAACGCGCGCCCCGAGCTCGTGAAGACCATGAGCGTGCACCCGCCGATGGGTGCGGGCCGCGTGCGCCTGCTGTCGATCGAGGGCGTCGACCTGCAGGCCTGCGGCGGCACGCACATCGCGCGCACCGGCGAGATCGGCCGCGTCGAATGCACCAGGATCGAGAACAAGGGGAAGATGAACCGGCGGTTCATCATTGCCCTTCCGTAACCGGAGCGCGGGCCTCCGGCCCGCTCATGATGCGGGCCGGAGGCCCGCGCTCCAAGAGAGGAAGCCGCAAATGGAATACGCAAGGCCCGACGCGCTTGTCAGCACCGACTGGCTCGCTGCCCGCCTCGACGCGCCGGACATCCGCGTCGTCGACGGCTCGTTCTATCTGCCGGCGGCCAAGCGAGATCCCAAGGCCGAGTATGTCAACCAGCACATTCCCGGTGCGGTGTTCTTCGACATCGACGAGATCGCCGACACGTCGAGCGCCCTGCCCCACATGCTGCCCTCGCCGGAAAAGTTCTCCTCGCGCGTGCGCAAGCTCGGGCTGGGTGACGGCAGCAAGATCGTGGTCTACGACACCACGCCCATGACGGGCGCCGCTCGCGTATGGTGGATGTTCCGCACGATGGGCCACAAGGATGTCGCGGTACTGGATGGCGGCCTGCCCAAGTGGATGGCCGAGGGTCATCCCGTCACCGACGATCCGACGCCGCCGCGCGACCGGCACTTCACCGCGCGGCTGAACAACGCGCTGGTGCGTTCGGTCGACGACGTGTTCGGCCTGATCGACAGCAAGCGCGAGCAGATTGTCGATGCCCGTGCCGCCAACCGCTTCCGTGGCGATGTGCCGGAGCCGCGCGCCGGCTTGCGCGTCGGCCACATGCCGGGCGCTTATAATCTGCCCTACAACGAGCTGATCGATCCCAAGACCGGCACCATGTTGCCGGCCGACAAGCTCGCCGCCCGCATCGCGGCCTCGGGCATCGACCCGTCGAAGAAGGTGACCGCGAGCTGCGGCTCGGGTGTCACCGCCTGCGTCGTGGCGCTGGGCCTCTACCTGACGGGCGCGCCGGAAACGGCCGTCTACGACGGTTCCTGGACCGAATGGGGCGGCCGTGCCGACACGCCAATCGTCATCGGTTCCTGAGCTGTTCGCCCACCAGCCGCCGCCGCGCGCCGACGGCCGGCTGCCGATCACCATCACGCACCTGGAGATGGTGCGCGCCGACTGGACCGAGCGTGGCCGCGCTCCGGCGATCGACGTGTCGATCGAGCACGTCTGGACGCCGACCTCTGCCTTCTACCGCGAGCTCTACGACCGCGTCGGCCGATCCTGGCTGTGGTACGAGCGCCGGCTGCTGTCCGATGCCACTCTGCAGACGCTGCTCGACCAGCCGGATCACGAGTTGCATGTCGCCCGTCACAACGGCGACCTCGTCGGCTATTTTGAGCTGAGCGGCGACGAGCTCGCCTTCTTCGGTCTGACACTCCCCTACATCGGTCAGCAAATCGGGCCGTGGCTGCTCGACCGCGCCATCGAACGCGCCTTCGCCCGTGGCATCGCGCGGATCGATCTCAACACCAATACGCTCGACCATCCCAAGGCGCTCGATACCTATCGCAAGGCAGGGTTTCGCCCGGTGCGCAGCGAGAGCAAGGAATTGCGCGATCCGCGCGTGCTGTGGCCGGAGGTCTATCGCTGGCCGCCGAAGTGAGGCCTGTGCCATAGTGAGATTCATGACCTCAAAGAAAACTTATACCAGACCCGACACCGTTCTGGCCGTCGCCGGCCGCGATCCCGCGAACAACTTCGGCATCGTCAATCCGCCCGTCTATCACGCCTCGACGATCCTTTCCCCGACCATGGAGAAGTTCGAGAACCGCGTGCCGTTCGAGGGCTTCGGCTACGGCCGCAACGGCACGCCGACCCAGAAGGCGCTGGAGGACGCCGTTGCCGCCATCGAGGGCGCGCATCGGTCGATCGCCGTGCAGTCGGGCCTCGGCGCCGTTACCGGCGCGATCGTGGGCTTCCTGAAGACAGGCGACCACATGCTCTTGACCGACAACGCCTACGGTCCGGCGCGGCGCTTCGCCAACACCACGCTCAAGAACTTCGGCGTCGAGACGACCTTCTTCGATTCGATGATCGGCGCAGGCATCGAGAAGCTGATCCAGCCCAACACCAAGGTCGTCTATCTTGAGGCGCCGGGCTCGCAGACCTTCGAGGTGCAGGACGTCGACGCCATCGCTGCCATCGCCAAGAAGCACGGCGCTGTCGTGATGATCGACAACACCTGGGCGACGCCGCTCTACTTCAAGCCGTTCGACCATGGCTGCGATCTGTCGATCCACGCCGGCACCAAGTACATCGTCGGCCACTCCGACGCGATGATGGGCATCATCTCCTGCGCCACGCGCCAGATGTTCGAGGTTGCCAAGACGGCGTGCCAGAGCTTCGGCTTCCACGCCGCGCCCGACGACTGCTACCTCGCGCTGCGTGGGCTCCGCACCATGGCGGTGCGCCTGCGCCACCACGAGAAGAGCGGCGTGGAGATCGCGCACTGGCTGAAGGCGCGGCCCGAGGTCGACAAGGTGTTGCATCCCGCCCTGCCCGACTGCCCCGGCCACGACAACTGGAAGCGCCAGTTCAAGGGCTCGTCCGGCCTGTTCTCCTTCACCCTGCGTGACGGCTACAGCCGCAACGCATTGGCCGCGATGCTGGACGGCATGGACATCTTCGGCATGGGTGCGAGCTGGGGCGGCTACGAGAGCCTGATGATCCCGGCCCATCCCGACCAGTACCGCACCGCCGTGCCGTGGCCCAAAGGCAAGCACCTGCTGCGCGTGCACATTGGCCTGGAGGACGTCGAGGATCTCAAGACCGACCTCGCCGAGGGCTTCGACCGGCTGAACCGGGCGCATAACGCCTGACCCAGGCGTGAACGGAGACGACGCCTCAGTCCACGTCCCCTGGAAAGATGTGATTGCCATCTGCACCGAGAGGCAGCGGCCGGACCGACAGCACGGTCGTCAGCGGCAGAGGTCCGTAGAGATGCGGAAACAGATCGCCATCCCGTGAAGGGTCGTACTTCAGCGCTTCTCCAAGGCTTGCTCCATCAGCCGCCACAAGGACGAGATTGTCCTGGCCTGCAAAATACAGCTCGGCTGTCCGTCTCGCCTGCGCTCCCGTGGACAAATGGATGAAACCATCGGTCAAGTCTATTCCGGCGCCGGTAAAAACGCCGTTGTCTTCCGCTGCTTGCCACAGATCAGCAGCAACGATCTTGTAGACTGTCGACATGATGAAGCGGTCCTGATGGTGGATGCTTAACGCGTAGCGCTGGGCGGCACGCCATTCCAGTGGCGCGTCTTCTCATGCTCTTCTGGACCGCGAGCCTCTGGCTCGCTCATGAATCATGAGCGCGCAGTCCGGAAGACCATGATGCGCCACTGGAGTGGCGTGGCGTGCCCCCAGCTAGCCTTTCCGGCACTCCGCGCAGGTGCCCATCACTTCCAGGGTCATGTCGCGCGCGGCGAACCCGCGGCGATTGGCACTCGACGCAATAGTGTCGGCCAGGCCCTCGCTGTGCAGCTCTTCGGCATTGCCGCAATCGCCGCAAATGAGGAAGAAGCCGCGATGCGCCTCGCCGGGATGGCTGCAACCGACGAAGGCGTTCATGCGCTCGATGCGGTGGATCAGGCCGTTGTCGATCAGGAAATCGAGCGCGCGGTAGACCGTGGGCGGCGCCGAGCCCAACTCCTCGTTGCGCAGCTCGTCGAGCAGGGCGTAGGCGCCGACCGGCTTGTGGCTCGACCACACCAGCTCGAGCACGCGGCGGCGCAGCGGCGTGAAGCGCAGGTCCTTTTCCGCACACAGCTTCTCGGCCGCCGCCAGGGCGTCCTCGATGCAGTGCTTGTGGTCGTGGCCGTGCGCCGAGGCTTTGGCGGTCTTCTTCACGCGGTTCCCGATTTGCCAAGCTGGTGTCGGGCGATTATACGCCCCGTTCCGTTCGCAGGCCAAGGCTCGCCCCAATGCCCAGCACAGCCAACGTTGTCCCGACGACCTACCTGCCGGCCGCCATCGACACGGCGATCGCCGCCATTCAGTTCGACGCCCAGGGCCTCGTCCCGGCCATCGCCCAGCAGCACGATTCGGGCGAAATCCTGATGATGGCCTGGATGGATCGCGATGCCGTCGCCGAGACCATGCGCACCGGCCGCGTCTGCTACTGGTCGCGCTCGCGCAAGGCGCCGTGGCGCAAGGGCGACACGTCGGGCCACATCCAGACCCTGGTCGATCTCCGGATCGACTGCGACGGAGATACGCTGCTGGTCCTGGTCGACCAGAAGGGCGTGGCCTGCCATACCGGACGCCACAACTGCTTCTTCCGCGCCATCCGCGACGGCGCGCTCGAGACCATCGCCCCGGTGATGGTCGACATGGAAAAGCTTGGGAAGGATCAAGGTTGACCAAAAGCGTATTTGCGCGTCGCGCGTTCGTTCTCGCCGCCCTAGCCCTACCCGTCGGCGCCTGTACGACGTCAGGCTTGTTCGGCCAAAGCAAGCCTCGCTACACGCTGTCGCCGCGCGGCGACCGGCTGGTTCTGTGGATCCAGAAGAGCGGCAAGGACAACATGTTGGCGCCCGAGGCGTTGGCGCTGATGGGCATCACCAACGAGGGCCGCGACATCCCGGTCCGCCAGATCGCGCAGGAGGAAGGCGAGAGCCGTTTCGTGGTGAGCCTCACCAACATCCGCAAGATCCACGACCTGATCTTCATGCGCCGCCAGGGCGACGTGCTGCTGCTGCATCTCAGCGACACCAAGTTCACACGGCTTGCAAGTGTGCGCTATCCGCGCAACGGCAAGCCTTCCCTGATCACCGACACGACCTTCGCCGAAAACGATTTCCAGCAACAGATCGCTTTTTGGTTCAGGGCGATGCCCGGTCGGTAGTATTGTGACAGGGAGATGACAGTCGCCGTCACTCCTTCCGTTTCACCCCGCCGGACCCTCACGGTGTGCGGCGGGGCTCATGCGCTGCATGACGGTTTCACCGATCTTCTGAACGTCCTCTACCCGCTGTTGCAGGCCCAGTTCGGCCTGAGCTATGCGGCCATCGGCGCGTTCAAGACCGTCTATTCCGGCGCCATGGCGGTGGGACAGATCCCGTCGGGCAAGCTCGCCGTGCGCTTCGGCGGCGTGAAGGTTCTGGCGATCGGCACGGCGTTGATTGCTGTCGGCTACGGGCTCGCGGGCCTCACCGGGTCGCTCTATGGCGTGGTCATCGGGCTTCTGCTGGCGGGACTGGGCGGCAGCACGCAGCATCCGATCGGCTCCAGCCTGGTATCCGCCGCCTACTCCGGCCTGCGCTCACGCACCGCGCTCGGCACCTACAATTTCACTGGCGATGTCGGCAAGGTGTTGCTGCCGGCCCTGTTCGCCGTGATCGCCGCGGCGTTGGGCTGGCAACAGGCGCTGATCGTGATCGCAGCCCTCGCCGTGCTCGGCGCCGGTGTGATCCTGGGAACGCTGAAGCCCGTACCGCTGCACGACAAGGGCGATGAGCCGAAGTCAGCGGTGGCCGGGCAGGATCGGCCGTGGGCCTATTGGCTGCTGTTCTCCATTCACATTGCCGATAACCTGGTGCGCACTGGTTTCTTGATCTTTTTGCCCTTCCTACTGCGCGACAAAGGCGCTGACTTGCCGACCATCGGCTTGGGCCTGTCGCTGCTGTTCGCCGGCGGTGCGGCGGGCAAGCTGGTGATGGGCTGGGTCGGCGAAAAACTCGGCGTAGTGCCGTCGGTAATTCTGACGGAAGCGGCGACCACAGGCCTCATCCTGCTTCTGTTGCCATTGTCGCTGCCACTCGCGCTCGTGTTGCTGCCGGCCGTCGGTCTAGCGCTGAACGGCACCTCGTCGGTGCTCTACGGCACGGTGCCGGAATTCGTGAGTCCGGAGAAGCGCACGCACGCCTTCGCCATCTTCTACACCGGCGGTTCGGTCGCCGGTGCGACCGGCCCGTTCCTCGCCGGCCTTCTCGGCGACGCGACCAGCCTGCCGATTGCGCTCACCGTCGTAGCCTGCATCGCGCTGACGACGGTGCCGATGGTGTGGGCACTCAGACCGGCTTTTCGCTCATAGTCTTCTGGACCGCCGGCGTCTCGCCGGCTTCATGAGCCGGCCGGAGGCCGGCGGTCCGGAAGAGAAGAATCTACGCGCCGTTCCACACCGGCCCCATCGGCTTCAGCTTGATGCCCTTGCGCAGGTGCTTGTAGGGCATCTCGATCGGATCGGTGATGTGCGCACCGGGCGACTGCACGACCAGGATGGTCTCGGCGATCGGCTGGAAGTCGGCGCGGAAATGCACCGTCGACTTCAGGCCGAGGATGGGCACCTTGGACGGCTCGACGCCGACATGGCGGAACATCTCCTGGTCGGCGGCCTGGATGCGCTTGCTGGCGAGCACTGCGGACACGCCGCTCGCCTCGTCGGTCACCAGCGCCATCGGCCCGATCTGGAACCTCGCACCGCCGTAGAACGGACCGGTGCCGGTGAACTTGCCGTCGCCGACCTTGACGACGCGCCAGTCGGCCACGACCGGCTTCTCGCCGGCATAGCCCACGACAGCGCCGATACCGCGATGCATGACGTTGCCCTCGCCCGTCGCGACGGCCTCCTTCGCGGCCTCCTCGTCGACGATCATGCCGATCACCGCGCCCTTTGCCTTGTGGCGCATCAGGGCAGCGAGCAGCCCGACCGTGTCCGAGGTGCCGCCGGCGCCAGGATTGTCCTGCACGTCGGCGAGCACGATCGGCTTCTTCGCGTTCTTGGAAAGCTCGACGGCGCGCAGCGCCGCGGCGTCGGGATCGAGCAGCTCGCCGGCGAAGGCCCTCTCCTGTGCCTTCACTGTCTGGGCGAGCTTGTCGGCGGCGGCTTCGACCGCTTCCTTGTCGTGGCCGTAGACCACCAGCGCCGGCCCGCACTGGGCGATGTCGGCCGGCGGGAAGCCCGGCGTATGGGTGACGCTGACGATGCCCTGGTTGTGGCTCTTCTCGCCGGCTTCCAATTCGCCCACCAGATCGAAGATGCCCTTGGCCGGCTCGATGAAGGTGCATTGCCAGACCAGTGGGATCAGGAAATCGAGCTGGCGGTAGGCACGATAGACCGGCCGCTTCTCCTTGAGCAGGCGATCCAGAAGCTCGGCGGCGCGCTTGCCGGTCACGGCCATATCGATGTGCGGATAGGTGCGATAGCCGACCAGCGCCGTGGCCAGGCTCGCCATGTCGGACGTTAGGTTGGCATGATAGTCCAGGCTTGCCACGATCGGCATGGCGCCGCCGACGACCGTGCGGATGCGCTTCAACAGCTCGCCTTCGCCGTCCTCGATGTTTTCCGCCACCATGGCGCCGTGCAGGTCGAGGTAGATGGCGTCGAACGGCCCGAGCTTCGCGAGATCCTCGTCGAACAGCGCCCACATCTTCTCGTAGGCATCCTCGGTGACGTAGGACGCCGGCGCCGCCGCCGCCCAGGCGAGCGGCACGACCTCGTGGCCGAGCTCGGCCAGGCGCTTCACCGCACCCGCGATCGGGATGTTGAAGCCCTCGACGCCCGCAATCATCTCCGGCCCGCGCAGCAAGGGTGGCCAGGCGTCGGCGCGCACGAACTCCTCCCAGGTCGCCTGCTGCGGCGCGAAGGTATTGGTCTCGTGCTGGAATCCACCCACAGCGATTCGCGCCATAGAACCTTTCTCCCTTTCCAACGTCGTGTCGTGAATGGACCATATCACCGACATGCGCAAAGTCTTGGCCACCGCGGTGCTGCTGGCGTCATCGGCCTGCGGAACGGCCACGGATGGCAGAAGCCGGGTATCGACCAATCGCTGGTCGACGGCGATCTACGGCAATGCCGGCGCGAGGCCGTGCAGGGGACGATGCGGCTCTTTGCCGACTGGCGGCCCTTTGCGTTCGATGCGGATGCGTTCTGGAATTACCGGTCTCAGCTGGCGCGGCGCGCCGTGCAGCGGTCCAACGAATTCAGCCCGTCCCACGCCCGCGTAGTCTTGCCGGAGCGCGAACCTCCAGGTCCGCTCATAATCATGATGCCGGCCGGAGGCCGCGGTCCGGAAGACGAAGACTATGAGCGGACCTGGAGGTCCGTGCTCCAGCTACTTCCCCGTCGCGTCCTCGATCGCCTTCAGGAGGACAGGCCAGTATTCCTTGCCGTGGCCGAGCTCGGCGGCGCGTTCCATCAGCTCGCGCACGACGTCGGCGCCGAGCGCCGGCACGCCGCGCTCCTCGGCCATCTGGATGGCGTAGGACAGGTCCTTCAGCGCGTATTCCACCGAGAAGGCGCGCTCGGGGAAGGCGCCCGGCAGCATCGCCTTCATGCCGTGGTTGCGCAGCGCGAAGGAATCGGCCGAGCCCTTGGTCAGGGTCTCGAACAGCACCTTGCCGTCGACGCCGTGGGCGCGGGCGATGGCCAGCGCCTCGGCGAGCGCCACGCCGGTCTGGAACAGGATCATGTTGTTCAGGATCTTGACCGCCTGGCCGCTGCCGGCGTCGCCGCAATAAGTCACCTCGCTCGCCATGCAGCGCAACAGCGGCTCGATGCGCGTGAAGCACTCCTGGGTGCCGCCGACCATGATCGACAGCGTGCCGTCGATCGCCGCCTGCCGCGTGCGCGCGACCGGCGCGTCGGCGAAGGCCGAGGCGCAGCCCTCGAATTCGGCATAGAGCCGCCGCGCCAGACTTATGGGCGATGTGCTGAGGTCGATCACCGTCCAGCCGAGCTTGGCCTTGGAGACGAGGCCGCCCTCGCCCAGACAGATCTGCTCGACCTCCTTGCCGCCCGGCAGGGAGAGCATGATGGTCCGGCATTCGGCCGCTATCTCGTCGAGCGAGGCGCTTTTCACGCCGTCGGCGGCCAGGCGCTTCAGCGGCGCCTCGTCGCGATCGGCGGCCAGCACTTCCAACCCGCTCTTGCGGGCGAGGTTGCGGCACATCGGCTCGCCCATGGTGCCGACGCCTATGAATCCGATCTTGTCTGTCATGTCAGTCCACGATGAAGAGTTTGGCGCCGCTTTCGGTGCTCGAGCGATGGGCGAGGTCGCCATCGGCAACCTGGTAGCTCTGGCCCGGCTTCAGGACCACGGTGCGGCCGTCGGCGAGCTCGGTGTGCAGTTCGCCATCCAGCACCAGCAGGACGTGGCCCTTCTGGCACCAGTGATCGGCGAGATATCCCGGCGTGTATTCCACCATGCGCACCCGGATGTTGTTGAAGGTCCGCGTGCGCCAGTAGGCCTTGCCGGTCTCGCCGGCATGCTCGGTGCGCTCCACGCCTTCCCAATCGGTCGTGCCAAAGGGTATGTCGAACATCAGCATGGGCGGGCTATTAGCATAGTTTGCGCCTGCCGGTAGGCGGCCTGGCGCAGCTCCTGTGCGAGGCCCGGATCGGTCACGCCGCGCGCCGTGACGAGGCCACCGACGCACAGTGCCGCCACGGAAAGAGCGCGCTCGCGCGCCTGCGGGCCGGCGAGGTCGGCCTGCAGCAGCCCGAGCAGCTTCTCCAGGACGTCCTGGTACGCTGCCTTCACGCCGTCGCCGCTGCGCGCAATGTCGAATGGCAGGGCGATCAGCGGGCAGCAGCTCTCGCGATCGTCGAAATGGTCGCGCGAGAAATAGGCGTCGACGATTCGCTCGGCGCGCAACTTGTGCGCATTGCGTCGCGGCCGTCGCCACGGCTTGGGCGCCTCCTCGCACAGGAACCAGCGCACGGCCTCGGCGTAGAGCTCGTCCTTGTCCTTGAAATGCCGATAGAAGCCGCCGTGCGTCAGGCCGGCATTCTCCATCACCTCGCCGATCGAGACTTGGGTGAAGCCCTTGCTGTTGAACAGGCGGCGCGCACTTTCGAGGATGCGCTGGCGGGTCTGCCGCTTGTGCGTCGCCGAATAGGGCATGGCGTCCTCCATAAAGATGATGTTGAACATCTTTAGCGGCACACGACCCTTCGGCAACCTGATCGGAGGACCCCGCATGCTCGACTTCCTCGGAACCGTCGCCACCGCCGCGCTGATCGTCTTCGTCATCAGCACCCTGCTCGTCTTCCTCGACGCATCGCGCGAGACCAAGATCGTCATGGCGGCCCTGCTCGGCCTGTGGGTCGGCATCGCCACGGCGGGCAGCGCGGTGGGCTGGGCCGCGCTGGCAAGACCCTTCCCGATCATGGGTCTTTTCGTGGCGGCACCCTTGACCGCCGCCATCGTCGCCACGGCCTGGCCGGGGGCGCGCAAAGCGATGCTCGGCCTGCCGCTGCCGCTTCTGGTCGGCCTGAATGTCGGGCGCGTGTTCGCCATCCTGTTCCTGCTGGTGGCGGCCGAGGGCCGGATGTCCGGCCCGTTCCCTCATTCGGCCGGCTGGGGCGACATCATCAGCGGCGTCGTGGCGCTGCCGCTGATCTGGCTTGCCCGCAACCCCGCGAGGAACAAGGCCGTGCTGCATCTCTGGAACGCCTTCGGCATGCTCGACCTGGTGGTTGCGATCGGCCTCGGCGTGATGTCGGCGCCGGGTTCGCTGTTGCAGATTTTCCCTGATCCGGGCTCGGAGGCCATGACGCGCCTGCCCTTGTCGTTCGTGCCCACGGTGCTGGTGCCGATGTGGATGGTCCTGCACGCGATCATCTGGGTGAAACTGCGGCGGGCCTAGATGACAGTGGGCGTCACCCCCAGCTCTCGAGCGCGCGCTTCAGGCTCTCCGGGCCGCGGTAGAGCATCGCCCGCCAGCCGCAGGTGCGGGCGCCGTCGACGTTGGCCGCCGCGTCGTCGACAAACAGGATCGACTGCGCCGCCGTCACGCCCATGCGTGCCTGGGCGTTGGTGAAGAACACGCGGTCGGGTTTGCAGACGCCCAGCGCCGCCGAATAGATGATCTCGTCGAAATGCGGGCCGAGCCCCGCCTCGTCGCGCAGATAGGCGATGCGATGGTGCTCCTGGTTGGAGGCCGTGAAGCAGCGGCCGCCGGTGCGCTGCCGCCAGGCGTCGGCCAGCGCCAGCACGTCGCGGTCGATGACGGCGTCCTTGGCGAACCAGTAGGCGACGAACTCCTCCAGCCGGTCGGCCATGCCCTTGGTTTCCAGCCAGCCGTGCAGGGCGACGTAGAGATCGAGCCGGCCGCGCAGCACCTCCAGGAAATCGCGGCGGAAGAAATCGCGCGCCATCTCGTCATGGTCGAAGCCCCAGTCGGCCTTCAGGCTGGCGTACCAGGGCGCCGTCGAGCCCGGCTGGGCGAGCGAGACGACACCGTCGATGTCCAGGACGAGGACAGGGCTGGAACTCATGGCCCGACATGCTACAGCAGCCGGCCATTGCCGAGGATAGTCCGTTGCAGCTCCTTGTGCCTTCGCTGGCGCATCTCGACGCCTACGCCGACGCGCTCCGGCGCGGCTGGTCGCCGGACAATGTCCGGTTGGAGGAAGCCGCCCGCGAGGAGCTGGAACACATCGAAGTCGATCCAGCGGCCTTCGTCGCCTTGCTCGACGACCGCGAGGCCAAGGCCGGTCCCATCACCTTGCCCGACGGCTCGCAGGTGGCACGCCTGCCGGGCTATCGGCGCTGGATATGGGACGACGGCTTCTGCGGCTCGATCGGCTTTCGCTGGCAGCCCGGCACGGAAGCGCTGCCGCCGCACTGCCTGGGCCATATCGGCTATGCCGTGGTGCCGTGGAAGCGCGGCCGTGGCTACGCAACGCGGGCTCTGGCAATGCTGCTGCCGGAGGCGCGCAAGGAGGGTCTCGGCTATGTCGAGCTCACCACCGACCTCGACAATGTGCCGTCGCAGAAGGTCATCACCAACAATGGCGGCGTGTTCGTGAAGCGCTTCCGCAAGGATCCGGCCTACGGCGACGTCGAGGCGCTGCTGTTTCGTATCGACCTACGCTAGGGCTCGCCGCCGGCGCGGACGACGGCCTCGACCATCGCCGATAGCGCCGCCAGGCCACGGGCCTTGAGCGCGCGCGATGAATCTTTCTCGCCGAGCTGGCCTTCCAGGACCAGGGTGATGAAGCCGTGCACGGACGCCCAGGCGAAGTCGACCATGCGCTCCTTCACGTCGCCCGAAGCCTGGGGGATGACGGCTTCGACCGCCTCGCGGTGCAGGTGGTAGGCCGACTTGGCGGCCTGGGCCAGTTCCGGTGCCTCGGAGCGGTTGGCCTCGCGGCTGAACATGAGCTGGAACAGCACCGGGTTCGCCGCGGCAAAGGCCATGTAGCCCACGCCCTGGCCGACCAGGCGGGCTGCCGCGTCGCTGCCCGAGCGGCGCGCCTCGGCCGACATCGCCGCGCTGAGCTCGTGGTAGCCGCGGGTCGCGATCTCGGCCAGGAGGTCGTCGATCGAGGCGAAGTGATGGGCTGGTGCTGCATGGGAGACCGACGCGCGCCGGGCGCATTCGCGCAGGGTGAAGCCGCGCACGCCCTTTTCCTCCAGCAGCTTGCGGCCTGCCGTGACCAACGCCTCGCGCAACTCGCCGTGGTGATAGGGTTTTGCCGTCTTTGCCCGCGCCATGGGCCATCCCCTCACGCGCTATATCGAGTGTCAAGCGACCAAGCCGAGACTTGCCATTGTAAAGATTAGACAGTGGATTATCTATCCATTGACAAGATTTAGACCTGCCATGGTGCTCGACACCCCTGCCCCGCCCAATCAGATCGTGCTCGACGGCGGCAAGGCAGCAAAGCCGGCTGACCTCCACGAATCCTTGTGGCTTTATCCGCCGGGTAACAGGAGGATTGCATGACGTTCGAAAGCTGGGCCGCCTTCACCGCCGCCTCGGCGGTGCTGCTGATCATCCCCGGGCCGACCGTTCTTCTGGTCGTCTCGTATGCCCTGGGCCAAAGTTGGCGCACTGTGTTGCCGATGACCGTGGGCGTGGCGCTGGGCGACTTCACGGCCATGACCCTCTCCATGCTGGGACTGGGCGCATTGCTCGCGGCTTCCGCCACGCTGTTCACCGTCCTGAAGTGGGTGGGCGCGGCCTACCTCGTCTATCTCGGCGTCAAGCTCTGGCGCGCCGGCGGCACGCTGGACGCGGCACCGCGCACCGACGCCGTGTCGGCCGCCAAGATGCTGGGTCATGCCTGGCTGGTGACGGCGCTCAACCCCAAGAGCATCACCTTCTTCGTCGCCTTCCTGCCGGCGTTCCTCGATCCGCAGGCCGACTTCCTCACCCAGATGGTGGTGTTCGAGACGACGTTCCTGGTGCTGGCCTTCGCCAATGCCTTCGGCTACGCCCTGGTCGCCGCCCGCGCCCGCGGCTTCGTCGCCAATCCGCGCGCCATCGGCATCGTCAACAAGGTGGGCGGCGGACTGCTGATCGGCGCCGGTGCCGCGATCGTCACCTTCGAGGGTTCAAGGAACTGAATGGAGATCGTCGACTTCGGTGGCCTCGATCCGGCTTGCCATGCCGACGCGGCCAGGATCCTGCGCGACGCGTTGGCCCATCTGTCGTCGGCCTACAACGCACCCGGCGAGGCGGAAGCCGAGGTGGCGCTGCGCTGCGCGGATGGTGACTGGCTGGGCTTTGCCGCCCTGGAGGGCGAGCAACTGGCCGGCTGGATCGGCGCGATCCGGATTTATAGCCACGGCTGGGAGATCCATCCCCTGGTCGTGGCTCCGGACAACCAACGCCGCGGCATCGGCTCGGCGCTGCTGGCCGCGCTCGAGGCCCGCGCCCGCAGCGAGGGTGTGCTGACGCTCTTTCTCGGCAGCGACGACGACTACGGCGGCACGACCCTGTTCGGCCGCGACCTCTGGCCCGATGCGGTGAGCCATGTCGCGGCGACTGAGGCGACGGCCCACGGGCATGCCCTCACCTTCTATCGCCGGCACGGCTACAAGATCGTCGGGCTGCTGCCCGACGTGAACGGCGCCGGGCGGCCGGACATCCTGCTGGCCAAGCGGCTCGTCGAGCCTACGACCAGCCGATCTTCTCCTTGAGGAACGTGTAGCCCAGCGCCGAGAAGGCGGCCCGCTCCTTGTTGTCCTTGCCGTAGCCATGGCCGCCCGCGGCAGGCTCGTAGAAATAGACCTGATCGTAGCCCATGGCGCGCAGCTTGGCCGTCATCTTGCGGGTGTGACCCGGATGCACGCGATCGTCGCGGCGCGTCGTGGCGATCAGGATCGGCGGATAGCCCTGGCCCGGCACCGCCTGATGATAGGCCGAGTAGGTCTTTAGCCACGCCCATTCCTCCGGCTTGTCGGGATCGCCGTACTCGGCCATCCAGCTCGCCCCGGCCGAAAGCTTGGAATAGCGGCGCATGTCGATCAGCGGGATGGTGCAGAACAACGCGCCGAACCGCTCAGGATAGCGCGTCAGCATGTTGGTGATCAGGATGCCGCCGTTCGAGCCGCCCTCGGCGGCGATGCGGCCCGGCCGCGTCACGCCGCGGCGCACCAGGTCGGCAGCGACGGCGGCGAAGTCGTCGTGCGTCAGCCGCTTGCCCGCGTTGCGACCGGCATCGTGCCATGGCGTGCCGAACTCGCCGCCGCCCCTGATGTTGGCGATGACGCTGGTGCCGCCGCGCTCCAGCCACAGCTTGCCGATGCTCGCATTGTAGTAGGGTCGGCTCGGCAGCCGGAAGCCGCCGTAGCCGGTGAGATGCACCGGCGCATCGCCGGTCTCGCCGGCCGGGCCGGTCTGGACATAGGGGATGCGCTCGCCGTCGACGGAGATCGCCTCGTGGCGCGTCACCACCAGGCCTTCCGGCGAGAACGCCGGCGACGACCGCTTGAGCACGACCGGGCCCTTGCCCTCGGCAAGCAGCATCAGGGAATGCGGCGTCAACGGATCCTGCACGGTCGCGACGAGGTCCCCGTTGCTTTCCGATGCCTCGACGTCCAGCGCTGACATGTCGACCGCGCCGATCGCCGGCAGTCCGGTCAGGCCTTGTCGCGCCCAGCCATCGTCGGACGGTGTGAGGAGCTCGAACACCGGCTGCAGGTTGTCGAGGATCGACAGCACCAACCGCCCGGCGCTCCAGAAGAAGCCCTGCAGCACCCGTCGGCCGGCCGGTTCGAACAACACGGTGAAACCGCGGCTGCCGGCCACGAACGCGTCGAGCCGGATGCCGAGCAAGGTGTCGGTGGGCCAGGTCCTGCCGCCCACCGTCCAGGCCTTGCGCGGCTTGATCGCCATCCAATCGTAGTGGGTCAGCACCTGGACGTCGGTCGGCAGGTCGACCTTGACGCGGTTGTTGCCCTCGCCGTCCGCCATCCAGAGATTGACATCGAAGAAACCGACATCCTCGACGTACCATACGAGCTTGGAAGCATGCTCGCGATCGACGGCCGCGCCGGCCGACATGCTCTTGCGCGGCACCTCGAAGACGACCGGCGCCTGCGCCGCATCGCTGCCGCGGCGCCACAGCCGCACCGTGCGCCCATAGCCCGATGTCGTGACGTCGCCGCCCCAGGCACTGCTGAGCAACAGCGTGTCGGGATCGAGCCAGCTCACCCAGCCCTTGGCTTCGGGCAGCACGAAGCCGTCCTTCACGAAAGTCCGGCTCGGCAGGTCGAACTCGCGCAGCACCACGGCATCGCTGCCGCCGCGCGAGAGACGCACGATCGCGCGATCGTGCGTGCCGGGCCGCGTCGTGGCGGCACCGCCCCAGATCCAGTCCTCGCCTTCCGCCGCGGCCAGGGCGTCGATATCGAGCAGGGTCTGCCAGTCCGGCTGGTCGAGGCGAAAGCTCTCGAGCGTGGTGCGCCGCCACAGGCCGCGCGGGTTCTTGGCGTCGATCCAGAAATTGTAGAGCCACGGTCCGCGCCGCACGACCAGGGGGATCTTGTCGGGCCGGTCGAGGATCGCCGCCAGGGTGTCGCGGTCGGCAGCGAATTGCGCCGCGCCGAAGGCTTTGAGCGTGCGATCGTTCTCGGCGTCGACCCAGGCAAGTGCGCGCTTGCCCTCTATGTCCTCGAGCCAGAGATAGGGATCGTCGTCGGGCTGATCGACAGTCGGCCTGGCATCGAATGACACGCGACAAAACTCCGGGTGAACTTTTAAGGTCGCGCAGTCTTGCCGATGCGGGCGGTCTTGCCCAGCGCCTCGACGAGCTGCGCGCGCAGCCAACGATTGGCTGGATCGTCGTGGACCCGGTCGTGCCAATAGAGGAAGAGATCGAGCGTCGGCATCCGGAGCGGCATGGGCAGCGCCCGCACCGCCGGCGATCCTGCCGCCAGCAGCAGCGGCGCGTAGCGCGCCGGCATGGTGAGCACGAGATCGCTCTCCGCCACCACCCGGAAGGCCGCGAGATAGTTGCGGCAGCGCAGGCTGACGTGGCGGCGCTGGCCGTGCTGGCCAAGCTCGATGTCCTCGGCGCCCGGGCCGCGACGGCGCGACGTCACCATGACGTGCTTCTCGGAAAGGTACGTTGCCAGGGTGAAGCCCGGCCGCACCCGGGGGTGGGCCTTGCGGGCTGCGACCACGAAGCGGTCGGCGCTCACGCGCTGGCGATGGATCCGCTCCGACAGGGGCAAGGCGACATCGAGCGCGGCATCGAGCGTGCCATCGGCCAGGCCGGTCTCGAGGCCACGGCGGCGGACCTGCACCGTGCGCAGGTCGATCCCCGGTGCTTCGCGTGAGAGACGGCGCATCATCCGTGGCAGGATCAGCACCTCCATCGGATCGCGCATCGAGACCGTGAAGCCCGCCTTGGCGCGCGCCGGATCGAAGCTCTCGCCCTTCTCGATCAGTTCGCCGAGGTCGTGCAGCGACTGGCGCAGCGGCTCGACCAGGCGCTTGGTGAGCGACGTCGGCGCGAGGTTGCGGCCCTCGCGGACGAACAGCGGGTCGTCGAACAGATCGCGCAGCCGCGCCAGCGCATGGCTCACCGCGGGCTGCGTGAGGTTGAGCCGCGCCGCCGCCCGGCTGACGCCGCCCTCGGCGACGATCGCGTCGAGGACGACCAGGAGATTGAGGTCGATGCGCGACAGATTAGTCATGTGCATGAGATACCATGAAATCTATTCAATTTCCTGATGCGTCGCGAGGCCTTAGGGATGCCCTCGCAACATCAGGAGGCACGCCATGGAATTCGCCTACACCGACAAGGTCACGACCCTGCAGGACAAGCTCAAGGATTTCATGGACCAGCACATCTATCCCAACGAGGCGCAGCACGCCCGCGAGATCGAGACCGGCGACCGCTGGCAGCCGACGGCGCTGATGGAGGAGCTCAAGAAGAAGGCGCGGCTCGAAGGCCTGTGGAACCTCTTCCTGCCGCATTCGGCCAACGGTGCGGGCCTCAGCAACCTCGAATACGCGCCGTTGTGCGAGATCATGGGCCGCGCGCCGATGGCCTCGGAAGCGTTCAACTGCTCGGCCCCGGACACCGGCAACATGGAGACGCTGGAGCTCTACAGCAACGAGGCCCAGAAGGAACAGTGGCTGAAGCCGCTGCTGGCCGGCGAGATCCGCTCCTGCTTCGCCATGACCGAGCCCGCCGTCGCCTCGTCCGACGCCACCAACATCGAAAGCACCATCCTGCGCGACGGCGATCACTATGTGATCAACGGTCGCAAATGGTGGACGACCGGCGCGCCCGACCCGCGCTGCAAGATCGCGATCTTCATGGGCAAGACCGATCCGTCGAATCCCGACCGCCATCGCCAGCAGTCGATGGTGCTGGTGCCGATGGACACGCCGGGTGTGAAGGTGGTGCGGCCCTTGTCGGTGTTCGGCTACGACGACGCCCCGCACGGCCATGCCGAGGTGACGTTCGACAATGTCCGCGTGCCGCGCTCCAACATCCTTCTGGGCGAAGGCCGCGGCTTCGAGATCGCCCAGGGCCGGCTGGGACCGGGCCGCATCCACCATTGCATGCGGGCGATCGGCGCGGCCGAGCGGGCGCTCGAGGACATGTGCAAGCGCGTGAAGTCGCGCGTCGCCTTCGGCAAGCCGCTGGCCGAGCAGACGGTCACGCTGGAGCGGATCGCCGAGGCGCGCATCATGATCGAGCAGGCGCGGCTCCTGGTGCTCAAGGCCGCCTACATGATGGACACGGTCGGCAACAAGGTGGCGCGCGCCGAGATCGCGATGATCAAGGTCGCCGTGCCGAAGATGCTGTCGAGCGTCGTCGACATGGCGATCCAGGCACACGGCGCGGCCGGCGTCTCCGGCGATTTCGGCCTGGCCAAGGCCTACGCCGCGGCCCGCACGCTGCGGCTGGTCGACGGCCCTGACGAGGTCCATCGCAACCAGATCGGCCGACTGGAGCTCGCCAAGCACAACTGACAGCACTGCTTGCACCGGAGGTCACAGCCTCGGTCAAGACGCCAGCACGAATATCGGACAGGATCGCTCCTCCCCTTCGACCAGGAGCGATCATGGCCACGACCAATACCGACAACGACCGCCGCATCGACTATGTCGAATTCGACGTGGCCGACGTGGCGCGCGCCAAGACATTCTATGGCGACGTCTTCGGCTGGACGTTCAAGGACTACGGTCCGGGTTATTGCGAGTTCCGCGACGGCCGGCTGACGGGCGGCTTTGCGGGCACGGGCAAGGCGCGCGGTGCCGGCGGTCCGCTGGTCATCCTCTATGCCAACAACCTTTTGGACATCCAGCGCCGCATCGAGGCGGCTGGCGGGCGCATTGTCAAAGCGGCCTACGATTTCCCCGGAGGCCGCCGATTCCACTTCGCCGATCCGGAGGGATACGAACTCGCTGTCTGGACGGCGCGGTCCGACTAGTAGCTCGTCACAGTGGTTTTGATGGTTGGGTGCCGCTTGCGCCGGCGCGCGCAGCCGCCTCTCGGCTTTGCCGGAGGGGTGCATGCACTGCCGTCG